>NZ_JARJDD010000050.1:0-2065 GCF_029269935.1 Gordonia sp. N1V
CGAACAGATCCTAGAAAAAGCCAACCGTCCAACAACTTCAAACTCGCGCCACTAGTTGGCTACTTGTTCGAGTGTCGCGCGTGCCCGAGCAACCTTGGCGTGGCGAGAATGGACTCCGCGGAACGACTCCGGTACACGCTCGTGCTCGAGACCGCGCTGTCCGAATGCGGCTACCTCGACGACCTCCCGCCGGGAGATACCGTCTCACTCGACGGCATCGTGGCCGTGTCGCGGATCACCCACCGAGTTGGTGGCCGCGTTCGCGCTGGCGGAACGCGACGGTGGCGAGCAGGCCAGGTCTGATCGAACGACACCGCGCATCATCGACCCACCTCCCGTCTCGGTCGACTGGTCGCAAGTCGACCCGACAGCGGCGCGACCTCCCGGCTTCGCTCGCCAACCGCCGCCACTACGGGGTGCGCGTCGGGGGAGTGCGCGAATGGGTGAACTGTTAGAGCATGGAGAGGAGGTGGGTTGCCGTGTCCGTTCCCGATCGCACCGCGCCTTCCATGTATCCGCTCCACTCGTCGGCGTATTCGGCGCCTGCCCAGTGGATTAGGCCGACGGGTTCACGCAGGACGGGACCGTAGCTGGTCCAGACGCCGGGACCGAATCCTGCTCCGTAGCATCCTCTCGTGAATTCTTCAGCGCCCCAGTCTTTCTCGAAGTAGGTCACTGGTTCTGCGGCAGTGGGCCCGTAGTAGCGCGTGAAACAGCCCAGTACTTGTGAGCGTCGCTGGGAAGCATCGAGGCGTTGCCAACGCCGTGCCTCACCTCCTTCGACGAACCCGAGCAAGATTCCGATCTCTCCGTTCGGCGGCGAAACGTCGAATGTCACCTTGACGGGCCCGGTGTCGGAGATCGCCTGCCCGTTGAGGCCGGCGTCGCGCCAGAACGGGGTCGGGTAGGTGGCGAAGCATTTGCTGACGGTTCCCGCCGGGACACGTTGGGTGAGTTGGTCGCGCCAGGAGGGTAGTGCCGGCTGGTAGTCGAGGCGTCCGGCGAGTGTCGGGGGGATTGCGACGACGATGAACCGGCCGGTGTAGACATGTCCGTGACGTGTTGTCGCTGTCACAGCGGACTCGGTCTGCTCGACAGCCGTTACCGGGTCGCCGAAGCGGATGTCGAGGGTCTCGGCGAGGCGTTGCGACACCAGTACCGAACCGCCCACGACACGGTCTTTCTGTGCGCCCTTGTCAGTGGCGGAGAGTGTCTCGAGGTCCCCGTTGCTGGCGGTGTAGAAGAGTGTGTGCAGCAGGGACAGGTCCGATGAGTCGGCGGAGTACAGTGCTTCGGCGAGTGTGCGAAAGTATGACCTGCCCGTGCCCGTCCTGAGGTTGCGGCGGATCCACGACTCGAACGTTTGACCGTCGAGTTCCGCGGCTTTGGGGTGGGCCCAAGGCGCGGCGGGGTCGACACCCTTGGCGAGCTTCTTGTAGCGAGCCAGCCCCTGGGCAAGATCAATTAAGGCTGCCGGGCTGATCTTTGGGGTGGCACCCTTGTGTGGCGCGAGTCGTGACTGTTTTCCGCCCAGGTCGACCACGAGCTGTCCGGCGTCGTTGTAGGTGGGGAAGGTGCGGAGGCCGAGGTCGGCAACGAGCCGGTACATCTCTGTATGTCCCTCGCCGATCCAGGTTCCGCCCAATTCGACGGGATGGCCGTCAAGTTCACCGCCTTCTGTGCGCCCGCCAACGCGATCGCGGGCCTCGAGTACGACTACCGAGTGCCCCCCTGCGGCCAGCCGACGCGCTGTGCTGAGCCCGGCTAGTCCTGCACCGACGACGATTACATCTGCCTCCATGACGGCCCCTTCAACTAATTCGGTCGTATGACTTAACTCTACGCGATGTGGTGACGGTTTGCGCGGGGATACCGGGCCTCTGGTGGTCCCGATTTGATAGCGAAGCCAGCTAGGTGGGCGCGCTCGAGCCTGTCTCCGCAATGTGGACGAGCGCGCCAAGGCGACCGCAGGTGTAACCCCGCATTCCTAAGAGGAGGGCGGGCCTAGGGGCAATACCGTTCAGTTAAGGTTACATGGGTGTAGTTTGTAGGGTATGCCTCGTGC
>NZ_JARJDD010000051.1:0-2026 GCF_029269935.1 Gordonia sp. N1V
GGTGGGGCCGGCGAAGAATCGCATGGTGGTCGACCAGCGGCCCTCGATCGCGGCTTTGTGGCAGCGGGCGGCCAGATCGGCGGCGGTGGTGACGTAGGTGCGGTAGCCGGCGTGGACTGCGGCGTGGGCCAATCCGACCGCGAGGTGAGTTTTGCCGGTACCGGGCGGCCCGACGAGCAGCACGTTGGTCGCCGACTCCAGGTAGGCGCAGGTGCCGAGTTCGCGGATCAGGGCCGCATCCACGCCCGGAGCGGCGTCGTAGTCGAAGGAGTCCAGTGTCGCTGGGGTGGGCAGGCACGCGAAGCGCAATCGGCCGGCCAGGCGGCGGGCGTCGGTGGCGTCGACCTCGATCGCCAGCAGGTGCTCGAGGGTGTGGGTGAGCGTCCATTGTTCGTCGGTGGCGGTGTGCAGCACCCCAGGAAGGGCCTGGGCGGCCGCATCGAGTTTGAGGGTGGCCAGATGTCCGCGCAGCTTCTGATACAGCGAGACCGCCGCCTGCGACTGCGGCTCGTTGTTGGCGGTCGGGTGGGTGTTGGTGGTGGTCATGACAAGGTGTTCCTATTCTGTGCGGCGCGTTCGTAGACGGCGAGGTCGACCACCGATGCAGAATCGGCGATTGATGGTTCGGAGTTGTTGTCGCGCAATGCTTGTGCGGCAGCACGGGCGGCCGGTCCGGGTGGGATGCGTTCTTTGCGGCGGTGTGGGCGCCCACCGGCGGAGGCCTGGCCTTTCACCAGGGTTTCCAGGGCCACGACGTGGCCGTGGTCGCGGACTTGGGCGCCTGAGCCGCGGGCTGCCATCTGGTGGCGGGCGATCACGATCCCGCTGGTGGTGGCGATGTCGATATGGTTGTCGCCGAGTGCTTCACGCACGGTGACCTCGCTCATCGCTACTTCCGGTGGCACCGAGTACTGGTTGCCTTTCCACGACACCAACGCTTGCCGGGAGACCTGGCGCGATTCGGTGAGTACCGCGGGATAGGGTGCCGCCGGCGCTCGCTGCAGCGGTTCACGTTTGGCGATCGTGACCACTGATGCCCGCCCGTCGCGGGTGGGGCGTAGCCGAATGTCGGAGCGGGTACGGCAGAACGTGTCCACGCTTGTTTGTGCCTGCTCGGCGGTCGTGTCGTCGGGCACGGTACGCCACCAGCGTTGCGCAGCTGTGTGATTGGACTTTTCCACCACACCTTTGCGGTTGCCGCGCCGTGGTGGGCACACTGCTACCGAGACTCCGTAATGCTTGGCTACCGCGGCGAACTCGGCGGTCACGTCTCCGGTGGCGGGATGGCAGACCGTCGCCATGCGATCGAATCGCCACGTCCTGGTCACCCCACCCAACTGACGGGTGATCCGGTCAATGCCCGCGATCACCTGTGGACGGGTCATATCCGGGGCCAGATAGCCCCGCCATTTCCCCGAATGCGCCAGCGACCCGACAAGCAGGTATGCGGTTTTGCCCCAACCCCATTCGGCGGGCGGATCAGGCAACTCGACCCAATCCCATTGAGTTTCCTCACCCGGCAGGTGAGTGATCACCGCGTTGGGCCGGTCGGTGGCCGTTGCGCACTGCATACACACCGGCCGCAACCCCCGCACCCGGATCTGACGAGTCAACGTCTGATACGACTGCTGGTAGCCGAGGTCTTCGAGTTCGTCACACAACGTGCGCGCCCACAGATGCGGGTCGTCGCTCAGTCTGGTGGCCACGTAATCGACGAACCGGTCGAACGGATCCACCTCACGCTTCTTGCGCTGGCCCGGCATGGTCGTCTCGTTGAGATAGTTGCGGATCGTGCGTCGGTTGCGGCCCAAATGCCGGGCAATCGCCGAGATCGTCCACCCCTGCTTTCGCAGGGCATGTGCTTCCACGGATTCTCCTTGTGTGAGCATGAACGAGCGGGCCTCCCTCGAAGGCTGATCGGTGGTCAGAGACCATCAGCATCGAGGAAGGCCCGCCCTTGTTGGCGGTGCCACACAAGTGAGCAGTTTCAATTAGCCAGACTGGGCACTTTCAATGAGCGCCGTCA
>NZ_JARJDD010000052.1:0-1679 GCF_029269935.1 Gordonia sp. N1V
GCACGCAAGTCAGCAATCAAGCTAACCGTGTCCATTTTTTCGGGGGAACCCCAGTCGAACACCTTGCCCATCGCGCCGTGTCGCAACACGGCCATGTCGTCGATGCTGTCAGCGCCCGCCACCATCCCCGCCACCAGGGAAAACACCTTCCGATCCGGATGGGCGCCCTTGTCGGTGGGCACGCTCAGATGCTCACGCGCCAACTCCGACAAGCTGGCGCGTTCGGCCAGCGCCATCACCGGCACCACCCCCGCAGCGGCGAGGAGATTCGGATCGTCACAGGATGCAGACCGGACCGGGTGAGTGTGAGACAATCGCATCTACGAGATGCCCTCCTGCGTGTGTGGATGGAACCCTAGAGAAGTCCCATTCTGTCACTCAGACAGGGCATTTCGTTTATCCCTCACCGACCGATCACAAGCAAATCGGTGGATCGAGGCTAAGGCAGAAGCTGACAAGGTTATCGCTGACGCCAAGGCTGAAGCCGAGAAGATCAAGAAGGCGGCGTAGAGCAAGTAGATGTCAGCGTCAGGGCGAGTAGGCAGCTCTACTGCGAGGTGTGGAACTTCCGACGAACCGAGTGGTCGAGAGCAGGAACACTCGCCGAACAGCTAACGAACCTTTACCTGGTGGCTGCAACTCAGAATCGGGCCGGTACCATTAATCGCCTTCTGTCGATGATTCACATTGACCAGATTGATCAGTGTCAGCTCCTAAAACGCCTCCGGATAGAATTTGCCGACCACTATCTTTTGCTGTGAGGATTAAAGAAGCTACCTGTAGATCCTTGTGCGAGGCTAGGTATTGTTTTGCAGTGTTGAGAGCAGCATCGCAAACAGGATCTGCTTCGGATTTGTCGCTCAGGGAGATTGTTGTTCGAGCTTCGATGGAACATGAGTAATAGGAAGTGTACGCGTTTAAAATCTTGGGGGATGTGGCCTTAATTGTGTTCTCGAGTCCTTCCGATGCAGGACAATCGACGGACCCGGATTTTGCTTTGATGCCGTATCGAACAGCAGGCTTGCACTGAATTGGAAGGCTCGGATCGTTCGACGCTGGCGCTGCAATATCCGTCCCATCCCCGGACTCCAAAACCATTCGAATCTTTCCGTCGCTGACCTTGTGGCACATCTCGTATAGTCCAGATGCTTCGCTTGAGTCAGGATCTATCGCGGAGGTTAAACCGGCTAGATGGACGGTAACATCGTCACACTTGCTGCCGTTGAAAGTGAACTCGGGCTGGTATGAATTGGTGTCGTTGGTAGGCTTCCCGGTTGAACCGTCGTTGCTCGATTGAAGAGCGGACTTAATCGACGACTGTTGACTCTGGCAAATTGAATCGGAAGAATTGTCGTCAGAGCATGAGGCTAGAACCGCTCCGATAAGCGACGCAATCGCAGCTAGTACTAACACCTTCGCAGTTTTTGATGTTGAGGATCGCGTGATCACGAAATTCTCCTGATCTGTCACAAGTGTGATCCCTGCCTGATAGTGGAGGGCGATAGAACCATACATCATGAAGGTTCGTAACCTTGACATTAGATTCGCGGAGTTCATCCGATCGGACTACGAGAAGCCCTGGCGACTGTGCCTCGGCAGCGTTTACCTTGACCATTGTGCCTGCCTAGTGGCGCGAGTTTGAAGTTGTTGGACGGTTGGCTTTTTCTAGGATCTGTTCG
>NZ_JARJDD010000053.1:0-1591 GCF_029269935.1 Gordonia sp. N1V
CGGGTGGACCCAGCCCGGGTGGGCCGAGACTGGGTGGTGGGTGATCGTGTGGATTTGTCCGTCGGTGGCCGTGTTGGCTGTTGGCTTCGCGGTGCACGACTCGCTGTACCCCGGTATCGAGGCGGGCTTCGCACCTCGATACCGGTGGTGAGGGCGGGTCGGCCGGTATGCCGGCCGCGTCTCGGATGTGTTCGACCGCGGCCCGAAACGTCCGATCGATCCGAAAGAATCGGTTGACCCGCAACGGATTCTGTGGCTGTCCGGGTTCGGTGTTGAGTCGCCAGCCGAAGCGTCCGGCGTCGGGGCCACTGCGGATCAGTT
This sequence comes from Gordonia sp. N1V, assembly GCF_029269935.1. Taxonomy (NCBI): domain Bacteria; kingdom Bacillati; phylum Actinomycetota; class Actinomycetes; order Mycobacteriales; family Gordoniaceae; genus Gordonia; species Gordonia sp. N1V. Next base: position 322 of record NZ_JARJDD010000053.1, read on the forward strand.
CGGTGGTGTACTGGCCGGTGTCGGGGCCGACCATGCGGTTGTGCACGCCGCACGCCGGGGCGAGATCGTGGATGTCGGTGTTCCCGCCCCGCGCATAGTCGCGGGCGGCGTGGTGGATTTCGACGTGCACCATCGGCGCCGAACAGTCCGGATGTGAACAGCCCCCGTAGGAATCGGCCAGGGCCAGCCTTTGGCCCCGTGAGGCGAACCGACGGGCTTGCCCGAAATACAAGATCTCCGAGGAATGATCGGCGTACACCGCCAAATACTGTTGCGCCCGTGCCGCCACCTCCACCACGTCACCGATCGGCAGTGTCGTACCGGTGGCGGTACGTCCGAGACCGGCCTGCTCGCGTAATTCCTGGGAGGTGATCGACACGATCAACTGCGGCGGCAGACCCCGATGACTTTTGCCCAGCAACCCGCCGTCGAGGGCGGCGTGGAGCAGGGCACGGAATGCATCATGCTGGCGTTGCGCGGTGGTGCGTGTATCGCGTTGGGCCGCGGCCTCCACCACGTCCGGGGCGGCATCGTGGACGGATCCGTGCGGGGAGTGCTCGTCGTCGGGATTGTTGACGCCTTTGGCCGCCCATGACGCCAACACCACGTCGAACATCGCGCGGGTGGCCGGGTCCAGGCGGCCTTTGATCACCGACATCTGTTGGGCGTCTTGACGTCCCAACCATAGTTGCCGTTGCCGGGCCCGGTCGGCGGGTTCGGTCAGCTCGCCGTCGGGATCGACCCGTGCAAGTAGTTGTTGCCCGAGGACCCCCAACTCCGCGGGGGTGTGCTCGCGTGCCTGTTGCCCCAGCGTTTGCTCCGCTGCGGTGTGGACCTCGGCGGGCAACGCCACCGGGATCTTGCCGAGCACGTCGAGGACCGCGTGGACGTGGTCCGGGCCGAGGACTCCGTCGGCGACACCGTCGGCCAGGGTTGGTGCCGACGGCGGTAACGGCGTACCGCTGGGTGTCGTGAACTGCCCCAACGCCTGCAACCGTCGTTTACGACGGAAGGTGTCGGTGATCCGTAATCGGCGACTGAGAAAACCGGAGATGTTCTGAAAACCCAGCTTCCGGTACACGCCGCGGTTCTCGACCTCGATCAGTGCGGGTTGACTCACCGATTCCATCCGCCGAGTGGCGCGTTCGTGTTCCTCGGTGACCGTCACCAGGTCGGTATCGGACAACACGTGTGGGGATGCGGCGGCAATGCGGTCGAGGAGACCATGCAGCTGCGCATACAGGCCCAGCATGTCCGCAGTGACCAACGC
>NZ_JARJDD010000054.1:0-1562 GCF_029269935.1 Gordonia sp. N1V
ACTCCCACTCGATGGTGCCCGGCGGCTTACTGGTGACGTCGAGGACGACACGGTTCACGTCGGGGACCTCGTTGGTGATGCGGGTGGAGATGATCTCGAGGACCTCATAGGGCACGCGGGTCCAGTCCGCGGTCATCGCGTCCTCACTGGAAACCGGGCGCAGCACGATCGGATGACCGTAGGTGCGGCCGTCGCCCTGGACGCCGACGCTGCGCACGTCGGCGAGCAGCACCACCGGGCACTGCCAGATCTGCGCGTCGAGCCCCGCCGCGGTCAATTCCTCACGCGCGATGAGATCGGCCTTGCCCAACATGGCCAGCCGCTCCGCGGTGACCTCTCCGACGATGCGGATCGCCAGACCCGGGCCCGGGAAAGGCTGACGCGCAACGATCTCCTCGGGCAGACCGAGCTCACGGCCAACGGCGCGCACCTCGTCCTTGAACAGCAGGCGTAGCGGCTCAACGAGGCTGAACTCGAGATCCTCGGGCAGTCCGCCGACGTTGTGGTGGCTCTTGATGTTGGCCGTACCACTACCACCACCGGATTCGACGACATCCGGATACAGGGTGCCCTGCACCAGGTAGTCGACCTGCTGTCCGCCCTCGGCGTGATCGCCCAGCACCTCACTCACCGCGCCCTCGAACGAGCGGATGAACTCGCGGCCGATGATCTTGCGCTTCTGTTCCGGATCGCTGACCCCGGACAACTCGCGCAAGAAGGTGTCGGCGGCGTCGACGGTGACCAGTTTCGCGCCGGTGGCACCGACGAAGTCGTGTTGCACCTGCTCACGCTCGCCCGCGCGCAGCAACCCGTGATCGACGAACACACACGTCAGCCGATCACCGATCGCACGCTGCACCAGGGCCGCCGCAACCGCGGAATCCACCCCACCGGACAGACCGCAGATGGCCAGACCGTCGCCGATCTGGTCGGAGACCTGGTCGATGAGGGCGTCGGCGATGTTGGCGGCGGTCCAGTCGGCCTCGAGCCCGGCGATCTCGTAGAGGAAGCGGGTGAGGATCTGCTGGCCGTGCGGGGTGTGCAGCACCTCGGGGTGGTATTGCACCCCGGCCATCCGGCGCCCGACATTCTCGAACGCGGCAACCGGCGCACCGGGCGTCGAGCCGGTGACGGTGAACCCCTCCGGCGCCTCCTGCACGGCGTCGTTGTGGCTCATCCACACCGGCTGAGTGCTGGACAGTCCCTGGTGCAGGAGCCCCTCGTCGGTGAGAGTCAGTGTGGTGCGGCCGAATTCGCGCCCACCGGTGTTGGCCACCCGACCACCCAGTGCTGCGGCCATGGTCTGGAATCCGTAGCAGATGCCGAACACCGGGATATCGAGGTCGAGGATCGCCGGATCCAGCCGCGGGGCGTCCTCGGCGTACACCGAGGCGGGCCCACCGGAGAGGATCAGCGCCACCGGGTCCTTGGCCTTGAACGCCTCGATACCCGCGTCGTGCGCGATCACCTCGGAGTAGATCCGCGCCTCACGGACACGGCGCGCGATCAACTGCGCGTACTGGGCACCGAAGTCGACGACGAGCACCGGGCGCGGGCCGTCG
>NZ_JARJDD010000055.1:0-1542 GCF_029269935.1 Gordonia sp. N1V
GAACAGATCCTAGAAAAAGCCAACCGTCCAACAACTTCAAACTCGCGCCACTAGGTTGGTCGAGTGAGCGGCGAACGTGTGGAAGATGAGGGAACGGGGCCTGCTCCGTTCGTGTTGTCGCGCCCGCACGGGGTGGTTCGCGCCGAGGGCGTCGCGCGACGGTTCACCGCGGTCTCCGACGCCGTCGACGCGCTGCGATCCGGTGCGGTGGAGTCGGTGGTCGGTGCGCTCCCGTTCGACCCCGCCGATCCGGCCGCGCTGTTCGCACCCACGCGGCTATATCGGGAACAGGCGCTCGGTGGGCGCGCCCCCGTCCGTCATTCACTGGCCCAACTCGTCGAGATCCCCGACGCCGCCACACATCGGGAGCGGGTACGCCGTGCGGTGGCCGCCATCGATGCCGGCGTCCTCGACAAGGTGGTGCTCGCGAGAACCGTTGGTGCGGTGCTCGATTCACCGGTCGGGATCGATGAACTCCTCGGCGCGCTGGCGCACGGCAACTCCGAGCACAATGCGTTCGCGGTCGACAGCGGCCACTCGTGGCTCCTCGGCGCGAGCCCGGAGTTGTTGCTGCACAAGAGCGGTCGCGAGGTGACCTGCCATCCGTATGCAGGTTCGGCTCCACGCTCGTCGGACCCGGATGCCGATCGCGAGGCCCGGGAGAAGCTCGCCGCGTCGGGAAAAGATCATCGCGAGCACGCGTTCGTCGTCGAGCATCTGCGCGAACGATTGGCGCCGATCAGCGACGAACTCTCCGTCGCGACCCGACCTCACTTGCTTTCCACCGGCGAGATGTGGCACCTGGCCACCCCGATACGCGCCCACCTCACCGATCCGGATGTCGGCGCACTCGACCTGGCCCTCACCCTGAGCCCCACCCCCGCGGTGTGCGGGACACCGACCGAGGCTGCGGCACAGTTCATTCGGAATCACGAGGAACCACGCGGACTCTACGCCGGCGCCGTCGGCTGGGCCGACGCGCGTGGCGACGGTGAGTGGATGGTCACCATTCGTTGCCTCGAACTCGACGCCGACCGACAAACCTTTCGCACGTGGGCCGGCGGCGGTATCGTCGCCGACTCCGATCCCGATGCCGAACTCGCCGAGACCACCGCCAAACTGCAAACGGTGTTGCGGGCGTTGGGAATCGACAACCACTGATCAGCAGGCCACCTCCCCCGGTGGTCGAAGCTTGCTCGAGTATCCCCCCAAATCGATGGTCCATGCGCACCCCCGCACCCGGACATCCCCACCGCATCGACGATCCAGGCCCCCGCACTCAGCATCCCCTCCCAATCGATGGTCGAGGTGCACGGCGCCCCAGGCGCCGCGCCTCGAGACCCGGCGAGATGACAGGTATCGCAACCACATCCATCGACTACAGCGAAAACCGCGTCCCTACCACACCCCACCGACAGAAAGCTGGCGCCGAAACACGTTGTCCACAAGCAGAATTGATCAAACCACCCCTTGCATCGAACACCCTGGGCTCTCCTGACCTTTCTATGGGCGTCCCACCGCATCCCACCGCGTGCCTAACGC
>NZ_JARJDD010000056.1:0-1535 GCF_029269935.1 Gordonia sp. N1V
TGTTCCGTACTCTGGACGCGTTCCGGGTGTTCGACAACATTTATGTGTTGACCGCCGGGTCGAACAACACCTATTCGGTGTCGATGCTTGGCTACGACAATCTGTTCAAGGGTTTCAATCTTGGTGTGGGGTCGGCGATCTCGATCCTGATCTTCGTGTGTGTGGCGATCATCGCGTTCATCTTCATCAAGGGGTTCGGTACTGCGGCACCGGGCTCGGACAACGAGGGGAGGTAAGGGGCGGTGAAGACCGGAGCCAAACCGAAATTCTGGTGGGCGATCGCCAACATCCTGGTGATCCTGTATGCGATCATCCCCTTGTTGTGGATCGTGAGTTTGTCATTCAAACCCGCCTCGAGTGTCACCGACGGCTCGTTCATCCCGAAGGAGTGGACGTGGGAGAACTATTCGTCGATCTTTTCCACGAGCGCGTTCACCTCGGCACTGATCAACTCGATCGGGATCGGGTTGATCACCACGGTGATCGCGGTGGTGTTGGGCACGATGGCCGCCTATGCGGTGGCCCGTTTGGACTTTCCGGGTAAACGCCTGTTGATCGGGGCGGCCCTGTTGATCGCGATGTTCCCGCAGATCTCGCTGGTCACCCCACTGTTCAACATCGAACGCACCCTCGGGTTGTTCGACACGTGGCCGGGGTTGATCCTGCCCTACATCACCTTCGCGTTGCCGTTGGCGATCTACACGCTCTCGGCGTTCTTCCGGGAGATCCCGTGGGAGTTGGAGAAGGCCGCGAAAATGGATGGCGCGACCCCGTTCCAGGCGTTCCGGAAGGTGATCGCCCCGTTGGCCGCGCCGGGGGTGGTGACCGCGGCGATCCTGGTGTTCATCTTCGCGTGGAACGACCTGCTGCTGGCGTTGTCATTGACCTCGACCGAACGGGCGATCACCGCGCCGGTCGCGATCGCGAATTTCACCGGGAGTTCCCAGTTCGAGGAACCCACCGGGTCGATCGCTGCGGCCGCGGTCGTGATCACCATTCCGATCATCATCTTCGTGTTGTTCTTCCAACGTCGAATCGTGGCCGGGTTGACCTCCGGCGCGGTGAAGGGATAAACCCATGGCAGACATCGTTTTGGACCACGTCAGCAAAACCTATCCCGACGGCTCGACCGCGGTGCACGAGGTGAATGTGGATATCGCCGACGGCGAGTTCATCATCCTCGTCGGCCCGTCCGGCTGCGGGAAATCGACCACCCTGAACATGATCGCCGGGCTCGAGGACATCACCAGCGGGGAGCTACGGATCGCCGGGCAACGCGTCAACGAACGCGCCCCCAAAGACCGCGACATCGCCATGGTGTTCCAGTCCTATGCCCTGTATCCGCACATGTCGGTGCGGGAGAACATCGCGTTCCCGCTGACCCTGGCGAAACTGTCGAAAGCCGAGATCGCCGCGAAGGTCGACGAAGCCGCCCGCATCCTCGACCTGGGGCCCTACCTGGATCGGAAACCGGCGAATCTATCCGGTGGGCAACGCCAACGCGTCGCGATGGGCCGGGCGATCGTGCGTTCCCC
>NZ_JARJDD010000057.1:0-1513 GCF_029269935.1 Gordonia sp. N1V
ATGCATCATCAGATGTGGCGAGCAGGACACCCCATGGGTCGCGATCAGGTCGGCCGGCTGATGGGGATCTGCGGGATCTCCGGAGCAGTCCGGTGAATCGCCCCGGGTTTGCTGGAGGCTCGGTTAGTTGGTTCCAGCGGTTGCTGGGACCGGGTTCCCACGGTAGCTGGTGGCTGTGTGGGTCGCCCAGTAGGCGGCCTCGTACTCGACGGGCGGGACGTGTCCGATCTCGCCGTGCAGGCGTCGGTGGTTGAACCATTCGATGTATTCGGCGACCGCGATTTCGACCTCGCCGACACCGCCCCAACCACCACGCGGGCGCATCACTGGGTTACGAATGCACTCGGCTTTGAACAGCGAGTTGAACGCCTCGGCCATCGCATTATCGTACGAATCACCTTTGGAGCCAACAGAAGTCACCGCATCCGCCTCGGCGAGACGTTCGGTGTAACGAATGGCTCGATACTGCACTCCGCGGTCGGAGTGGTGGATCAGCCCGGCCACATCCTGGCCGGCCCGCGAGCGCGCCCACAACCCCATGTCCAGGGCATCGAGCGCGAGGCCGGTATGCATGGTCGTGGACACCTGCCAGCCGACGACCATGCGGGAGAACACATCGAGGATGAATGCCGCATATACCCAGCCGGAGTGGGTGCGGATGTAGGTCAGGTCGGCGACCCACAAGGCATTCGGCGCTTGGGCGGTGAACTGCCGTTTGACCCGATCGGCCGGCTGTGGCGTCTCGGCTCCCTCACTGCGGGTGGTCTTACGTGTCTTCAACCGCGGTATCCCCTGCAGCCCATCGGCTTTCATCAATCATTCGACGGTGCAGCGGGCCACGCCGAACCCCTTTCTACAGAGTTCGGCGTGTACTTTGCGAGCACCGTAGACACCGAGATTGTCGGCGTGCACGGTGCGGATCTCACCGAGCATCTCGCGGTCACGAACTGCTCGTGGCGCCTCGGTCTTGTGTGGGCTCAGGTGGGCTCGTACCGTGGACGAAGCGATCTGGGCGGCCGTGTCGCGCAGGGCCGCGCAGATCGGATCGACTCCGTGTTCATCGCGATACGCGGCGACGAACTCCACGATCAACGCTGTGGGCGGTCGATCTCCGCCGCGAAAAAAGCCGACGCCTGCTTCAAGATCGTGTTCGCCCGCCGCAGCTCGCGGTTCTCCCGCTCCAACTGCGCGATCCGGTCGGCATCCTCGGTGGTGGTGCCCGCCCGCACACCGCCGTCGACCTCAGCCTGACGAACCCAGTTGCGCAACGCCTCGGGATGCACCCCAAGCTGATCGGCAATCCGCTTGACCGCGCCGCGCGAGGACTCCGGGTCCCGTCGCGCATCCACCGCCATTCGGGTAGCCCGCTCCTTGAGTTCCTCACTGTACTTGCGTGGTGCTGCCATGCTCTTCATCCTTCACAGGTTCGAGAGCCTCCGACAAACCCGGGGCGGTTCACGGGGTTCTCACCGCACCGTTACCACCCGCCGCGATGACAAAGCGCCCCGGTTCC
>NZ_JARJDD010000058.1:0-1443 GCF_029269935.1 Gordonia sp. N1V
CAATACCGTTCAGTTAAGGTTACATGGGTGTAGTTTGTAGGGTATGCCTCGTGCTGGGTGGGTGAAGCCTGAGTCGGATCGTCGGTTGTCGGATGTGGTGTCGGTGGGCGTGTTGACGCGGACGTTTCCGCCGGATGTGGTGGACGAGGTGATCGCAGCGGCGGGCCGGACCGAGGTGCGTCATCGGGCGTTGCCGGCGCGGGTGATGGCGTATTTCTCGATCGGGATGGCGTTGTATGCCGAGGGCTCGTATGAGGATGTGTTATCCCAGCTCACGGATGGTTTGTCGTGGGCGTCGGGGTGGGAGGAGTCCTATCGCGTTCCGGGGAAGTCGGCGATCTTTCAGGCGCGGTCTCGTCTGGGGTCGGCGCCGATGAAGGCGTTGTTTGAGCGGGTCGCGGTGCCGTTGGGGCGGGAATCGACGCCTGGGGTGTGGTTGGCGGGGCGGCGGCTGGTTGCTGTGGATGGGACGTGTCTTGATGTCGCCGACACGCCGGTCAACGATGAGTATTTCGGGCGGCCCGGGGTGAACAAGGGTGAGCGGGCGGCGTTCCCGATGGCGCGGGTGGTGGCGCTCGCCGAGTGCGGCACGCACGCCATTTTCGCCGCCGCCGTGGGCACCTACGACCAGTCCGAGGCGGTGCTGATCGAGTCGTTGCTACCGCATCTGACACCGGGGATGCTGGTCACGGCTGATCGTGGAGTGTTCTCGTATGCGTTGTGGCGCAAAGCTATAGCGACCAACGCGGATCTGTTGTGGCGGGTGAAGACCTCAGGTACAGGGCCGTTACCACGACATGTGAAGGACTTTCCGGATGGCTCGTGGCTGGCCGAATTGCACCAGACACATTCGGCCGCGGCGCGGCGCGCTGAGCCGATGCTGGTGCGGGTGATCGACTACACCATCGATGACGGCCGGGAGAACGCCGACCACTATCGGTTGCTGACCACGATCCTGGACCCTGACGAAGTCGGTGCGGTCGAGTTGGCTGCGGCCTATACCGAGCGGTGGGAGATCGAGATTGCCTTCGATGAGCTGAAAACCCACCAGCGCGGGCCCCGTACCGTGCTGCGTTCGAAGTCTCCTGATCTTGTGCTGCAGGAGATTTGGGGGCATCTGTGTTGTCACTATGCGATCCGGTCGTTGATGGTCGAGGCCGCCGGTCACGCCGGCCACGACCCCGACAGGGTCAGTTTCGTTGCCGCACTGAGGATTACCCGCCAATCAGTCGCCCACCAGGGCGACTTTCCCCCCTCACGACCCTGACACCACCAGCCGCAGCTGGCTCACCTTCCTCACTCGCCTCACACGCAGACTCAACCCCGCACGTCGACGACGAGCCAACCCACGCGTCGTCAAACGCAAATACGTGAAATGGCACGTCAAACGCGCTCACCACGCCTCCTGGCCGCAACCGACACAGTCACCGATCTACACAACCG
>NZ_JARJDD010000059.1:0-1392 GCF_029269935.1 Gordonia sp. N1V
CCCGCTGGTCGAGGTGCGAGCCGCGTGCGGCGAGCCTCGAGACCGACTGCACCGGCGCTGGATTCGGTCCACGGTGGCCCGGAACCCGGGTTCAGGTCACCGTTCGACGCAGCGACTCGCGAAATCGATGATCTCTCCGGCTACTTCGTCACGGATCTCGGGCTCGTTGTGAACCTCGTGCCGGAAGCCGGTGTACACACGGGTGCGGACGTCCGGATGCCCGCTCAGCGCAAGCTGATTGGCCACATGGTAGGCACCCTCACCGAAGTTGGTAACCGGGTCGCCGTCGCCGGCGAGGATCAACACCGGAAGATCAGCACGTATCGACCGGTACCAGTCGGCAGCATTGGCGGTGTCGTAGAGGTCGACGAATCCGCGGAGGAACCGCACCGACATCGGGGCGCCGAAGTTGTTCAGCGGGTCGATGGCGTGATCACGGACGACGTCGGGGTCGCGGGCCACCCACGCCGTCGGGCCGGATCCCGGCTCATAGCGGGAGATGAACCCGTCGAACATCGACACCACGTACGCCTCGGACGCAGGCGCGGCAGTATCGGTCTCGGCGGCGAGAGCCTGGCGGTCGAGCAGATTCTCGATGCCGTGAATCCCCGCTGCGATACCACACAGAATCAGCCCGTCGACCTGATCACTGTCCCCACTCACCAGTCCGCGCGCGATCATCGACCCCCACGAGTGCCCGAAGATCACATACGGCAGATCGGGATGACGTTCGCGCACAATCGAACGCAGCGAGCGTTCATCGTCCACGACCACCTGATCGGCCCGATCACCGGCGTCGGCCCAGATGCCCGACGACATCGCCGTCTTGCCGTGCCCGGCGTGATCGTCGGCCGCCACGACGAACCCCGCATCCAACAACCTGGTGATCAGCGGGAGATACCGTCGCGAGTGTTCGCCCAGACCATGGATCAGTTGGATGATGCCCCGGGCCGGACGCACCGGCTCGTAGATCCACCCGTAGATCGTGTCCCGTTGATTACTCGAGGTGAACTCGACTTCGCGGAGTGACATCGTTGGCTCCTTCGGCGCGTGATCGGTGACGTCGTAACGCTAACAGCGTCGCCGGATGCGCCCGGCGAAATCGCGAAGCCGCCAGGACCGGTCGGCATCGGCCGACCGACCAGTCCTGACGGTCATCATGAGCTGTCAGACCACCGCGTCGAGGACCACAGTCGGCTCGTCGTCACCGGCATGACGACCGTGGGCCTGTGCCTGGGCGCGGATCTCGTCCTCCTGCGCCATCGACTCGCGGATCGCGCGCTGAGCGTTGTCCGGCAACGAGGGCAGCAGTTCCAGGACGCGTTCGCGGTGACGGGCGACCGCCTTGCGTTCGGGCATACCCGGATTCGGTTGGACCTGCGGAATGATCTC
>NZ_JARJDD010000006.1:0-313218 GCF_029269935.1 Gordonia sp. N1V
AGCACGAGGCATACCCTACAAACTACACCCATGTAACCTTAACTGAACGGTATTGGGACTAGCGGCCCGCTTGCGTCCCGCCTACCTCGAAAAACGCTCTGACCTGGTGGTCCCGGCTGGGATCGAACCAGCGACCTCCCCGGTGTGAACGGGACGCTCTTCCACTGAGCCACGGGACCGTGTTTCCGGCGCGCGGGGCGCCGGTGCACGAGGCAGAAGATTACACGCCGGTGACCCCGTTGCCAAAATCGCTCCCGCTGCGCGTTCCATCCCCAATCCGGCCGAACCCGCACACGCACCCGCGTCCGACCGACAATCCCACCAGCATGCACGCTCGCGTCCCCGACCAGGCGATTTGGTATCTCCGTAACGTTCGGATAATGTTCTGTCCCGCATCGCGAGCACAAGGTCCACAAGATCGCTCGCGAAGCGTGCGGATGTAGCGCAGCTGGTAGCGCATCACCTTGCCAAGGTGAGGGTCGCGGGTTCGAATCCCGTCATCCGCTCGGTGCGAGTCGACTCGCCTCTGGTGGCGTGGCCGAGTGGTGAGGCAACGGCCTGCAAAGCCGTGCACACGGGTTCGATTCCCGTCGCCACCTCCACCACCAACTTCATATCCCGCGCGATTAGCTCAGTGGGAGAGCGCTTCCCTGACACGGAAGAGGTCACAAGTTCAATCCTTGTATCGCGCACCACGAGAAGCCCGCCGGACCCCGGCGGGTTTTCTTCGTCCCGACTCTTTTCGCCTGCGCATTTGGCGTATCGGCGAACGATCGAATATGGTTGCGCAGCACGTCGCGAGTGGCCTGGTCCACTCGACGAGCACGCGGATGTAGCGCAGCTGGTAGCGCATCACCTTGCCAAGGTGAGGGTCGCGGGTTCGAATCCCGTCATCCGCTCGGTGCGAGTCGACTCGCCTCTGGTGGCGTGGCCGAGTGGTGAGGCAACGGCCTGCAAAGCCGTGCACACGGGTTCGATTCCCGTCGCCACCTCCACCACCAACTTCATATCCCGCGCGATTAGCTCAGTGGGAGAGCGCTTCCCTGACACGGAAGAGGTCACAAGTTCAATCCTTGTATCGCGCACCACCACAAGCCCGATGTGACGACCCGCTGCACACAGCGGGTCGTTTCTTTCCTCCCGACGCGAGCCATCGACGGCCCCGGCCCTTGCCTCATGAGCGCGCATACGATCTGATGTCATTCGGACATGGGGTGCCGGCAGTCGGTCGGCTGAGATCAGACCCGTCGAACCTGCCCCAGTTCGCACTGGCGAAGGGATGATCATGTCTGGCGCACTTCCGATCTCCGATCACGTGGTCGTGGTGACCGGCGGCGGTCGCGGCCTCGGTGCCGAGATCGTCCGCGCGGTCGCCGGGCAGGGCGCACGGGTCGTCATCAACTACCGCAACAGCGCCGACGCCGCGCGGGCGCTGGCCGACGAGATCGGTGACCGGGCGGTGGCGATCGCCGCCGACGTCACCGACAGAGCTGCCGTCGACTCCATGATCGATTCCGCCACACACCATTTCGATCGTCCGATCACGGCGGTGGTCACCAACGCGCTGCCCGACTACTCGTTCAACGGCGACGCGCGATCCCACGCCGACGACCTGACCTGGGCCGAGCTCGATGCACAGTTCCGCGGCATCGTGGGCGGCGCGCTCACCACAGTGCAAGCCGCTCTACCGGGTTTGCGTGCCTGCGGGGCGGGTCGCATCGTGACCATCGGAACCAATCTGGTGCAGAACCCGGTGGTCCCCTACCACGACTACACCGCCGCCAAGGCTGCGCTGCTGGCCCTGACGCGCACGCTCTCGCACGATCTCGGCCCCGACGGTATCTCGGTCAACATGGTCTCCGGCGGCCTGCTGCGCACCACCGACGCCAGCGCCGCCACCCCCGCGGAGGTCTTCGACGCGATCGCCGCTTCCACTCCGCTGCGGTCGGTGACCACACCTCGCGAGTTCGCCGACGCGGTGCTCTTCTTCCTCTCACCATGGTCGCGTGCGGTCACCGGGCAGAACCTGGTCGTCGACGGCGGGCTCGTCAAGAACTGAACCACGCGGTGACCGAACAACCCGGCTATGACGCGTTGGCATCGCTGTATGCAACGACGTTCCCGACGGCCTTCACCACTGCACTGGAAAAGCAGGTCGTCGACGCCTTCATCGACACCGCGCGCACAAGCGCCGAGTATCCGCGGGTCGTCGACGTCGGATGCGGAATCGGCCACGTGGCAGCGCATCTCGCGGCCTCAGGTTGTCTGGTCAGCGCCGTCGACCCCAGTTCGGCGATGCTGCGGATCGCGCGGGACACCCACCCGCACATCGACTTCCGGCACGGTGATGCGCTCCTCGCCGACGTCGACCTGTCGGAGGTCGACGCATTGGTTGCGCGTTTCAGCCTGATCCATCTCTCACCCGACGACGTCGGTGAGGTCCTCACCTCCTGGCGGCGTCGGCTCGCCCCGGGCGCGCTGATCCTCGTCGCCACGCAGAGCTCCGATGAACGCGGTGCACACGAGTTCGACCACGCGGTGGCACCAGCGTGGCGCTGGCACCCCGACACACTGGCCGGCACACTCGTCGACGCCGGGTTCGTCGAGTTGTGGCGCACCGTCTCCCGCCCTGGACCCGGACACCGGTTCCCTGAGGTGCACCTCGTGGTGGCCGTCCCGCCCGACCGAAGTCCCTAGTCGCGGCTCGTACCGCGGTCTAGGGTTGTATGCATGATGAGCAATATGAGTGCCCCCGCCTGTGACAACCCCGATTGCACGTGTGGCCCGGACTGCAAGTGCGGTGAGAACTGCACCTGCGGAAAGAAGTAGCGCTTGCAGTCGACCCCTTGCGCGCAGAAGCCGCGCAAGGGGTTGCGCGCTGCCCGGACCCGGTAGCGTTCGGTACATCCTGGCGCCCGAGAGGAGAAGTCGGCCGGTGTCTGCCCAACCTGAGCCCATGACGGTGACCGTGCAGGTGGTCACCGATCCACGATTCGCCGACGAGGTGGCAGCCGTCGCTGCCGCGACCTTTCCGCTGGCCTGTCCCCCGCACTCGGCCCCGGCGAACATCGACGCATTCATCCGCGACAACCTCGCCCCCGCCGACTTCGCCGAGTACATCGATGCTCCCGAGTCCGACGTACTGCTCGCGCGAACCGACGACGATATTCCGGTCGGCTACGCCCTTGTGCATCATCGCGAACCCACTGATGCCGACGTCGCCGCCGTCATCACCGATCGACCGTCCTCGGAGGTCTCCAAGATCTACGTGCTGCCCGATCATCATGCGCGTGGACGCACGCAGTCGCCGTCGAGGTTGTTGATGGAGACGGCGATCGAACGTGCCCGGGCCCGCGGCGCGGCGTCGATCTGGCTGGGCGTGAATCAGGAAAACGCTCGGGCACAACGGTTCTACGCCAAGATGGGGTTCACCCGTGCCGGGGTGAAGACCTTCGACCTCAATGGCAGCGTCGAACACGATTACGTGCTGAGCCGACCCGTGCTGAGCCGTCCACTGGACGTGTGAGCCGGACCGGTCAGACGCACTGATCCCCCGATAACCGCCGTCGTGTCGCACCGGACTCTACACTCAACCAATGTCTTCCTCTGCCGCAACGACTCCCGACCCCGACCCGGGACACGCCGATGCTCGGGTCGCCGCAGGCCTGGCCGACGTTCTCCGGGAGTGCACCGGCGCGGGAGCGATCGAGATCGGTGATCTCGTGCGCATTCCGGCCGGGGCCTCCCGGCAGACGTGGTCGTTCGTCGCGACGATCGACGGCGAAGCACGACGGCTGGTCCTGCGGCTCGATCCACCCGGCGGACGCGACGCATCGTCACTGCTGCGCGAGGCCGCACTCATGCGCGCCGCGGGTGCCGTCGGGGTGCCGTCGCCCACGGTGATCGCCGAGGGCCTCGACCACCCCGACATCGGCGGCGATTTCGTCGTGATGAATCACATCGACGGCGCGACCATTCCGCGAAAGATTCTGCGCGACCCCGAATTCGCCGACGCACGCGCTGCACTCACCGGCCAGCTCGGTGCGGCGTTGGCGGCGGTGCACTCGATCGACGTCGACGCGGTTCCCGGGCTACCCGAGGACGATCCGCTGGCCGCTTGGCGTCCCGAACTCGACGCCGCCGACCGGGTCTTCCCGACCTTCGAGTTCGCGCTGTCCTGGCTCGAACGCCACCGACCCTCGACCGCCGGACGCACCGTCACCCACGGCGACTTCCGCATCGGCAACGTGATCGTCGACGGCAACGGGCTTGCCGCGGTTCTGGATTGGGAGCTCGCCCACATCGGTGACCCGCTCGAGGATCTCGGCTGGATGTGCGTGAAGGCCTGGCGATTCGGCGGCGCGGGGATGGTCGGCGGGCTCGGCGGACTCGACGAGTTCATCGGCGCCTACGAGGCCGCCGGCGGAGCGCCCGTCGACCGGGAAGCATTGTTCTGGTGGCAGGTCTACGGCACGCTGCGCTGGGGCATCATCTGCCTGCACCAGACCCAGCGGCACCGCACGGGCACCAGCCGCTCGGTGGAACTGGCCGCCATCGGCCGCCGGGTGTCGGAGAACGAGTGGGAATTGTTGTCGCTCATCGGATGAGGCGAAAGGGCAGGCCTCCTCAGCGCAGCCCGAACTCCCAGTTCCCGCCGTTGCGGTACTCGGTGAGGATGCGCCGCCCCACCGTCGAGATGTGCACCTCGTCGGCGCCGTCGTAGATCCGCGCGAAGCGGGCGTTGCGATACATCTTGCCCAGCGGGGTGTCGTCGGTGACGCCCGCGGCCCCGTACACCTGCACGGCACGGTCGATCACGTTGTGCAACATGTGCGCACCGAAGACCTTGACCGCCCCGATGTCCACGCGGGCCTGCTCCCCGCGATCGATCTGCTCGGCCGCCTTGAGGGTCAGCAAACGGCTTGCCTGGATCTCGGTGTAGGAGTCGAACACGTGCTTCTGCATCAGTTGTTTGTCGGCAAGCGGTTCGCCGAAGGCGCTGCGTCCGATCAGCCTGCGGCACATGAGGTCGAAGGCCCGTTGTGCCTGTCCGAGCCAGCGCATCGCATGGAAAATGCGGCCGGGCCCGAGCCTTTCCTGCGCGATGACGAAACCATTGCCACGCTCGCCGAGCAGATTCTCCGCAGGCACCCGCACGTCGTCGTAGTCGACTTCGAAGTGATGCCCGGAGAACCCGAGAACCGGTGTGTCACGCACGATCCGGTAACGCGGGTGATCGGTCGGGACGATGATCATGGAGAACGCCCGATGGCCGGGGGCGTCGGGCTCGGTACGGCACATCACGGTGGTGTAGGCGGCCTGGGCGGCGCCGGTGGTGAACCACTTGCGGCCGTTGATGACCCACTCGTCGCCGTCGAGGACCGCGGTGGTGCGCAGTCCGGTCGGGTCCGATCCTGCGACGTCGGGTTCGGTCATCCCGAAGCTCGGCGAGATCTCGCCCCGCACAAGCGGTTCGAGGTAGGCATCACGCCATCGGGCGGATGCATGGCGGTTGAGCATGATCGAGTCCTGCAATGTCCAGGTCCCCAGCGCCAGTTGTCCGTACTCACTGCGGCCCTGGACCTCGTTGACGTAGACGTAGTCGAGGAATGGCAGACCACCACCGCCGATCTCGGTGGGATGTCCCAGCGCCCAGAGGTTTCGGCGCTTGGCCTCGGCGCGGAGCTCGGCCATGATCGCGTCCGCGTCGGGACCGCCTGCGTCGAGTTCGGGCTCACGCGGCTCGACGAGTTCGACCATGAACTCGTACACCGCATCGCGCAGCGGCCGTACGTGTTCCGGCACTTCGAAGGTCATGCATCTCCGATCAGAGAGGGATTGTCCACGCGCAGTTTGGCTTCCACTGCAGCGCGCAGTACGGCGGGAATCCGCGGGTCCTCCGGGACGAATCGTCCTTCGCGTAGCCCTGCGACGAGTTCGGTGGCATCGGCGCATCCGAGGGTGGCGAGGTCGGCGTGGAAGCGTTGCGCCGGCTCGGCACCGGCCGCGAGTTGGCGTTCGACGATGGCCACCACGTTGCCGGCGACACGAGCGTGGAATCGGGTACTGCCCGAGGTCTCGGCCATCACCTGTCCGTGCAGGAACTCCCGCACCGACTCGAGGAGCTCGGTCATGGTGGGCAGGTCGTAGAAGTCGTCGCCGGACGCCGCACCCGACGACGAGTCACCGGACGTGGCCACTGCGGCGTCGGCGTGCTCGAAATCCTTGTTCTGCAACGCCTTCGACCTCTTCCCCGTCGGTGGACTCAGGCCCTTGCCATGCTAGCCACGTCGACGGGGTGTGGTCAACGACACACTGGAACAAATCCGGAGAAATGTTCCGATGCCGTTGCCCCCACGGCCTGTGTCAGACCCTTCTGTCACACCGCCGACTCGGCGAATCGCGACAGCGCCAACAGACGCGACGTCGCACGCAGGTACTTCTTGCGGTAGCCACCGGCCAGCATTTCATCGGTGAAGATCTCGTCGAGCTTGGCGCCGGACACCGTCACCGGGATGTTCGCGTCGTAGAGGCGGTCGGCGAGCACCACGATCCGCAGCGCCACCGACTGATCCTTGGCCGGATGCACCCCACTGATGCACACCAGTGAGACGCCGTCAACGAGTTCCTTGTACTTCGACGGATGCAGCTTGGCCAGGTGCGCGCACAGCTCGTCGAAATCGTCGAGGGTCGCCCCCTCGGTGGACTCGGCCAGCGCGATGAGATCCTCGGTTGAGCGCGGCTCCGGTGCGGGCGGCAGGTCACGGTGTCGGTAGTCGGGGCCGTCGACACGGATGGTCTCGAAGATCGCGGACAGCTTCTTGATCTCCCGCAGGAAGTCCTGCGCGGCGAATCGGCCCTCGCCGAGCTGGCCGGGCAACGTGTTCGACGTCGCGGCGATCGAGACGCCCTTGGCGGTGAGTTCGGTGAGCAGACGCGAGACGATCATCGTGTCGCCGGGATCGTCGAGCTCGAATTCGTCGATGCACAACACGTTCTGCTCCGAGAGGCGCTCAACGGCGTTCATGAAGCCCAGGGCTCCGACGAGGTGGGTGAGTTCGACGAACGTGGCGAACGATTTCGGCGCGGGCATGGCGTGATAGATCGACGCCAGCAGGTGGGTCTTGCCGACGCCGAACCCGCCGTCGAGGTAGAGGCCCACCCCCTGCGAGGTCTGCTTGCGGGAGAACAACCCCTTCTTGCCGCTGCGCGACTTCTTCGCCCGCTCGACGAAGTCACGGGCCTTGGCGACCGCCTCGGCCTGCGACGGTTCGTTCGGGTCGGGGATGTAGGAGTCGAAGCTCACCGAGTCGAAGGTGGACGGCGGAACCATCTCCTCGATCAGCTGCTCGGGAGAGACCACCGGATTCCGGTCGGATAGACGTGCCACCATGGTGGGCAGCCTAGTCACTGCCGACCATGAGGAATGATGCTCTACCAGCATAAAGCGACCCAGGTCACATCCGGAGCGCCCGACGAGACCCAGAATCTGCGCGAACTCGCGCGCTTCTACCCCTACCCCGACTCGCTCGATCGTCCGTTCGTGCGCGCCAACATGGTTGCCTCCGTCGACGGCGCCTCCTCGGTGCAGGGCCGTTCGGGCGGGCTGGGCGGCCCCGGTGACCGCGCGATCTTCCGCCTCCTGCGCGGGCTCGCCGACGTCGTGGTGGTCGGCGCCCGCACCGCCCTGGCCGAGGGTTATCGGCAACCCACACCCGACGAGGCGTTCGGCGCGATGCGCGCCGACCAGGGCCAATCGCCCGCCCCGATGCTGGCTCTGATCAGCAATTCACTGTCGATCGACCCTGACTATCCGCCGTTGGCCGATCCCGCGACCGTGGTGCTCACCTGCTCCGACGCGCCGGCGCAGCGTCGTCGCACACTGACCGATCGCGGGGCGACGGTGGTCGACTGTGGCAGCGAGGCCGTCCGCATCGGTCGGGTGCTCGATCACCTTGCGATCCTCGGACGGCCCCGCGTGCTCTGCGAGGGCGGACCCACCCTCCTCGGGGCGGTCGTCGCCGAGGGCCTGCTCGACGAACTGTGCCTGACGACGAGTCCGACGATCGTCGCCGGCGACACCGCGCGAATCGTCACCGGCCCCGCCCTGCCCGAGCTCGCGCAGATGCGTCCGGGCCATCTCCTCTCCGACGACGACGGGTACGTCTACACCCGGTGGACCCGGGCGAGCTGACCGATTGGCTACGCTCGCCGTCATGGCCTTGGCAAGACGTGGCCCGGTGTTCCGGGGACGGTCGCACACCGCACCGGCACGAGCGAGATCGGGACGCGCCGGCCGGTCGTGGCGACGGTCCGGCGTCTCCGTCGCGGCTCTCGTGGCCGCGGTGACGATCGGCATCTCCGCGTGCGCCATCGGCCCCGATCCCGGTCCGGCCCTCGTGCCAGGCGGTGGCGGCAACGGTGGTCAGACCGCGCCCGCGTCGTCGAGTGCCCCGGCGAAGGCACCGGAGCTGCGCGCCCCGGCCAACGACCTGCCGTGGCAGGACTGTGCGGCCAAGGTCTCCGGCGATTACGGGGCCCCCGCACCGAACGGGCTGAGGGTGCAATGCGCCACGCTGGCCTCCCCGGTCGACCCGGACCGGTCGCAGACGACGCTCTCGCTCGCCCTGACCCGCATCACCTCGCCCACGACGCCCGCGGACGCCGCACCCCTGGTCCTCACCTCCGGGACCGACATGCCGTCGTCCCGCGCGCTGTTGCTGCTGGCCTCCGGCGCGGGCCGCAGCCTGCTCGACAAACACCCGGTGGTGGCCGTGGACCGGCGCGGAATCCCGCAGAGCACACCGTTGGACTGTCTGACCCGCGCCGATCGCGCCGCGTACGCCGACAACGGCCTGACCCGCGGAGCATCTGAGGATCGCCGCATCGGCGACCTGGCGTCGGCGGCCTCCGACGCCGCCGACGCGTGCACCGAGACCCTCGCCCCCGACCAGCTGGCGTTCGGTGTCGGCGCGGCCGCCTCCGACCTGGAGACCCTCCGCAAGCGATGGGGCGTTCCCCAGCTCGGTCTGATCGGGGTCGGCGAGGGCTCCGACGTCGTCATCGGCTACACCGCGCTCTACGGCGGCCGGTCGGGGCGCATCATCCTCGACACTCCCACCCCGTTCGGCGCCAACGCCCGCGACACCGCCGCCGCCGCGGCGACCGGCGTCCAGGCCGCGCTCACCACCTTCACCCAGCGCTGCGCCGCCCTGGGCAGCGCGTGCGCCCTGGGCTCGGGCGGCGCCGCCACGATCGCCGACGTCCTGAGCAAAGGGCGCACCGGCGACCTCGGGGCTCTGTCGGACACCCAGGCGCTCGCCGGGATCACCACCGGTCTCGCACTGGCCGCGGATTCACCCGACGGCATCGGTGGCGTCGCCTCGGCGATCGCCGCCGCCGATCGTGGCGACACCGACGCACTGTCCGACCTCGCCGATCAGGCACAGTCGCTACGCCTGACCGACGGCCAGATCGTCGGCGACTGCAACGACGTGACCGGACCGGTCAGCCAGAACGAGATCGGCGGCCTGATCAGCACCTGGTCCAAGGACAATCCGCTCACCGGCACCGATGCCGCGCTGTCGCTCATGCGCTGCAACGGCTGGTCCGCGGGCGAGGCGGTGACCCCGCCGAGCAGTTTCCCGGTCGCACCGCTGATTCTCGACAATCCGGGTGACCCGAT
Source organism: Gordonia sp. N1V (assembly GCF_029269935.1). Classification (NCBI taxonomy): domain Bacteria; kingdom Bacillati; phylum Actinomycetota; class Actinomycetes; order Mycobacteriales; family Gordoniaceae; genus Gordonia; species Gordonia sp. N1V. Next base: position 9,686 of record NZ_JARJDD010000006.1, read on the forward strand.
CAACGGCGGAACCGGCGCCGACGCCCTCGGCGCACTGTTCACCCGCGCATCCACCTCACCGATCACGGTCAGTTGGAACGGTCTGGGCTATTCCGCACTCGCCCGTAGCAGCTGCGTCGCCGATACCGTTGCCGACTACGTCGCCTCCGCATCGCTGGGCGGCCCGTCGGAACGGGGCTGCCCGAGCTGACGCAGTCGTCGGCACGCACGTGCCGGAACCGGCACCACCACCGGCCGGTCGAGACCGGCACCATGCACGTAGTACGGTTCGCGGGTGGCCATTCTCGACAGGTATCTCTACCCGCAGATGCCGGCTCAGCGCATCATCCCGATGGTGCTGTGGCCGATCACCTTGATGATGATCTTCCAGCGGTCGGTGATCCTCGGGGTCAACGGTGACCGCACCGACGACTTCAAACCCGTCTACAACGCCGCCCTGGCATTCCTGAACCGCCGGGCGGTCTACGGCGAGAACCTCAACACGGTCGATCCGCACTACCTGTATCCGCCGTCGGGCACCCTGCTGATGTCCCCGCTGGCGGTCATCGACCCGGAACGCTCACGGTGGCTGTTCATCGCGGTCAGCGTCGTCGTGCTGATCGTGTGCGCCTACCTCATCACCCGGCTGTTCGGCTTCGGCGCCCGAACCTGGGTGATGCCCACCGTGCTGTTCTTCTTCTTCAGCACCGAAACCGTCGCGCACACACTGATCTTCACCAACTTCAACGCCTTCGTCCTGCTGGGCCTCCTCGGTTTCCTGATGCTGATGTTGCGCCGACAGGACTGGTGGGCCGGCGTACCCATCGGGCTGACGCTGGCGGTCAAACCGGTGCTCGCTCCCCTGCTGTTGCTGCCGCTGCTGGTGGGTCGATGGCGAATCCTGGTGACCGCCATCGGGATTCCGTTGGTGCTGAATCTGGTCGCATGGCCGGTGTCGGCGGATCCGACGTCGTTCCTCACGCGCACGGTGCCGTACCTCGGCGAGACCCGCGACTACTACAACAGCTCGATCGGCGGAAACGGCGCGTATTTCGGTGTCGCCGACTGGCTCGTGCTGCTCCTGCGCATCGCATTCACGGCGATGGCCGTGTTCGCACTGTGGTTCCTCTACCGCTACTACCGTCGCACCAACGAATTGCTCTGGCTCGCCACCTCTTCCGGGGTGTTGCTGTGCACCACGTTCCTGGTGAGCTCACTCGGGCAGGGCTACTACTCGATGCTGTTGTTCCCGCTGCTGATGACCGTGTTCATCCCGGGCTCACCGATGCGCAACTGGCCGGCCTGGCTCGGTGTCTACGGCTGCTTCACCTTCGACGCGTTCTATTCGGTGCGTTGGGATGCCCTCGGCAGACAGCTCGAATACAACAAGGTCACCTGGGGGTGGTCGTTGCTGATGATCGCGGTGTTCTGCTCGCTGCTGTTCCGATATCTGGACATGCGCCGCGACGGCGTGGCCGGTAGCTGGCGGGACTTCTCCGCGCCGGAGCCGCCTGCCGACGATCAGGGCGAACCGGTCGGTGCGCCGGCCCCGTCCGCTGCCCGATAGACCGTCCTGGCGGGCGATGGCCGCACCTCGTACGGTGGAATCATGACCGACACCCCCGCCCGCAAGGACGTGCAGGACCCGGCCGAACTGGCCGATCTCACCGATGACCAGTGGCGCGAACGCCTCACCCCCGCCGAGTACCGGGTGCTGCGCCAAGCAGGTACTGAGGCGCCGTTCACCGGCGAATACACCGACACCACGAGCATCGGGGTCTACCGCTGCCGGGCCTGCGGACACGAATTGTTCCGCAGCGAGCAGAAATTCGAGTCGCACTGCGGCTGGCCGTCGTTCTTCTCACCGCTGGCCGGCGACGCGATCATCGAGCGTTCCGACGACTCGCTGGGCATGCGCCGCACCGAGGTGCTCTGCGCCAATTGCGGCAGCCACCTCGGGCATGTGTTCGCCGGAGAGGGCTATGACACCCCTACCGACCTGCGATATTGCATCAACTCCATCAGCCTGACCCTCGAACCGGAGGACGACGGGGCCTAACCGTCCCGCCGGTCGGCGGACCGGCGCGCAATCCGGCGTGCCATGGCCTGATCGGCCGCGATCGGCGAGCGTGACAGGTGCTCGACGACGCTGCGCCGATTGCGTTCGGGCTGATTCTGCGACATCTTCGCCTTGCCCGCCCACCGAGTGATCGACAGTTCGACGCCGACGATGGCCGACAGCTGCCTGTCGATGAACTCGGCGGGGGCATCGGTGACCGCCCACGGTTGGTCCCGCGAACGCTCATGCAGCTCGGTCAAAGCCGACACCTGTCGGTGCAGCCAGTCGTGCTCGGTGTGGAAACGGAGTCGCCCGTGCACATGCACGGTCTCGTAGTTCCAGGTCGGCACCACCCGGCCGGTCTCGGCCTTGGTGGCGTACAGCGACGGTGAGATGTAACCGTCGGAGATCGGGAAGATCGCCACGGACTCCGTCTGTGTGGTGGCCTCGCGCCAGTGCGGGTTGGCCTTGGCCATGTGCCCGAGCAGCCGGGCGTTGGGCCGGTCGTAGATCAGCGGCAGCGGCGTCACGACGAGACCTGAGGCCCCCACCGACACGAGCTGGGCCAGTCCGGGGCCGTCGAGAATCTCGGCGATCTGCTCGTCGGAGAGCGCGAAACCGGGTGGAACGTACATGAGCTCGGACTACCTCGTCGGGTGCGTACGCGCTCAGGGCAGCGCGTCGACGAGGGCACCCGGCTCGACGCGGGGCCCGGTGAAGAACGGCGTCTCCTCACGCACGTGCATGCGGGCCTCGGTGGCGCGCAGGTCGCGCATCAAGTCGACGATGCGGTGCAACTCCGGTGCCTCGAAGGCGAGCAGCCATTCGTAGTCACCGAGCGCGAACGACGCGACGGTGTTGGCGCGGACGTCCTTGTAGCCGCGGGCGGCCATGCCGTGGTCGGCGAGCATCTTGCGGCGTTCCTCGTCGGGCAGCAGATACCACTCGTAGGACCGGACGAACGGGTAGACGCAGATGTAGTTGCCCGGTTCCTCACCGGCCAGGAAGGCCGGGACGTGACTCTTGTTGAACTCGGCCGGACGGTGCAACGCGACGTTGCTCCACACCGGATCACTCGCCCGGCCCAGCGGCGTCTCGCGTCGGAATCGGTTGTAGGCGGCCTGCAGATCCTCGAGCTTCTCCGCATGCCACCAGACCATGTAGTCGGCGTCGGCGCGCATCCCCGACACCTCGTACACACCGCGCACGACGACGTCGGAGTCGTCGAGGGACTTGAAGAAGTCCGTCACCTCGGACTTGACCGAGTCGCGGTCGTCGCCGAGCTCACCCGGGCGCACGGCGAACACCGAGAACATCAGGTAGCGGATCGTCGAATTCAGTGCGGCATAGTCCAAGCGGCTCATGCACCCCATGGTGCCACCGCAGGCGGGACCGCCGACACCCAGGTCGCAAGGCCCATCCGGGCCTTCAGCCGAGAGCGGCGAGGATCACCTCGGCGGCCCGACCGGCCGTTGCGATACACGCCGGCACGCCGACCCCGGCATACGAGGAGCCGGCCAGCGCCAGTCGCGGCGGCAGTGCGTCGAGCACCCCGGCCATCCGGTCCAGGTGTCCGGGTGCGTAACGGGGCAGCCCGCCGTCCCATCGCTGGACGCGGACCTCGAGCACGTGCTCCGAGGGGGCGCTCACCCCGGCGGCGACACAGATCCGATCCAGATCGGTCAGCGCCCACGACCGCAGGGACTCGTCGATACGGGGATCGTCGGCGGGGTCGGCCACCGGGTCGCCATAACGGCCGAACGAGGCGCGCACCGACACCGCCGCACCGTCACCGCCGACGTGCGCCCACTTCTGGGAGGACAGCGTGAATGCCTTGGGCCGCAGGTCTTCTCCGGTCGCCACCAGCACGCCGGAGTGGTCGGGCAGTGCCGTGCCCGGCGCCAACGCGATCGAGACCACCACCGACGACGCCGGCTCGACCGCCGCGAGGGTCGCGACGAACTCATCGCCGATCCCGGCGATGAGGCGGGCCGCCGTCCATGCGGGCACAGCGAGAACGACGCCGTCGTAGTCGGTGTCGGTTCCGGACTCGGTGCCCACCCGCCACCGATCGCCGTCGGCGTGGACGGCCACCACCTGTCGATCGGTGAACAAGGCCGGCCGCGTGGCAGCGGTGAGCGCGTCGACGAGCACCCGATAGCCACCGACGAGTGTCCCGAACACCGGGCCACCGGTACCGACCGGGGTGAGTAGCCCACCGACGGCCGCCGACAGGTTCGGCGCGCCCGCGTCGAGTCGCGCGGCCAGCGCCGGGATCGCTTCGCGCACACCGATGTCGGCGGCCAGCGACGAGTACACGCCACCGAGCATGGGATCGACGCTGCGCGCGACGACCGATGCGCCGAACCGGTCGGCCACCAGATCACCGACCGCCACGTCGTCGCCGGGCCGCCACGCCAGGGCGCGGTCGGGTTCGGCGGCGATGCGGGCGAGGTCGGCGGGATCGGCCAGGCCCGCCATCACCTCTGCCGTGGCCGGGATACCCATCAGGGCGGGGGCGGGCATCGGATGCAGCCGGCCGCCGGCCCAGATCGCCGGGCGGCGGGGCGTCGGCGAGACGACCCGATCGGCCAGACCGAGCTCGTCGACCAGCGCAACAGCCTCCGGCCGGCGCACGATGAACGCTTCGGCTCCGACGTCGGTGGCCTGCCCGGCGACGTCGACGGTGTGCAGCACGCCGCCGAGCCGCTCGCGCTGTTCGTAGAGGTCGATCGTGGCGTCGTCGCCGAGTGCGCGACGCAACCGGTAGGCCGCGACCAGGCCGGAGACTCCCCCGCCGACGATCGCGACCCGCGCCGGCATCAGAGGGTGTGGATCAGCTCGACGGCGCGGGTGAGCACGTCGGGATCGGTGTCGGGGAGCACGCCGTGACCGAGGTTCACGATGTGGCCGATCGCACCCGCGGCCACGGCCCGGCGGCCGTCGTCGAGGACGCGTCGGATTTCCTGTTCGACGACGGCGGGGCCGGCGAACAGCACGGTGGGATCGAGGTTGCCCTGCACGGCCTTACCCGGCCCGACGCGGTGTACCGCCTCCTCCAGCGGGACCCGCCAGTCGACGCCGATGACATCGGCGGGCTCGGCCATCGCCGCGAGCAACTCACCGGTGCCGACACCGAAATGGATTCGGGGAACGCCATATTCGGCGAGCTCGGCGAAGACGCGATCGACGTGCGGGGCGACGAAGGTGCGGTAGTCGGCCTCCGAGAGCGCACCGGCCCACGAGTCGAAGACCTGGACGGCATCGACCCCGGCGTCGAGTTGCACCTGCAGGAAGGTGATCGTGATGTCGGCGAGCCGGGCCATCAGCGCATGCCAGGTGTCGGGATCGGAGCGCATGAGCGCCTTGGTGTGGACGTAATTGCGACTCGGACCACCCTCGATGAGGTAGGAGGCCAGGGTGAACGGGGCACCGGCGAAACCGATCAGCGCGGTGGCCTCGTCGAGCTGATCGAGGATCTTCGTGACCGCGCGCGCGACCGCACCCACCGCGGCCGGGTCCAGACGCGGCAAGGCCTCGACGTCGGCGGTGCTGCGGATCGGCGCTGCGATGACCGGGCCGGTGCCGGCGACGATGTCGAGATCGACCCCCGCCGCCTTCAGCGGCACCACGATGTCGGAGAACAGGATCGCCGCGTCGACGTCATGGCGGCGGACCGGCTGCAGGGTGATCTCGCAGACGAGATCGGGGTCGAAGCACGACTCGAGCATCCCGATCTCGGCGCGGATCGCCCGGTATTCGGGCAGCGATCGCCCGGCCTGCCGCATGAACCAGACCGGCCGGCGGGCGGGCGACTCCCCCCGTGCGGCGGCAACGAGCGGCATACGGGAGTGACTGCGGCGGGTACCAGGTGCGTGCGACATCACCGATCACTCTGCCATGCGGTGGCCCGTCGGCAATCGCGCGGTCGGGCGTGCTCGCGGGGCGCCCGGTGGTGACCATCACCACGGCGCGCCTCCGACGCCCGACGTGGTCTCCGTCATACCGTCGGGGGCGTGACCTCCTCCGGAGCTCCGATGGAGCCTGCTGACTTCCGCACCGCGGTCGAGTCGCTGCATTCCGCGCGCATCCGGCGCGAGATCGAGGTCGGGCCGATCCGTCCCCCGCAGCGCCTCGCCCCCTACAGCTACGCCGTCGGCGCCGAGGTGCGCCCTCCGGACTCACCCGACGACCTCGACATCGACGCCGACGGCCAGGGCAGCGCCTTCGGACGGCTGATCCTGCTCTACGACCCCGACGGCCAGGATGCCTGGAACGGGACGATGCGGCTCGTCGCCTACATCCAGGCCGAGGTCGAGGCCGCACTCGCGATGGACCCGTTGCTCCCGGAGGTCGCGTGGAGTTGGTTGTCCGACGCGCTCGGCGTACCGGTCGGCCAGACCGCATCCGACGGCAGTGTGCACGCCAGCTCCGGCGGCCGAGTGGAGGTGACCGCCCTCGGCGGCACCGTCACCTCGACGACGTCGGTGCGCTACGGCGACATCGCCGGCCCCCCGCGGGCTCATCAACTCGAGTTACGCGCCTCGTGGACCGCGCCGACCTCCGACGGCCTCGGCGGTCACCTCGAGGGGTTCTGCGAGGTGTTGTCCTCGGCGGCGGGCCTGCCGCCGGTCGGGGTCACCGAACTCGGGTCGGCGTGAGCGACGCGGACCCGATCGGAGCCGCGGAGGAGTCCGCGTCGGACTCCCCGCCCGTCACCCCGCTGTTGGCACCGCGTGAGGGGGTGCCGCCGGTCCTGTCGTCGGCCGCCGACTTCGCCGATGCGGCACAACGATTGGCGGCGGGCAGCGGTCCGGTCGCGCTCGACACCGAGCGGGCATCGGGCTACCGCTACTCGCAACGCGCCTACCTGATCCAGATCCGCCGAACCGGCGCGGGCAGCTTCTTACTCGACCCGATCGAGGAACCCGAGGCACTGCTGCCGGTGATCGACGCATTGGCCGAACCCGAGTGGATTCTGCATGCCGCCGACCAGGATCTACCGTGCCTACGCGAGCTGGGATTCCACGCCACCACGCTTTTCGACACCGAACTCGCCGGCCGGCTGCTCGGGCTGACCAAGGTCAATCTGGCCGCGATGGTCGAACAGTTCCTCGGATTCGGGCTGCAGAAGGGCCACGGGGCCGCCGACTGGTCGAAGCGCCCACTGCCCGCGGAGTGGCTCAACTACGCCGCACTCGACGTCGAGGTACTCATCGAGTTACGCGACGCGATGGACGCCGCCCTGCGCGACGCGGGGAAAAGTGACTGGGCGGCCGAGGAATTCGCATATGTGCTGCGCCGTCCACCGTCGCCGCCGCGCACCGATCGCTGGCGGCGGACCGCCAACATCCACACCGTCAAGACCGCCCGGGGGCTGGCAGCGGTCCGCGAATTGTGGTCGGCACGTGAGGAGATCGCGCAGCGACGCGACGTCGCGCCCGGTCGGGTGCTGCCGGACTCGGCGATCATCACCGCCGCCGCTGCCGCACCGTCGACCACCGACGAGCTGACCCGCCTTCCGGTCTTCGGCGGGCCGCGGCAACGACGGCAGGCCGGGATCTGGCTCTCGGCCCTACTGCGCGCACGCGACCTGCCCGAGGCCGAACTCCCGCCACGCAAGACTCCGGCCACCGGTCCCCCGCCGATCAGCCGCTGGGATCAACGCAACCCGGAGGCCGCGGCACGCGCGAGCGCGGTCCGGCCGCTGGTCAAACAGATCGCCGAGGAGCACACACTACCCCCGGAGAATCTGCTGACACCCGACCTGGTGCGCCAGTTGTGTTGGGAGGGAATCGATCCCCCGATCACCGAGGCGGCGGTCGACGCCCGCCTGGCGGCCGGCGACGCCCGCGACTGGCAGCGTTCGCTGACGGTCGGCCCGATCACCGCAGCGCTGAACGAGGCCACGTCGAGCACCTCGCCGACGCCGGGCCAGAGCTGACCTGCGGAACCGATCTCGCACCGAAAGAACCCCTGCGACAGCGCTTGTCGCCATAGCGCGGCGGTCCCGAACCACCGCTGGTCGAACTACTGCCGGCCGAACTGCTCCGGCGCGGTCTACTCGGGGTCGGGGCCGTCGACCTCACGCAGCGAACGATCCGCACGCGACGCGTCGAGGCCGGTGTCGGCGAACTCGTGACGGTCGAGCCCCGGTGTCAAATGCATCCCGGAGACGGTCGCGGTGATCGAGCGCGCCAGATCCTGCGCGGTCAATCCCAGCTCGGCGAGGATCTCCCCGCGTGAGGCGTGTGCGATGAATTGCTGTGGGATACCGCGGTTCTGCACCGGAACGGTGACCTCGGCGATACCGAGCGCGGTCGCCACCGCCGACCCCACCCCTCCGTGCACACCGCTGTCCTCGAGGGTGACCACCAACCGGTGCCGGCCGGCGATCTCGGTGATCGACGCCGGAACCGGGAGCACCCACCGGGGATCGACGACGGTGGCCTCGATGCCCTGACTACGCAGCCGTTCGGCGGTGTCGAGGGCCAGCGAGCAGAACGCCCCGACCGCGACGATGAGCACGTCACCACCGATCGGTTCGGCCGACGGGGTGCCCCGACGCAACACATCGACTCCGTCGTCGAGACGCACCACAGCGCGGATATCTTCGGGCACAGCACCTTTGGAGAATCGCAGTGCGGTGGGCCCGTCGTCGACGGCGAGCGCCTCGTCGAGTTCTTCGCGGAGCCGCACGGCGTCGCGGGGAGCCGCAACCCGCATCCCGGGGACCATCGCGAGCAGCGAGAGATCCCACATCCCGTGATGGCTCGGCCCATCGGGACCGGTGATCCCCGATCGGTCGAGGACCAGCGTGACCGGCAGCTCGAGCAGCGCAACGTCCATCAGCAACTGATCGAATGCACGGTTGAGGAACGTGGAGTAGATGGCGAGCACCGGATGCAGACCGCCGAGCGACAGCCCGGCCGCCGAGGTCATGGCATGCTGCTCGGCGATCCCGACATCGAACATCCGGTCGGGATACTTCTCACCGAAGGGTGTCAGACCCGTCGGACCGGGCATCGCGGCCGTGATCGCCACGACGTCCTCGCGGGCCGCCCCCGCCTCGACGAGTGCCGTGGAGAACACCGACGTCCAATCCTGCGGTGCCACAGACTTCGCCCGGCCGGTCACCGGATCGATGACGCCGGTGGAGTGCATCTGGTCGGCCTCGTGGTTCTCGGCGTGCGCATAGCCCATGCCCTTGCGCGTGACGGTGTGCACGATGACCGGCCCACCGAACGAACGGGCCTGCGTGAACGCCGATTCGAGCGCCTCGACGTCGTGGCCGTCGACCGGGCCGACGTACTTGAGGCCGAGGTCGGTGAACATCTCCTGTGGCGCGAGAAGGTCTTTCAGTCCGCTCTTGACCCCGTGCAGAACGGCGTAGGCCGGGTCGCCGACCACCGGCAACCGTTTGACCACACGCCGGCCCTCGTCGAGGACCCGCTCGTAACCGGGCTGCAGCCGCAGCCCGGACAGATGCCGGGCCAGCCCGCCGATCGTCGGCGCGTAGGACCGGCCGTTGTCGTTGACGACGATCACCACGCGACGATCGGCGGCGGCGATGTTGTTGATCGCCTCCCAGCACATCCCGCCGGTCAACGCCCCGTCGCCGACCACCGCGACGACCGTCCGGTCGTCCTGGCCGGTCAGCGCGAACGATTTCGCGAGCCCGTCGGCGTAGGACAGTGCCGCCGAGGCGTGCGAGGACTCCACCCAGTCGTGCGGGCTCTCGGACCGCTCCTGATAGCCGGTCAACCCGCCGCGCTGCCGGAGCGAATCGAAGCCCTCGCGTCGCCCGGTGACGATCTTGTGGACGTAGCACTGGTGGCCTGTGTCGAAGATCACCGGGTCGATGGGTGAATCGAACACACGATGAATGGCCAGGGTCAGCTCGACGACACCGAGGTTGGGCCCGAGGTGGCCGCCGACCGCCGACACCTTCTGGATCAGGAACTCGCGGATCTCGCCCGCCAGCGCGGCGACCTCTGCGGCCGACAGCGTCCGCAGGTCGGCTGGTGAGTTGATGCGCTCCAGCAGGCCCATCTGATCCTCCATCACTGATCGTCTCGCTCCCGGGCGACGTGGTGCGTACCCGGCGGGCTACCCGGCACACCGACAGGTGCGCGCGGGAGCATGTGTGTCAGTCTACGGTCGCCGGTGGCGCACCCCGGTCCGCCGAGCGCGGCAGCGGGCGTGAGTTCGACCGCACGAGCACGGCGATCGCCTCGATGTGATGGGTGAGCGGAAATGCGTCGAATCCGCGGATCTCGCGGGTCTGATACCCGTTCTCGGCGAAGAATCCGAGGTCGCGGGCGAACCTCGCGACGTCGCAACCGACGTGCACCACCACGTCCGGGCCGGCCGCGGCGAGTTGTCCGATCACCCGTGCACCGGCCCCCGTCCGGGGTGGATCGAGCACGACGACCCCGGCGTCGGGGAGTCCACCGATGGTTGCGGCGACCTCGCCGCGGTGCACCTCGACGCCGTCGTCATCGGCGAAGGTCGCTTCGGCGGCGGCCAGTGCCCCGGCGTCGGAATCCACGATGTGCACCGCCTGCGCATGCAGGGTGTCGGTCAGCGTGGCAGCGAAGATCCCGGCGCCGCCATACAGATCCCAGCATGTCCCGACCGAGTCGGTGTGGCGCGCAACGAGATCGGCGACGGTCCGCGCATACACTCCGGCGGCGGCCCGGTGCCCCTGCCAGAATCCGGTCACCGGGATGTCCCAGGTTCGCTCGCCGACCCGGTGGCGCGCGGCGGTGTGTCCCTCGATCACTCGTGTCGTCCGCGGTCGTTCGTGGCGCCGCCGACGTTGCTGTGCGGCGCGACGACCACCGCCGGCTCGACGACCACCGCGAGCACGTGTGGTCGTGTCGTCGGCGGGCGCGATCTCGGTGAGGTGCCGCGCGCCGTCGTCGTCGAGCACCAGCGCGAGGTCGGCGTACGGGGTGAACCGACCGTCGAGCGCCGTGAGGTCGGTCAGGCGCGGATCGGTTTGCGCGCAGGGCCGGCCGACGACGAGGCCGGCCTCGCCGCGCCGGTGCAGTCCGGCACGCCCGTGGGCATCGACGGCCATGCGTGTCCGGATTCGCCAGCCGGTCTCGGCGTCGTCGAGCGCGGCGACCGTCGGCGGCCCGCCGTCGAGTGCGGACAGGGCGTCGTCGGTGAACCCGCCGATCCGCCGCAGGACGTCGGTGAGGATCTCGGCCTTCAGGGTGCGGGCGTGTTCGACGGAGACATGCGCGAGATCGCAGCAGCCGGCACCCTGTGCGGCGGCAGAGCAGGGTGAGTCGCGTCGATGTGTCGACGGCTCGAGTACCTCGGCCACCTCGGCGACGAGGAATCCCGACTTGTCCTCGACGATGTTCGCGGTGACCAGTTCGCCCGGGATCGCGCCGCGCACGAACACAACCCGGCCGTCGTCGGCGTGGGCGATGGCGGACCCACCGTTGGCGGGTCGGCGTACCCGCAGCGTCAGCGCGTCGGAGGGGTCGCCCGTCACTCGGGGCCGCCACCGAGTGCCCGGCGGGTGTCACCGGGTGCGTGGTAGTCGAGGTCGGCCTTGCGGCGATCGGACGACGTGAGCTGCCAGGGCACCGAGGTCACCATCACCCCGGGTTCGAAGAGCAGACGTGTCTTCAACCGCAACGCCGACTGGTTGTGCAGGATCTGTTCCCACCAATGGCCCACCACGTATTCGGGGATGAACACGGTGATCACGTCGCGCGGCGATTCGCGGCGGACACGCCGCACGTAGTCGATGATCGGCCGGGTGATCTCGCGGTATGGCGACGCGATCACCTTGAGCGGCACCCGCAGATCGCTGTCCTCCCATTCCGAGACCAATCGGCGGGTGTCACGGTCGTCGACATTCACCGTGACCGCCTCGAGCACATCGGGTCGGGTGGCCCGGGCGAACAGCAACGCGCGTTTGGTGGCCAGGTGCAGCGTCGAGACCAAGACGATCGAGTGGGTACGGCTCGGGAGCACCGCCTCGTCGTCGGCGGGGGTGCGCTCGAGTTCGCGCTGCACGGTCGCGTAGTGATGGTGAATCGCCTTCATCAGCACGAACAGGATGACCATCGCCAGGATGGCGATCCAGGCACCGGCGGTGAACTTGGTGATGAGCACGACCACCAGCACGGTCGCCGTCATCACCAGGCCGACGGTGTTGATCACCCGCGACTGCATCATCCGGCGGCGCGCCTTCGGGTCGGTCTCGGTGCGCAACAACCGGGTCCAGTGGCGCACCATGCCGGTCTGGCTCAGCGTGAACGACACGAACACGCCCACGATGTAGAGCTGGATCAGTGAGGTCACCTCACCGCCGAAGGCGACCACGAATGCGATCGCGGCGACCGCGAGGAACAGGATGCCGTTGCTGAACGCCAGCCGGTCGCCGCGGGTGTGCAACTGCCGGGGCAGGTAGCGATCCTGGGCGAGCACCGAACCGAGCACCGGGAATCCGTTGAAGGCGGTGTTGGCCGCCAGCATCAGGATCAACGCGGTGACGGTCGCGACGAAGTAGAAACCGGCCGGGAAGGTGTCGAACACCGCGTGCGCGAGTTGGGCGATCATCGCCTTCTGCTGGTAGCCGGGGGGTGCGCCGATGAGGTCCTCCGCCGGGTTCATCACGTATTTGGCGCCGATCCGCTCGGCGAGGAAGACGATGCCCAGCAGCAGGACGATCGCGATCGACCCGAGCAACAGCAGGGTGGTCGCCGCGTTGCGGGACTTGGGTTTCCGGAACGCCGGCACGCCGTTGCTGATGGCTTCGACCCCGGTCAGCGCCGCGCATCCCGAGGAGAAGGCCCGCGCGATCAGGAAGACGAAGGCGATGCCCATCAGGTGGCTGTGCTCGGCTCGGATCTCGAATCCCGCGGTCTCCGAACGGACCTCGCGTCCGAGGATGAAGATCTCGGTGAACCCCCAGATGAGCATGCCGAGCACGCCGACGATGAACGCGTAGGTCGGAATGGCCAGTACGGTGCCCGATTCCTTGAGCCCGCGCAGGTTCACCGCGGCCAGGATGATGATCGCGGCCACGCAGAACCACACGCGATGTTCGGACACGAACGGGATGGCCGACCCGATGTTCTCCGCCGCTGACGAGATCGACACCGCGACGGTCAGGACGTAGTCGACCAGCAGCGCACTGCCGACGGTCAGTCCGGCCGTGGGGCCGAGGTTGACCGTGGCGACCTCGTAGTCGCCGCCGCCGGAGGGATAGGCGTGCACGTTCTGCCGGTAGCTGGCGACGACCACCGCCATCACGATCGCGACCGCGATCGCCACCCAGGGTGTGTAGGCCAGCGCCGAGAGCCCGGCAACGGAGAGCACCAGGAAGATCTCCTGGGGCGCGTAGGCGACCGATGACATGGCGTCGGAGGCGAACACGGGTAGCGCGATGCGTTTGGGTAACAGCGTGTGGCCGAGACTGTCGCTGCGAAACGGTCGACCCAGAAGCAGGCGTTTTGTCGCAACGGGCACCTTTGACACGGTGGGCACCACGCAACACTAAGACCTCGGTCAGATGAAGGCCACCAGGACCCGCATCACGGCACGGCCCCTACGGGTAGGTTCATCTCTGCGTGGACCGACACCGGTGCACGGCCGGCTCCCCGGCGACGCGTCGCCTCCCGGTGGCATGCGCCGGGAAGGAAGGATCGATTTTCTTGCGGGTAGTCATCATGGGCTGCGGCCGGGTGGGCTCGTCGTTGGCTCGGGCGATGGTCAAGCGCGGTCACGAGGTAGCGGTCATCGACCGCAACCCCTCGGCGTTCACCCGGCTCGGCGACGGGTTCACCGGTCAGCGCATCGTCGGGGTCGGATTCGATCGTGATGTGTTGATCAAGGCCGGGATCGAGCAGGCCGATGCCTTCGCCGCGGTGTCCTCCGGCGACAACTCCAACATCATCTCCGCGCGGGTGGCCCGCGAGACCTTCGACGTGGAGCGGGTGGTCGCGCGTATCTATGACGCCAAACGTGCCGCGGTCTACGAGCGGTTGGGCATTCCGACCGTGGCCACCGTGCCGTGGACGACCGAGCGGTTCGTCTCCGCACTCGGCGAGGTCTCCACCACGACCGAGTGGCGCGACCCGTCGGGCACGCTCGCGATCGCCCAGCTCGAGATCGACGAGTCGTGGATCGGGACGACCGTGGTGAAGTTCCAGGAACTGACCGGAGCACGGATCTCGTTCATCAATCGTGTCGGCAATCCCGTTCTGCCGGAAGCGAAGACAGTCTTGCAGCAGGACGACGTGGTGTTCGCCGCGGTGCTGCTCGAGCGCCTCGCCGAGACCCGTACGATTGCCGCGTCACCGATCGACGCCGACTGAGGAGTACGTCAATGAAAGTCGCCATCGCCGGGGCCGGCGCGGTCGGACGCTCCATCGCCCGCGAGCTCCTCGTCAACGCCCACCAGGTCACCCTGTTCGAGCGCAATGCCGAGCACATCGACACCGACGCGGTGCCCGGTGCGCAGTGGCTGCTCGCCGACGCGTGCGAATTGTCGAATCTGGAGTCGGCGGAGCTGCAGTCCTTCGACGTCATGATTGCCGCCACCGGTGACGACAAGGCCAATCTCGTCGTCAGTTTGCTCGCGAAGACCGAGTTCGCGGTCAATCGGGTGGTCGCGCGGGTAAATGATCCCCGCAACGAATGGCTGTTCGGCGAGGAATGGGGTGTCGACGTCGCCGTCTCGACGCCACGACTGCTCGCCTCCCTCGTCGAAGAGGCCGTGTCGGTCGGAGATCTGGTACGGCTCATGACATTTCGGCAGGGCCAGGCGAATCTCGTGGAGCTGACGCTGCCCGCCAACACACCGCTGGCCGGCCGGCCGGTCCACAAGCTGAGCCTGCCGCGCGATGCCGCCCTGGTGGCGATACTGCGGGGTGGTCGGGTGATCGTGCCCGAGCGTGACGATCCGATCGAAGGTGGCGACGAACTGGTGTTCATCGCTCCCGCGGAGACCGAGCCCGCGCTGCACGAGGCGATGCGGGTCCCGCAGTGAACGGCCGATCAGCGCGGGATCGGCGGGATCACTCCTCCGAGCCGTACAGCTCGTAGTACGGGTTGTAGACCACCTTGAACCCGTCGTGCTCGGCGAGGCGGCCGCGGACGGTGAGTTTGCGCCCGGGCTCGATGCCGGGAATGCGGTTACGTCCCAACCATTTCAGGATGACCGTGTCGGTCCCGTCGAAGAACTCGGCCTTGACCCCGCTCTTGGCGGCACGCGAACACGTCTCCACCGCACGCAACTCGCCGTGCATGGTGACCTCGTCGCCTCGACAACATTCGACGGCGCGCTGCGCTCCGGTTGCCTCGGACTCGGCGGCGATCTGCTCCGCATCCGCATTGCCGAGATCTTCGGTCAACCGTTTCGTCAGCCGCTTGAGATAACCGGCCGTCGGCATCACAACCTCCAGAGAGACTTCGTTTCCGCTCGGAGGGCACGAGCCTGCTGGGCTGTGGTTCTCGGCCTTCTCGTCTTCCGACGCGGGTACTTTCGGCTCAGCGTAGACCCATGTCCTCATCGCGTACAACGCGCGGCATGATCTGTGCATGCCCGCGAATGACAACCGAATCCACACCCGCAGGTTGACCGGCTCCGGGAGCGCCGGCGAGCGGGCCGAGTGTCACCCGGCGGACGTCCTCATCGTGATGCCGGGGACGGGTTCGGACGCCGACTTCGTCCGCCGCGCGTTCGGTCCCGCGGCCCGCGAGATCGGCGTCGACCTGATCGCCCTCGACCCGACCGACGATCTCATCGGCGGACACCGTGACGCGCTGCGGCAGTTCACTGCCGACCACGCCCGGGTGTTGGTGGGCGGGTTCTCCATCGGTGCCGCCCTGGCGCTGGAGTGGGCGCTCGGGCCGGGCCGGCATCGTTGCGTCGGGGTGTGGGCGGCGATGCCGGCGTGGAGTGGCGAGCCGAGTACCGCACTTGCCGCGACCGGCGCGGCGATGACCGCGGCAGCCCTGCGTACCGACGGCCTGGACGCGACGATCGATGCGATGTCGTCGACGAGCCCGACATGGTTGGCGAATGAGCTCGCCCGGTCGTGGCGGGCCCTGTATCCCGGACTCGTCACCCAGCTCGAACGGGCGGCGGCATATCGCGCCCCGGACCTCGACCGGATCGCCACTCTGTCCGTGCCGCTGGCGGTGGTCGCCGCCGACGACGACCCGCTCCATCCGTGGGCCGTCGCGCAGTCGTGGTGTCGCGCAGCACCTCGCGCGCAACTGCAACGGGTTCACCTGACGCAGTGGGGTACCGATCCGGCGGTGTTGGGGCGCGCGTGCGCCACCGGATGGCAGTCCCTGGTCGACGAGAGTGCCGCAACAACCGAGCGGTGAGCCCGCTCGGTACGGGGTAAGTGGGTGGTCAGCGCTTGCCGCGGCGACGGCGGAAGCGTTGCATCGCCGAACCCGCCGACGGCGGGGGCGCGTCATCGGCGTCGGGTGCGCCCTCCGGTGTCCCACTGTCGTCGGCGGGAGGCACCTCGCGGATGACGGTGGCCTGCTCGATCTGATCGAGCGCACCGCCGGCGATGCGCTCGGTCTCGGGTGTCGGCTGCTCGGGGACCTGTGCGGGGGCGGGGGTTTCGCCCGGAGCGTTCGACACGGCGAGATTGTCGGCGGCAAGGTTGTCGTCGGGGGTGTTGTCGACGGAACCGGTCGGTGCACCGGCGGCCGGGTCGTCGGCGAACATCTGCTGCTGGGCGGCGGCGACCTGCTCGGCGAGGACGGGAGGCAGGACGATCGGCAGCATTTCGCGGGGCGGCACCGGATCCTTGCCGCGCCGCACCACCGACTCGGCGAGGACGGCACGCGCGAGTTGTGCGAGTGGGCCCGCGGATTCGGCCGGGCCACTGGCAACACACCGCACCATCCACCGTGGACCGTCGACCCCGATGAACCGGTGTGCGCCACCGGGCACCTCGGCGAGTACCTCTCGCCCCCAATGCCCGTCCTCGACGCTGGTGGTCGCGCCTTCGTCCCGCAGGGAGGCCGCGAGTTCACGCACGACCTCACGCCACAGTCCCGGAGAGCGCGGCGCGGCGAAGGCGGTCACGCTGATCCGGCCGTGCGGGGTCACCAGATACACGGCTTCGGGTTGATGGTCGGGCGACATCTCGACGGTGACCTGTCCGCCCTCGACGACCGGGACCAGCACCGACCCGAGATCCAGGTGCGAATTGGCGAGTTCCTCGGCCGGGGTGTCGAGCAGTTCCATGTCGTAGGGCCCGCGGGCCTGGCCCACCCGCAACTCCCCGTCGCCCGAGTCCCCGACCCCCCGCTCCTCGTCAGCCATCAGTTCGTGTCTCCCATCGCCGTTTTCACGGTTGGTACCGCGTCACCCTCGCCACTGCAGGGTAGTCCAGGGCCGGGCGCACGCCTCACAGGATCGCGTGACCGCCGCTGGACCCGTATCCGCCCGAGCCACGGCTCGTCTCGTCCAGTTCGGTGACCTCGACGAACTCGGGCAGTTCGACTCGTTGGATCACCAGCTGCGCGATGCGGTCACCGCGCGAGATGTGGATGGTCTCGGTCGGATCGAGGTTGATCAGACACACCTTGATCTCACCGCGGTACCCGGCGTCGATCGTGCCGGGAGCGTTGACGATCGACAGACCGGCGCGCGCGGCGAGTCCGGATCTGGGGTGGACCAGGCCGACGGTGCCGTACGGCAGCGCGATCGCGATCCCGGTGCCCACGAGTTGTCGACGCCCGGCCCCGAGTTCGAGATCGATGGTGGAGCACAGATCGACCCCGGCATCACCGGGATGGGCGCGCGCGGGCAGTGCGATGTCGGGGTCGAGTCGTTGAATCCGGACCGGTGGGATCGAATCGGACGAGGACGAATCGGACGGGTCGGACCCGGTCACAGGGGGGAATTCTGAGGCCACGGGGGAAGACTACGCTGAGGGGTGTGAGTGACCCGGAACCCCGCAGTGCCGCCGAACCCGGCACCCACGAACCCCGCACGGACAAATCCCAGACGAGGCCTACCGACGAGTCCGACTCCGTGGTCTCCTCGAACCCTGAGTCGGGGACGGATCGTGCCGGTGACGGTGGCAACGGTGACGCAGGCGACGGTGATCGGTACGCCGAGCGTCTGTCGGTGCCGTGGTGGTGGTGGCTGGCCGCCGTGGTGGTGACCGGCGTGGTGGGTCATGAGATCCAGCTGTCGGCGCATGATTCGCCGTGGGGTCTCCTCGGTTACCTCGGCGCGGCGATCGTGTGTGCGTTGGTTCTGGTGTCGATGGGACACACCCGAATTCGGGTGACCGCCGACGGTGAGCTGCACGCCGGGAAGGCGCGGCTGCCACGGTCGGTCATCGCACGAGGAGCATCGGTGCCGGCATCGGCGAAGAGTGCCGCCCTGGGCCGGCAGCTCGACCCCGCGGCGTTCCTGATCCATCACGCATGGGTGAAGACGATGGTGTTGCTCGTTCTGGACGACCCGGACGATCCGACTCCGTACTGGTTGGTGTCGACGCGCAGGCCCGCAGAACTGTTGAGCGCGTTGGGCGTTGCCGACGCAGCCGCCGGCAACGGGTGAACATCCCGACGAGCAACCGGTGACGGGGTGGCACCCTGGGCCCCACCACGATCCGCCCGGAGGGCGGATCCGTCGGGTGGGGTCGATCAGGCGCAGTCCACGCAGATCATGCTCGCGCCGTTCTCACGGGCCAGACGGCTGCGGTGGTAGACGAGGAAACAACTGGTGCAAGTGAATTCGTCGGCCTGCTTCGGGATGACCCGAACCGAGAGTTCTTCTCCGGAGAGGTCGGCGCCGGGCAGTTCGAACGACTCGGCGGTATCGCTTTCGTCGACGTCGACAGCAGCCGACTGCGCCTCACTGCGCCGTGCCTTCAGCTCCTCGAGCGAGTCCTCGTTCAGGTCCTCGGACTCCGTGCGCCGTGGGGCGTCGTAATCAGTAGCCATTGTGTGCCTTACCTGGTTGAAGGAGCGCGACCTGGGGTCGTCGGCTCGTGACCTGGACCGCTGGGGCGCTAAGTCGCCGGGATTGTCTTGCCGGCGTCACTACAACGTCATGACCGGTGTGATTCGTTACCGATCATCGACCAGACAGTTGTGATGTTGATCACAGTTGGTTGCCAGAACTCCAGCGGACTCGGGAGTGCGGGCGCCCGAAGCCTAGTGCACGACCACCGCAGAGTCAACAGTGTGTGCAAGCCGGATGAAACCGCCGCATGAGGCGTCGGCGACGACCATCCCCTAGTCGGCGCCGCCTGCGCTCCGTCGCGGTGGCCACCCTCTAGAGTTGGGCCAGAATCGGCGGTCGGGCCCGGCATTCATCGCCGGCGCGCTCGACCCTTCCCTGGTGAAGGAGCGCAGTTCACGGTGGTCTCGCAGATTACGACCGGCTATCCCACCGACCACAACGGTCGGCCCTACAAGCGTCGGAACGCGCGCGCGATCCTCATCCTCCTGGCCGTCCTGGTGGTTCTCGGCATCATCGCGTGGTCGGTCGCCCTGGCCGGTTCGGATTCCGACACCACCCCCACCGCCTGCAACGAGCCGACGCCGGCGAGCGCTTCGGCCTCGGCGACCGCCACCGCCGCGCAGCCCCCCGCGCCCGCGGGCGCGAGCGCGACCCCCTCCCGGACCGTCGTGAACCGGGATCAGATGCTGTCGGTCGCACCGGCCGCGCTGTCGACCTTCCAGGTGCGCGTACTCAACGCATCCACCCAACGCGGCGAGGCCCAATCGGTATCCAACGACCTCACCGCCCAGGGGTTCACCCCGGCCAGCGACACCGCGTTCGGTGACGACCCGATCTACCCGAATCACGACCTGGACTGCGTCGCCCAGATCCGGTTCGGCCCCGCCGGACAGGCCGCCGCCGCGTCGGTGTGGCTGGCGATCCCGTGCGCCCAGCTGATCAACGACGGCCGCCGGGGTACCGACGTCGACGTGGCACTCGGTGAGTACTACAAGCCGCGCGAGCAGTCACAGGACGCGCAGGCCGCACTCGAGGCGCTGCGTTCGGCCGACCCCAAGAACCCGCAGGCCGGAGTTGATCCGGGACTGGTGAAAGCGGTGCACGCCCAACCCTGCTGAGCGACGCCCGCGGTCGGTGGGGAGCGTCAGTCGCGAGCCGGAAGTGCCCGACGCGCACCGAGATCGTCGAGCAGCGCGACGAAGGCGTCGGCGATCCCGGGAGCCACCGCGATCGTCGCGTGGCCGTCGCAGGACCGCGAATCGGCCGGTGGCAGATGGACGACCGCTCCGGCCTCGGCGGCGATCAATCCGCCCGCCGCCCAATCCCAGGGACTCAGCCCGTGCTCGATGTGGGCATCGACCGCCCCACTGGCGACCATGCACAGATCGAGTGCCGCCGCGCCGATGCGACGGAGGTCGCGTACCCGGGGCAGCAATTGCGCCACGATCGCCCCCTGCTCGCGCCGGCGCTCCGCGTCGTATCCGAATCCGGTGGCGACGAGGGCGAGCTCGACCCGCTCGATGTCGTTGCAGCGCAACGGCACCGTCTCACCGCCGGCGCGCAGGAACGCGCCGCCGCCCTCGGCCGCGTGATAGGTGACCGCCCGCGCGACGTCGACCACCGCGCCCGCCACCGAACGACCGTCGACCTGTGCGGCCACCGACACCGCATAGGCCGGGATGCCGTACATGAAGTTGACGGTCCCGTCGATGGGATCGACGACCCAGCGCACCCCGGTCGGCACATCGACGGCGCCGCCGGATTCCTCGCCCAGGATCTCGTCGGCCGGTCGGGCCGTGCGGAGACGATCCCGGATCAGTTGCTCGGTTTCGGTGTCCGCCAAGGTGACCGGGTCGGTCGGCGTCGACTTGGTGGTCACCGCCTCGATGCCGTCGGCGGCGGCCTGAGGACCCGGACCGCCGAAGAGTTCCGGACGTCGGCGACGAACATGGTCGGCCGCGGCCTCCGCGATCTCGACGGCGAGCTCGGCCAGCGCGGCAGGACTCTCGACTGTCACATTCGCCGACGGCACGCCCTCGGATGCGACGTTCCGGCCGACGGGATCACTGCCTCGTTGCTCCACCTGTCCATGTGAGCACATCCGGCGCCGCGAGCGGGCGTTCGGGCATCCGGTGAGACGGGGCTCACCGCACTGACCGACACCTCCCGGGACGGATTGGCCATCCTCGCTGCACCACGATGCCCGCCTGGATAGCCTGGAGACGCGTCATACCCGATCACCATCGATCCGTATCGAGAGGACCCGCCATGACCGAGTCCGGCACGCCCGGCTCCCCCACCGCCTCCGCACGCGAAGGAGATCGGGCTTCGGACGAAAAGACTTCGACGGCAACCAATCTCGCCTTCGGCGTGGACGTCGGCGGCTCCGGTATCAAGGGCGGCATCGTCGATCTCGACACGGGTGCCCTGATAGGTGAACGGTTCAAGGTGCTCACCCCGCAGCCGGCCACCCCCGACGCGGTCGCCGGCGGGGTCGCCGAGGTCGTCGCGCACTTCGACTGGCAGGGACCGGTCGGCATCACCCTGCCGGGGGTCATCACCGGCGGGATCATGCGCACCGCGGCCAACATCGACAAGGGCTGGATCGGCACCGACGTCTACGAACTGTTCAGCAAGAATCTCGACGGCCGGAAGGTCTCGGTCCTCAATGACGCCGATGCCGCCGGTATGGCCGAGGACGCCTACGGGGCGGGCAAGGGCGTCAATGGCGTCGTGATGCTGCTGACCTTCGGAACCGGTATCGGCTCGGCGATCCTCAACGACGGAAAACTGGTGCCCAACACCGAACTCGGCCACCTCCAGGTGGGCAAGAAGGAAGCCGAGCACCAGGCGTCGTCGAAGGTCAAGGAAGACAAGGGATGGTCGTATGAGAAGTGGACCGAGAAGGTCTCCGAGGTCCTCAAAACCTATGAGGCGCTGTTCTGGCCGCGACTGTTCATCGTCGGTGGCGGGATCAGTCGCAAGTCGGCGAAATGGATTCCGCTGCTGACCAACTCCACCCCCGTCGAGGCCGCGGCCCTGCTCAACACCGCGGGCATCGTCGGGGCGGCCATGGCCGTCGATCAGGGCCTCCGCGTGTAGATCGTGACCTTCCAACACTGCCGTTGACCTGGCCTTTGTCACATCGGTGGGGGTGGTGTCGTTACAATGGTCCGCACCGGTGCCATGTGCGCCGCACCAAGCCCTCATCCGCGACGGCCGACGCTGCCGCGAGGACAGTCAAGATTCGCATCCGAAAGGTTGTACGTGGCAGCCACCCAGACCCGCCAGAACGACGCAGAGGTCTCCGACCCGACCACGGTCTCCGACCCGACGACGTCGACCGCTCCCACGGCTGACAAGGCACCCGCGAAGAAGACCGCCAAGAAGGCGGCCAAGAAGGCCACCGCTCGCAAGACCGCCAAGAAGGCTCCTGCCCGCAAGACCGCCGCGAAGAAGGTCGCCCCGAAGGCCGCCGGTGACGCGGACTCCCCCGACGACACCGATACCGAGCCCACCTCGATCGAAGAACTCGATGGCCCCGACGCCGTACTCGACGACGTCGAGATCGACGCCGACGATCTGACCGCCGACGACGACGAGGAAGACGCCGAGGACGAGGACGACGACGAGTCCGAAGGCACCCCCGCAGCTCCTGCGGCGGCCAAACCAGCCACCGCCGCGGCCGCCAAGTCCTCCGACGACGCCAAGACCGCCGGCGACTTCGTCTGGGACGAAGAGGAATCCGAAGCCCTGCGCCAGGCCCGCAAGGACGCCGAACTCACCGCTTCGGCCGACTCGGTGCGCGCCTACCTCAAGCAGATCGGCAAGGTCGCCCTGCTCAACGCCGAGGAGGAGGTCGAACTCGCCAAGCGCATCGAGGCCGGACTGTTCGCGACCGAGCGACTGCGCCGGATCATGGAGTCCGGCGAGAAGATCAGCACCGCACAGAAGCGCGATCTCAACTGGATCTCACGCGACGGCAACCGCGCGAAGAATCATCTTCTCGAGGCGAACCTGCGTCTGGTTGTGTCGCTGGCCAAGCGCTACACCGGTCGCGGTATGGCCTTCCTCGACCTGATCCAGGAAGGCAACCTGGGCCTCATCCGTGCCGTCGAGAAGTTCGACTACACCAAGGGTTACAAGTTCTCGACCTACGCCACCTGGTGGATCCGGCAGGCGATCACCCGCGCCATGGCTGATCAGGCCCGCACCATCCGCATCCCGGTGCACATGGTCGAGGTCATCAACAAACTCGGTCGCATCCAGCGCGAGTTGCTCCAGGACCTGGGCCGTGAGCCCACGCCGGAGGAACTGGCCAAGGAAATGGACATCACGCCGGAGAAGGTTCTGGAGATCCAGCAGTACGCGCGTGAGCCGATCTCGCTGGACCAGACCATCGGCGATGAAGGTGACTCGCAACTCGGCGACTTCATCGAGGACTCCGAGGCCGTCGTCGCGGTCGATGCGGTGAGCTTCACCCTGCTGCAGGACCAGCTGCAATCGGTCCTCGAGACGCTCTCGGAGCGCGAAGCCGGCGTGGTCCGCCTGCGTTTCGGCCTCACCGACGGCCAGCCGCGCACTCTCGACGAGATCGGCCAGGTGTACGGCGTCACGCGCGAACGCATCCGCCAGATCGAGTCGAAGACGATGTCGAAACTGCGCCACCCCAGCCGCTCCCAGGTCCTGCGCGACTACCTGGACTGACCGACACCCTCACGATCCACCTGCTGCCCCGGCCCGACGGCCGGGGCAGTCGGCGTCTGCGCGCCGATTCCTCAGCTCTGTCAAGGGTTTCGGGCCCGCTGATCGGGACGCACTCGCGGATGCGAGGGGGTGACGGCAGCACCCCTACGATGTCGGACATGCCGCTTTCGCGCGATGTACCCAGAACTCCCCTGGTGCGTCGCCGTGTCGTCGACCTGGTGCGGGTCGCGTCGATGCTGTGTCCGGTCTGGCTCGCCGCCGCCTGATCCGATGCCGCTCTGATCCGCGGTCTCTCTGATCCGGCGTCTCGCTGATCCGACGTCTGGTTGATCCACACAGATCCGGTTCAGCCCCGACTCTGATTCACCTCCGACTCTGATTCAGCCCCGACACCTTCATCGAAAGACTCTTCTGATGCGCACCATCGTTCTCATCGGCCTCGTCGGCTTTGCCGCCCAACTGGTCGACGGCAGTCTCGGCATGGCCTACGGCGTCACCACGACGACGCTGCTACTGGCCATCGGCACCAATCCCGCCGCCGCGTCGGCGACCGTCCATCTCGCCGAGATCGGCACCACCCTGGTCTCGGGCGTCTCGCATTGGCGATTCGGCAATGTCGACTGGAAGGTGGTGCGCCGCATCGCAATTCCAGGTGCAATCGGCGCATTCCTGGGTGCGACGATCCTGTCGAATCTGTCGACCGAGGCCGCAGCGCCCGCGATGGCCGCGATTCTGTTGGCCCTGGGTCTCTACATCCTCGTGCGATTCACCTTCAGTGGCATTCCCCGGCAGCACCTCGGGAAGCCGCTGCGCAAACGGTTCCTGTCCCCACTCGGCCTGATCGCCGGATTCGTCGACGCCACCGGCGGCGGCGGATGGGGACCGGTGGGCACTCCGGCCATCCTGGCCAGCGGGCGTCTCGAGCCACGGAAGGTGATCGGCTCGATCGACACCAGCGAGTTCATCATCGCCGTTGCCGCGAGCCTCGGATTCCTGTTCAGTCTGGGATCGCAGGGGATCAACTTCGCGTGGGTCGGTGCGATCCTCGTCGGCGGTGTGCTCGCCGCGCCGCTGGCGGCCTGGCTGGTCCGCCACGTCCCGCCGCGTCTGCTCGGCGCGTCCGTCGGCGGGCTGATCGTGCTCACCAACGCGCGCAGCCTGCTGCGGGCAGACCTCGTCGACATCGCTCGTCCGGTCCAGACGGCGATCTACGCCGTGGTGGTGCTCGCGTGGGCCGCGGCATTCGCCTACTCGCTGCGCGAGTACCTACGCGACCGCGAGGTGGAGTCCTCCGACGCCATCAGCTCCCTGCGCGAGGAACAGGAACGCGACACGACGACGGGCGCGGTGGCGACGCCGGCACGCTGATACCGGGGTTCACCCGGGTCCGCACCTGCGCCGCGATGTGAGCCAGCGTCGCACTGCCGGTAACAGTCTGTGGATCCCATGTTGCGGGTGCCGCCACCCGTGTAACGGGTGAGTGACGACACAACTCGCCGGGGCTGCGGAACAATACGAAAGCCGAAAACGTCTGACACAGTGAGGTTGGCGCATCGCCCGGATGTGCCGGCTCACGAAGGAATGGCACGAGAGGTGCCGGACCGGGACGGAGGAAACCATGCCAGACATCGCGACCACACCCCCGATCTCCCTGCCACTGACCGCATCGGATCGCTGCGATCGCTGTGGCGCCGCGGCCAAGGTGCGCGCCGTACTCCCCAACGGCGGCGAACTCCTCTTCTGCCGGCACCACTTCAACGAGCACGAGGCTCGCCTCGTGGAAATGCAGGCCACCGTGGACCAGTCGGCCGGCGAGCTCGTCTGACCGACCCACACCACGAGAGGGCCTGGCGGGAAACGTTTCCCGCCGGGCCCTCTCGTCGTCTGTGGGCGCTCAGCGCCATTCACGCAGGGCGGCGATCCGCTCGCGCAGTTGATCCGCCGAGGCCATCGCGGTCGGTGGGCCACCGAGTTTGCTCCGCAGTTCGCTGTGCACGACCCCGTGCGGTTTCCCGGTGCGATGGTGGTGCATAGCGACGAGCGTGTTCAGTTCCTTGCGCAAGGCGTGCAGATTCTCGCCGGCGGGCTTGACCGCGTCGGCGGCCGGGGTGGTGACCGGGGCGGCCGAACGCGTCTGGACCTGGTCGGCTTGCCGCTGACGCAGGAGAGCGCGCACCTGATCGGCGTCGAGCAGGCCGGGTAGACCCAGGTAGTCCGACTCCTCGTCGCTGCCGGAGAACGTCGCCGTGCCGAATGAGGAGCCGTCGAAGATCACCTGATCGAGTTCGGCGTCGGCGTGTAGGGATTGGAAACCCTTCTCCTCCTCGCCCGGCTCGTCCTTCTGCTTGTTGGCGTCGGTCAGCAGGGCGTCGTCGAGGCCGTCGCTGTCCCGATGCGGCTTGCCGAGCACGTGATCGCGCTCGGCCTCCATCTGGCTGGCGAGGTTCAGCAACACCGGCACCGACGGCAGGAACACGCTCGCCGTCTCACCCGGTCGGCGTGACCGGACGAATCGGCCGATGGCCTGCGCGAAGAACAACGGCGTCGACGAACTCGTCGCATAGACGCCGACGGCCAGCCGCGGAACGTCGACACCTTCGGAGACCATGCGGACCGCCACCATCCACTCGTCGTCGGACTCGGCGAATTCCGCGATCCGCGACGATGCCTTCGGATCGTCGGAGAGCACGACCGACGGCGTCCTTCCGGTGATCGCCTGCAACAGTTCGGCGTAGTCACGGGCGACGGTCTGATCGGTGGCGATGACAAGGCCGCCCGCATCGGGCATACCGCCGGCCCGGATCTGTCCCAGCCGGGTGTGGGCGGCCTGCAGCACCGACGGAATCCAGTCCCCGTGCGGGTCCAGGGCGGTCCGCCACGCGCGTGCGGTGTGCTCGGCCGACAGCGGCTCACCCAACCGTGCGGTGAACTCCTCGCCCGCGCTCGTGCGCCAACTCGCCTGACCCGAATAGGCCAGGAACACCACCGGTCGCACGACGCCGTCGGCGAGGGCGTCGGAGTATCCGTAGGTGTGGTCGGCGCGGGAGCGCAGCACCCCACCCTCTTCGGGTTCGTAGGTGACGAACGGGATCGGCGAGTCGTCGGATCGGAACGGCGTACCGGTCAGGGCGAGTCGGCGCTCGGCGTCGTCGAAGGCCTCACGGATCGCCTCACCCCACGACTTCGCGTCGCCGCCGTGGTGGATCTCGTCGAGGATCACCAGTGTGCGCCGGTTCTCGGTGCGCACCCGGTGCCGGGACGGGTGCGCGGCGACCTGCGCATAGGTCAGCGCGACGCCGTGATAGTCGGAGCTGGTCTGACCGGTCGCGTTGCGGAACCGGGAGTCCAGCGAGATGCCCACGCGAGCGGCGGCCTGGGCCCACTGATGCTTGAGGTGCTCGGTCGGCGTCACCACGGTGATCTGCTCCACCGTCCGGTCGTCGAGGAGTTCCCGCGCCACGCGCAGACCGAAGGTGGTCTTACCCGCACCGGGGGTCGCGACCGCCAGGAAGTCCTTCGGCCCCCGCGCGAGGTATCGGGTCAGCGCACGCCGCTGCCAGGCGCGGAGCGGGGGGCCCGAAATGGCGGCGGCGGCAAGGTCTTCGGCAGCGGTCACTGGCAGCTGACTCCGGGGGTCGGTGGACGGGGAATCCGTCGGTGTTCCCGGTCGAACCCGGGCGACACAGCATGCCGGGCGATCGGCCGGCACACCTCACGGACGGGCCAATGCTACCGAGCGGTTCCGACACCCGCGTGGGCGACACGGTGTGGGACACAACGTGCCATCGAGGCGTCGGGCACCACGGTGCCGAGGCGCGGGGAGCCGTGCAGTCGAGGTGTGCGGGAAACGCCGAGGACTCCGCGTGCGACACGCGCATTGGGCACGTCGCGGCCATGGTGGCGCACATCACCTTCGCCGATCGTGGATGCTGTAACCATCAGCACCCGACGACGCAACCCCGCTCCGATGACTCCCGACGACGTCACGTCGTCGGGCGCACGTCGTGGCCCGGTCCCCGAGGCGGCCGGACGCCCGGGTGCCGATCCGCCGCCGGGTGCTCTGCTCCCCCGACCCCCTCGCGCACCGCACCCCGACCGCGGTGAGATCCCGACCGCACCGCTGCACTCGGCGCGCCGCCCGGCACCGTCGTCGGTCGAACTCGACGCACCCGACCCCAACCACCGGGCGCTCGCCGACCCGGGGCAGCCCGAGACGGCCCACCCCGGCTCACCCCCACCGGGCGCCGACCCGCGGACGGACAAGGAACTCGGGCGCGACGACCCGACGGTCGAACCGCCCGAGACCCCGCGGCGTCCGGTGGTACGCAACGTCCCGATCCTGATCTGGCGGACGATCGTGAAGTCCTGGGATGACGGGATCGTGGGCTGGGCCGCGCAGGCCGCGTTCTGGCAGGCGCTGTCGCTGCCTCCCCTGCTCCTCGGACTGCTCGGCAGCGTCGGCTATCTCTCGGGCTGGTTCGGTCCCGACACCGTCGACGTGATCTCCGATCGCATCCTGGCGTTCGCGAACCGCACCTTCTCACCCAATGTGGTCAACGACCTGATCAAGCCGACCGTCGACAACGTCCTGGGCCGCGGACGTGTCGGTGTCATCTCGGTCGGCTTCATCCTGTCGTTGTGGGCGGGGTCATCGGCGGTGTCGTGCTTCGTCGCCTCGATCGTGCGTGCCCACGACCAACACGAGGTCCGAAATCCGGTGTGGCAGAGGATCTTCGCGCTGCTGCTCTACCTCGGGTTTCTCACCGTCGCGGTCCCGCTGCTCCCCCTGGTCGCGCTCGGCCCCAACTATCTCCGAGAGATCGTGCCGGAATCCTGGGACCCGATCGTCACCAACGCGATCGATTTCGGGTACTTCCCGTTCGTGGCGTTGCTGCTCATGCTGGTGCTGACCACGCTCTATCATCTGGCGCTGCCCAATCCACTGCCCTGGCATCGCCTGGTGGGAGGCGCGATCGTCGCGGGAATCGTCTTCTGGGTGGCCAGCTACTTCCTGCGGCTCTATCTGGCCGCGATCACGCGGGCGGGCTACACCTATGGCGCGCTGGCCACCCCGATCGCGTTCCTGCTCTTCACGTTCTTCCTCGGGTTCGCGATCGTGGTCGGCGCCGAGTTCAACGCCGCGGTGCAGTCCCTGTGGCCTGCGCGGCCCGCGGTGACCGCGCAGGTCCGGGATTGGGTCCACCACCAGACCGCAGAGGTCACCGGACAGCTCAAGATGCTGCCCGAGCGCCTGTCGACCGGTCCGATCAGCCGACGAAACCGGCCGAGTGGGCATTCACCCGACGATTCGTGACGACCACGATTCCCGATCGCGACCGCCGGCGATCAGGCACTCATTCCTTACGCATCCGCTTATAGATCTTCTTGCACTTCGGGCACACCGGCGAGCCCGGCTTGGCCGATCGGGTCACCGGAAAGGTCTCCCCGCAGAGGGCCACGACATGAGTACCCATGACCGCGCTCTCGGCGATCTTGTCCTTCTTGACGTAATGGAAGAACTTGGGCCGGTCGTCGTCACCGCGATCGGTGGCGTCGGCGTCGGGACGTTCGTCGGTGGTGGTGTCGGTCCGCACATCGGTGTCGATGCGTTCGTCGATGTCGGGCCGCTCAATGGTTTCGGTGGGCATGCCCACCATTGTGCGCCACCCGGGCTGGACCGGGTCACCCCTGCCGAACCCAAGGCACTCGAGAACGCAACAGAATCGAATAATCGGACATAACCGACAGTGCGACCGTTCGGGGAAAGTGGGACAGTGGAGTCATGGGTGAGCGGGACGACAACGGCGAGCGGTCCGGGACGGATCGATCGAAGGCAGATGCATTCCTCATCACCGGCGCCCCGACTCCGTACGACGAGCAGCATCGCGCCCGTGTCCGCAAATACCTGACACTGATGGCGTTCCGTGTCCCGGCCCTGATCATCGCGGGCATCGTGTACTCGTCGACCGGTTCGGGCTGGTGGGCGCTGGCCATCATCGCCGCATCGATCCCGCTGCCGTGGGTGGCGGTGCTGATCGCCAACGATCGGCCTCCGCGCAAGCGCGGCGAGGTTCCGCACTACCTGTACGGGTCCGATCACACCGTCGTCGGCCCGGCTCCGCTCGGAACCACTGCCCGAACGATCGATTCGACGTCCTCGGAGACACGGCCAGGGGCCTGACCGTGTTCCGCGGATTCACCGATCTCAGCAACTTCTCAGAACCACCGACGGTGAGGTGCGTATATCAGCAGGTCAGCGTGGTGACCGAAAGGTAAGGAACTCCGGCGTCGGGAACTATCGGCGTCGGTGCGGCGTTGGACCATCTGAATGCACTCAAGTCAGGAGGCCGGAATGTCACGCTCCACCGTTGCTCGCTCCACCACCCCTACCACCGATTTCTCCGCCGAGCCCACCACCTCCACTCGTCCTGCCATGACAGAGCAGGATCTCGACGCCCAATCGCCCGCCGCCGACCTCGTCCGGGTCTATCTCAACGGCATCGGCCGCACCGCGCTGCTCAACGCCGAACAGGAGGTCGAGCTCGCCAAGCAGATCGAGGCGGGCCTCTACGCCAAGCACGTCCTGGCCACCCGTAAGCGTTTGAGTGCCGCCAAGAAGCGCGACCTCAACACCGTGGTCCGTGAGGGCGAGGCAGCGCGTGCGCATCTCCTCGAGGCCAACCTGCGTCTGGTGGTCTCGCTGGCCAAGCGCTACACCGGTCGCGGTATGCCGTTGCTCGACCTCATCCAGGAGGGCAACCTCGGCCTGATCCGCGCCATGGAGAAGTTCGACTACGCCAAGGGATTCAAGTTCTCGACGTATGCCACCTGGTGGATTCGTCAGGCCATCACCCGCGGTATGGCCGATCAGAGCCGCACCATCCGGCTGCCCGTCCATCTCGTGGAGCAGGTCAACAAGATCGCCCGCATCAAGCGCGAGTTGCATCAGCAGCTCGGCCGCGAGGCGACCGACGACGAGCTGGCCAACGAGTCGGGCATTCCCGCCGAGAAGATCGCCGATCTCCTCGACCACAGCCGCGATCCGGTGAGTCTGGACATGCCGGTCGGCAGCGACGAAGAGGCCCCGCTGGGCGACTTCATCGAGGATGCCGAGGCAACCTCGGCCGAGAACGCAGTCATCGCGGGTCTGCTGCACTCGGACGTGCGCGCCGTTCTCGCCACCCTCGACGAGCGTGAACAGCAGGTCATCCGCATGCGCTACGGCCTCGACGACGGTCAACCGCGCACGCTCGACCAGATCGGCCGGATGTTCGGACTCTCCCGTGAGCGTGTTCGGCAGATCGAGCGCGAGGTGATGGGCAAGCTGCGTCAGGGCGATCGCGCCGAACGCCTGCGCGCCTACGCCAGCTGACTCGCGGCCGCCCCGGTCAACTCATTCCGGTCTGGCTGAGCCGGCCTAGCTGAGCCTCCTCGGTCCGGTGTCCCTCCTCGAGGGCACCGGACCGATGCGTATCCGGGCATTGAGAATCGCAGCGCCGTCGGGTGAGACCAGGATCGGATCACAGGTGACTTCCCGGATCTCCGGGATGTCCTCGACGAGGGTCGAGATGCGTTGCAGGATGTCGACGAGAGCGGATTTGTCGGCGGGGCGCTCACCGCGGAATCCGTCGAGCAGCGGCGCCGAGCGAGGCGCATCGACGAGATCGGCGGCATCCCGATCCGACAGTGGCACCGCGCGGTACGCACGATCGCCGAGAAGTTCAAAGGTGCTGCCGGACAAGCCGAATGAGATCAGCGGCCCGAATGACGGGTCATCACGCATGGTGATGACGGTCCCCACCCCCTTGGGCGCCATCTTCTGCACGTGTAGGACGCCGTCGCCGGTCAGTTCGGTCAGCTCGGCGAACGCCGTCACCACCGCGGTGGGATCGGGGAGATCCAGCCGCGCACCCTCGCGGTCGAGACGGCCCCGCCAGCCCGGCGAGGTGGCCTTGACCGCCACCGGAAAACCCAGCTCGCGGGCGGCGGCACTGGCCTCGTGCATCGTACGTACCTCGCGGAACGCCACGACATCGATGCCGTACCAGGTCAGCAGCCGGGCCGCGGCAACCTCGTTCAGCAGCCGACCGGTCGGTTCGGTATCGGGGGTGTTCTCGTCCGGTGTGGTGCGCTCCCCGTCGGTGGCCTCGAGGCCCGCCATCTCCTCCCGGACGAACATGCGGGCGGCTTCGGGATCGACGTCGGCAGGCCGGATGACGGTCGGCTCGGGCCGGGCGCGCCAGCGCGCGTACTGCCACGCGTTGGCCAGCGCGGACGCCGCGCGTTCGGGGCTGCCGTAGGACGGTATCGATCCCCGCTCCGGCAGGCCGTTCGGGCCGGGACGCATGAGTCCGGGCGGGATGCCCTCGACCGCCAGGAACGTCGTCACGATGGGCTTGGCCGCATCGGCGTCCGGGGTGTTGGCTGCGGCCATCAGCGCGCGGGCGTGCCAGTCGGCGTCGACCGCCACCGGCGGCACGAACACCACGACGATCGCGTCGACCTGGTCGTCGGCCATCGCCGCGGCCACTGCCGACTCGAACTCCTCCTCCGACGCCCCGGCCCCGATGTCGACGGTGCCGATCACGTCCAGACCACCGTTGCGGGCGGTGTCGGCGGCGAGGCTGCCGAGTACCGACGAGTTGCCGATGATCCGGGTGCGCGGCCCGCGCGGCAGCGGCTGATAGGCGAATATCGTTGCGCAGTCGAACAATTCCGGGATGGTGTCGACCTGGATCACGCCGGCCTGCTCGAGCACCATCTGCGCGATGCGGTCGTCGAGGGTGGCCGCGGCCGATCGGGCGGCACGCACCGCGGTCAGCGCCCCCTTGCCGGACTTGACCGCCACGATGGGTTTGGTCCGCGAGACGCGACGCGCGATGCGCGAGAACTTCCGCGGGTTACCGAAGCTCTCCAGATAGAGCAGCACCACATCGGTCGCGGTGTCGGTGTCCCAGTACTGCAGCAGGTCGTTGCCGGAGACGTCGGCGCGGTTACCTGCCGAGACGAAGGTCGACAGACCGATCTGGCGCCGCGCGGCGGTGTCGAGGATGGCGATGCCCAGCGCACCGGACTGGCAGAAGAAGCCGACCCGCCCGGCGGCGGGGATACGCGGTGCCAATGTCGCGTTGAGTGCGACCTGTGGGTCGTTGTTGGCGACGCCGAGGGCGTTGGGCCCGACCAGACGCATGCCGTGTTCGCGCACCTGCTCGAGCAGGCGCCGCTCACTGGCCAGGCCCGCCTCACCGGCCTCACCGAACCCCGACGACACGATGACCAGGGTGCGCACGCCCTTGACGAGGCAGTCGTCGAGGACGTCGTCGACGACTGCTGCGGGTACGGCGACGACTGCGAGGTCCACGGGATCCGGGATGTCGCGCACCGTCTCGTAAGCACGAATACCCCGCACCGACGGTGGCCGCTGCCGGTCACGCAGACGCGGATTGCCATGCGCCACCGGATGTCCCACCACGTGGTGACCGGCCGCGCCATCGGCGTGCGCCTGCTCGTCGGTGTCGTCACCGTGGTGTCCGGGCCCGTTGACCGGGAACACCGGTCCGGCGAATCCGCCGGCGATGATGTTGGCCAACAGGGCGTTGCCGACCTTCTTCGGATCGGTGGATGCACCGATCACCGCCACCGACATGGGTCGCAGCAGATTGGCGACGCTGCGCGCCTCGGACGCACGTTCGCGGGCGTTGCGCACCGACAGCAACGCCTCGGTCGGGTCGATGGTGAACTCGACGTGAACCGTCGCGCCGTCGAAGGCGCGCGAGATCTGGTATCCGGCATCGCGGAACACCGCGACCATGTTCGGGTTCTCGCTGAGCACCTCCGCCTCGAATCGGGTGAAGCCGTTCTCCGCGGCGGCGCCGGCGAGGTGTTCGAGAAGGATCGGCCCCAGTCCGCGTCCCTGATGCGCGTCGGCGACGACGAAGGCGACCTCGGCCGATTCGGGTTTGCCGTCGGCGGCGAGGCCCTCGTAGATGCCGATCGCGATGAACTCACCACCGAGCACGGCGACCAGCGCCACCCGCTGCTGGTGATCGACCGTGGTCATCCGAACCACCTCGCGCGGCGGCAGCGTCGGGGTGGGGCCGAAGTACCGCATGTAGCGGGTGCGTTCGCTCAGCCCGGCATGAAACCGGACGACGCGATCGGCGTCGTCGGGGACGATCGGCCGGAGATGCACCACGCCACCGTCGGAGGCCAGGACGTCGGCGATCCAGTGCCGCGGGTAATCCCAGGGCCCGCGCGGGACCGGCCCCTCCACCGTGCGCGCTCCCGCGGTGGTGTCGGCGTCGACGTCCGACTGCCCTGCGTCGTCCGAGGTGGGTTGCTCAGTCACGCGGATCCTCCGGGTCGAGTCCGTGCAGCGGGAAGACCGCCTTGCGGGTGGCCATGATGGCTCGATCGGTCTGTCGCAGCGCCGACTCGTCGACACCGGGCGGTGCTTCCTGACCGGTGTCGCCGTCCCAGGCGACATAACCGACGTCGCCGTCGTCGCTCATCGTGCCCACCGGTGCCGCCGAATACTCCGAGTAGATCGTGCCCGCGACCTCGGTGGCGGTCTCACACCATTGCTCACCGATGGTGGTCTCGACGGGGATGTCGCGGTCGAGGACCACGCCGAGCAGGTGCGTCCAACTGCGCGGTACGACGTTGACCACGCCGTAGCCCCCGCCACCGACCGCGATCCACCGTCCCTCACAGTACTTTTCGGCGAGGTCACGCATGGCGATCATCGCCGCGCGTTGTCCGTCGACGGTCAGTGCCAGATCGGTCAGCGGGTCGGCGCGGTGACTGTCCGCACCGCACTGGCTGATCAGGATCTGTGGTGCGAACTCGGCGATCATCGATGGCACCACCGCATGAAACCCTCTCAGCCACAACCGGTCCGGGGTGTTCGGCATGAACGGCAGATTCACCGCGGTGCCGTGTGCATCCTCCTCACCGATCTCGGTCGGCCAACCGGTGCCGGGCCACAGGGTGGCCGGATGCTGGTGCAGCGAGATGGTCATG
This sequence comes from Gordonia sp. N1V, assembly GCF_029269935.1. Taxonomy (NCBI): domain Bacteria; kingdom Bacillati; phylum Actinomycetota; class Actinomycetes; order Mycobacteriales; family Gordoniaceae; genus Gordonia; species Gordonia sp. N1V. Next base: position 44,437 of record NZ_JARJDD010000006.1, read on the forward strand.
ACACGCGGGTCGGCGACGAACTCGGCCTGCACCCCGTCACCGTGGTGGGCGTCGATGTCGATGTAGGCGATGCGGTCGTAGCCGTGGTCGAGCAACCACCGGATGGCGACCGAACAGTCGTTGTAGATACAGAACCCCGCGGCCCGCGATCGCATGGCATGGTGCATGCCGCCGCCGATGTTGACCGCCCGGCGCACCGATCCCGATGCGACGGCCTGCGCGGCGGCGAGCGTCCCACCGACGAGCAGCCGAGCGGCTTCGTGCATCCCGTCGAAGACGGGATTGTCGGCGTCACCGAGTCCGAACAGCCGCGCCAGCAACGGCCCGGACAACGACGCGGTGCCCGATCCGACGGCCCGCACGGCATCGATGTAGTCGCGGGAGTGCACCGGGATCAGCGCGTCGTCGTCGATCTGCAACGGGTCGGCGAGGTCGACGTCGTCGAGTACCCCGAGACTGCGCGCCAACGACATCGTCAACGCCAGACGCACGGGGTTCATCGGGTGGGAGTGCGCCCACCGGTAGGACAGGAAGTCCTCACTCCAGATCACCGCTGCACTCATCGAGGACTCCACTGACTCGGCACGGATTTCAGGCTAGTGGGTCCGACGCCCGCCCGGTGCGGATCGGCACGGGGGCGACGACGCTCACACCGACGACACTCACCGAGGAGCCGACGACGCCACGCGGGTGTTCCGGGGCGCTCGACGACTTCGCCGATGCCGGTGCTGGTCAAGGTACCCTTGGTGACGACGAAGGGACTGCGGACAGTGAACGATCTGGTTGACACCACCGAGATGTACCTGCGGACGATCTACGACCTCGAAGAAGAGGGGATCGTCCCACTGCGTGCTCGTATCGCCGAGCGTCTCGATCAGAGCGGACCGACGGTGTCACAGACGGTGGCGCGCATGGAACGCGACGGGCTGTTGCGGGTCGCGGGGGACCGCCACCTCGAACTCACCGACAAGGGCCGCGGTCTCGCGATCGCCGTCATGCGTAAGCACCGGCTGGCCGAACGACTGCTCGTGGATGTCATCGGGATGCCCTGGGACCAGGTGCACGACGAGGCCTGCCGCTGGGAGCACGTGATGAGCGAGAACGTCGAACGACGTCTGCTGGCGGTGCTCGACAACCCCACCACCTCGCCCTACGGAAACCCGATTCCCGGCCTCGAGGCGCTCGGCGCCGAGGCCGCGACCCCCATCGACACCGCGACCCGGCTCTCCGATCTCCCGCAGGGCGACCCGGTCGCGGTGATCGTGCGCCGCGTCGCCGAGCACGCCCAGTCCGATCGCGAGTTGATCTCCGATCTCCGTGAGGCCGGGGTCGTCCCCAACGCCCGGGTGACGGTGACCTGTACCCCGCAGCGCGTCGAGGTCGACACCCCGGGTCACGAGGGTCTGGTCCTCTCCGCGGAGATGGCGCACTCGATCTTCGTCGAGAAGGTCTAGCCGACCGGTTCTGACCGGCCGGCGACGCGCACCACCACGCTGCGCGGGCGACACTGGCTGGGCCACGGTTCGGCGACACGGCCGGTCAGCCGACGGCACGCAGTGTTGCTCGGGGGATCACCACCCCGAGATCGGTGGCGATGCCATAGGACTCGTCGATCATCTCCCAGAGCAGTGAGGGTGTCGCGCCGCCGCGCAACGCCTGGTCGAGCAGGGTCGCCAGTTTCCACCCGGGGTCGGCGGCCAACGCGCAGTCGAGCGCGACACCCGCGAACGCCCCTTCCCCGCCGATGTAATGCAGGTGTGCGAGAAGTGTTGCGGCACTGGCACGTCCGGTACCTCGCAATCGGCGCGTGAGGGTGCGCCACAGGTTTTCCGCATCTGATCTCAGGTCGGTGACCGCGCAGGCGAGTGCGGCGTCGCGCACCGGGAGTGTGGTGATCGCGCGGTGCAGCACCGTCATGGTCGCGCAGTCGGGCACGCCCGGCGCCTGCATCGCATGAAGAACGGCGCGCAACAACTCGGCGTTTCGCCCATCTCGGGATTTCCTGCCCATTGCTGCCGGACGGTTCGACAGATCGTCCTGCACCGGCGCCAACCGTAATTCGGTTCGCGTCGAGACCCGCTGTCCCCCATCGAACTCGGCGCCGCTCGGAAAGTCACCGGATGGGGAGTCACAGTGCGTGGAGTCACAGTGCGGCAGCGGGGTGAGCATCGCGGCCATCTCCGATCGATCGCCCAATATCCGTCGACCTGTCGACACCGCCTCGGCGACGGCGGTCGGCGAGGTGTAGGGATCGGCCATGGTTCCACTGGCCGGTCGGCCGCCCACCCCGGCTGCTGTCGGACCGGCGCAGCGTCTCCAGATCAGTTGCCAGGGCGCATGCCGCTCGAAGGCGGTGACGACGAAACCCTGTGCGAGACCACCGGAATCGGCGAGGCAGTCGTCGGCCAGGGAGAACACCTGACGGTAGCGGTCATCGTGGGGCGAATATCGGTCGTCGGCGATCACCGCGAGCACCGGTCCCCCGCCGTGTCGGCGGACGATGTGTCCGAAACTCTCGGCGACGACGAGCAGTTCGTCGGTGGCGCGCCCGTCCGACGTCAGCGACAGGTCGTAGCGCATGGCAACCCGCACACTGTTCGGGGACTGGAGAACGACGACGATCAGCGAGCGGCTCGGGATGAATCCGAGGAGCGCGGGGACCGCACTGAGCAAGGTGGTCGCATCGATGGGTGAGGGCGGTATCTGTGGCGTCATGCGCTGATCGTGGTCGTCGGCGCCGTCCGGTCCCCGTCGGTCGAGACCGCTACGGACCGGTGATCCCCCGATCGCCGCTCGTCCACAACCGTCGGCACGCACCGAGGTCAGAAGGCAGCAGCCACCGCTTTGGTGAACAGCGCGTCGAGACTCCGGGCGGCCGACGGGTCGATGGCGCCGTCACCGGCCCATCGGTACTGCGCGTACACGCGGACGTCATCGCGTTGTCCGAGCAGCGTCAGACTGCTCGTGGCGGCGGAATGGGAGAGGTCACCGGTGAACACGGTGCGCTGCAAGGCGGCGGTGTCGACCTCGGTCGGTGCCGGCGGAGCCGGCTGAATCCGGGTCGCCATGATGCTGCCGGCCCGCTGCCCACCGGTACGGGTCTCCGGGCACCGACCGGCTTGGGCGAGTAGTGCGGCGAGCCCGTCGTGCACGCGGGCGATCGCGGAGGTGTACGACGTCGATCCCGAGGCCACGATCACCGAGGTGACGACGGCACCGGCGGCCGATGGAGCCGGGGGTGCGCAATCGACCGGATAGGCCACCGCCGGATCGTTACCGCTCACTCCGGCCAGGGCGAACGGCACCGCCGTCTCGGGGACCCGAGTCGCACCCGGAACCGGGAAGTCGGCAGGGAGCACCGCACGATCGGAGAGGTCCGCGGCCGAGTTGCCCACCGCCTGACCATCCGTCGTACAACCGGCGAAGAGCAGGGCCGCACAGACTGACATACCCGTAAGTCGGGGCAGAACACCGACCACAGCGACATGCCGGCGCCGTGACGAACGGCGCGCTCGGCGATGAGGTGTCATGGGTTCCCGCGATGGGTCGTCATGGGAATCGTCATCATGGGAATCACTGTGCCACTCGTCGACCGGAGCACAGCGCACACACGGCGGGAATCGCCGCCCGGCGACAATGGTTGTAGTGGCGGAGACGGTGCGAGAACCGTCTGCGATACGGCGCCGAGCTGCGGAATTGGTCTGCAGCGGCGCAGATGCGAGACAATGGTGGTTCACGCCCACGCTCACCTGGGGCGACGGGCCACATCGAGGAGGATTGACATGGACGAGCGGACCGCCGACGACGGCTCGCGCGACGATGCCTCGCGCGGTGACGGCTCGCTGTACGAGCTGGCCTTTCCCGCGCCCGCCATGGGACGCCACGACACGGGTCCGGTGCTGATCCACGCTCTCGACGGCTTCGCCGACGCGGGCCATGCGGTGGCGCTGGCCGCAGCTCATCTGCGCAACAGTCTGGAGTCCGATCTGGTCGCGACCTTCGACACCGATGAGCTGATGGACTACCGCTCCCGCCGTCCGATGGTCGACTTCAGCGGAGAGACCTTCACCGGTGTGGCGATGCCGACGCTGACCCTGCATGCTGTCCGCGACGCGAACGATCGACCGTTCTTGCTGCTGTCCGGCTCGGAGCCGGACCTGCGGTGGGAGAAGTTCACCGAGGCCGTGCGGCGCTTGGCCGACCGTTTCGGAGTCACCGACGTCGTCGGGCTCAATGCCATCCCGATGGCCGTTCCACACACCCGACCGGCATCGATCACCGCCCACGGCAGCGATCCCGACATCCTCGGCGACCTGCCACGATGGGGTACCGCGATGAAACTGCCGGCCAGCGCCTCGATGCTGCTCGAACTGCGGCTGGGACAGGGTGGACGTCGCGCCTCGGGGCTATCGGTGCACGTGCCGCATTATCTGTCGCAGACCGACTACCCCGCTGCCGCATCCCGACTGCTGACGGCAGTGACGGCGATCACCGGCCTCGACCTGCCCGTCGCCGCCCTCGACACCGCGGCCGAGCGGGTCCGCGAACAAGTCGACACAGAGGTCTCGGGCAACGCCGAGATCGAGACGGTGGTGACAGCGCTCGAGCAGCAATACGACGCATTCCAGCAGGCACAGACCGAGCGGGCGTCGCTGCTGGCCACCGAGGAATCCCTGCCCAGCGGCGACGAACTCGGTGCCGAACTCGAACGCTTCCTCGCAGACCTGCATCAGGGTGACGGCAATCCCGGCAGTGGTGATCAGCCGGGAAGTGGCGATGATCCCGACGACGGCACCGGTGGTCGGCCATTTCCGATCTGAGCCGACCCGACCCGGGCGACGCCGCCCGGGTCGCCGACCCGGATGTGCGCTCTCCCACCCCGCTGACCCCTGCCCCGCCGCTGACCCCGACCGCCGACGAGGACGCCGCGTTCGAGGAGTTCACCGAGTGGTGGGCGGGCCGTGGCATCGCGTTCTACCCGCATCAGGAGGACGCGCTCCTCGAGCTGGTGTCGGGGAACAACGTCATCCTCGCCACGCCGACCGGGTCGGGCAAGTCGTTGGTGGCCTCCGGGGCAATCCATTTCGCTCGCTGTCGTGGCCGGCGTGCCTTCTACACCGCCCCGATCAAGGCGCTGGTGAGCGAGAAGTTCTTCGACCTGTGTGAGCAGTTCGGCGCCGAGCACGTCGGGTTGCTGACCGGCGACGCCGCGGTCAACGCCGACGCCCCCATCATCTGCGCGACCGCCGAGATCGTCGCCAACCTCGCGCTGCGCGACGGCCCCGACAGCGACATCGGGGTGCTCGTCGCCGACGAGTTCCACTTCTACGGCGAACGCGACCGGGGGTGGGCTTGGCAGGTACCGCTCATCGAGCTCCCCCACACGCAGTTCCTGCTGATGTCGGCGACGCTGGGCGATGTCACCTTCTTCGTCGACGATCTGCGCCGCCGCACGGGCCGGGACACCGTCGCCATCACCGGGACACAACGCCCGGTACCGCTGGAGTACGCGTATGCGATGACGCCGATCCACGAGACCATCGAGGACCTCATCGATCGCGGACGGGCCCCCATCTACGTCGTGCACTTCACCCAGGCCGCTGCGGTCGAGCGGGCGCAGGCACTGTTGTCGGCGCGGATCTGTGACAAAGCCGAGCGCGCCGAGATCGCGGACGCCATCGGCGATTTCCGGTTCTCCACCGGATTCGGCTCCACCTTGTCCAAGCTGCTGCGAGCCGGGATCGGGGTACATCACGCGGGTATGTTGCCCAGATACCGACGCCTCGTCGAACGTCTGGCCCAGCGTGGTCTGCTCAAGGTCGTCGCGGGCACCGACACGCTCGGGGTCGGGATCAACGTCCCGATCCGGACCGTGTTGTTCGCCGGACTCAGCAAATACGACGGCACCCGGGTGCGGCGATTGCGGGCCAGGGAATTCCACCAGATCGCCGGACGGGCCGGTCGCGCCGGATTCGACACGATCGGTTATGTCGTCGCCCAGGCACCCGAACACGACGTGGAGAACGCGCGGGCGGTCAGCAAGGCCGGTGACGATCCGAAGAAGCTCCGCAAGATCGTCCGCAAGAAGCCTCCGGAGGGATTCGTCTCCTGGGGTGAGAAGACCTTCCTGCAGCTCGCCGAGGCCCCCGACGAGCCACTGCGCTCGCACTTCCAGATGACCACCGCGATGCTCATGGAGGTCCTCGGCCGGCCCGGCGACTGTTTCGCGGCCACCCGACATCTCCTCGAGGACAACCACGAGCCCCGCGATCGACAGCTGCGCCATATCCGGCACACCATCGCCCTCTACCGCGATCTCCGCAACGCCGGCATCGTCGTCCAGCTCGACCGGCCGGACGCCGAAGGCAGACACGTGGCGCTGTCGGTGGACATGCCGGAGAACTTCGCGCTGACCAATCCGTTGTCGGCGTTCGCGCTCGCCGCGTTCGAACTCCTCGACCCGGACTCGACGACGTACGCCCTCGACGTGGTGTCGATCCTCGAGTCGACACTCGAGGATCCGCGGCCGTTGTTGCTCGCGCAGCGCAAGGTCGCCCGCGACGCCGCGATCGCGGAGATGAAGGCCGACGGCATCGAATACGAGGAGCGGATGTCGCGGCTGGAGGAGATCACCTGGCCCCGGCCCCTCGCCGAGGAGATCTCCTATGCCTTCGACGTCTACCGCCGAGGCCATCCGTGGGTGTCGTCGTTCCCCCCGAAACCGAAGTCGGTCCTGCGCGAGATGCTCGAACGGGCGATGACTTTCACCGAGTTGATCTCCGCCTATGGCCTCGCCCGCAGCGAGGGCATCGTGCTGCGGTACCTCTCCGACTGTTATCGCGCTCTGCGACAAGGACTTCCGCTCGCCGTGGCGACCGAGGAGATCGAGGACATCACCGACCGCGTCGGCGCGATGATCCGCGACGTGGACTCCAGCCTGCTCGACGAGTGGGAAGAGCTCGCCCACGCCGTGGCCACCAACCAGGCCTGATCGCCGGCGCGGTCAGACCGGGATCGCCTGCGCGGCGATCCGCACCGGCGCGATCTCCTCGACCAGTGCGGCGATCACGGCGGCCAGCCGCCGATACGGTTCGTCGCGGCCCGACGACGCCCGATAAACCAACCCGATCCGCCGTCCCGGACGTGGCGCGGTGAATCGCGCGATCGCCAGTTCGCCTGCCGCCGTTTCGGAGTCGACAGCGGTCTCGGGGATCAGGGTGACCCCCAGCCCACCTTCGACACATTGCACCGCGGTGGCCAGCGATGCCGCGCGGGTGTGCCCGAGGTCGGGTGAGACCCCGGCCAGTCGACAGACCTCGAGTGCCTGATCACGCAGACAATGCCCCTCGTCGAGCAGGAGCAGCGGAAGATCGGCGAGGGTGCTCGGATCGACGCGTTTGCGGCCGGCGAGCGGATGGCCGACGGGCAGGGCGAGCACGAAATCCTCGTCGTACATCGGGATTTCGGCAATACCGCCGGCCTCTGCCGGCAGGGCCAGGACAGCCACGTCCAGCGAGCCCTCGCGCAGCGCGGTGAGCAGACGGGCGGTCTGATCCTCGACCACCCGCAGTTCGAGGCCGGGTAACCGGGCCGGCAACCCGCGCAGCATCCGCGGCAGGATGTACGGCGCAACCGTGGGGATCACCCCGAGGCGCACCGCGCCGGAGAGCGGATCGTCGGCACCGGCCGCCGCGGACAAGAAGTCGTCGGCGGCGTCGGTCACCGCGATCGCCTTGGGGAGCAGGGTCTGCCCCTCCGGAGTCAAGAAGACACGCCGTGTGGTGCGCTCGATGAGTTTGCGTCCGAGACCCGCCTCCAGGGCGGCCAGCGCCTGTGACAGCGACGGCTGACTGATCCCCAATTCGTTTGCCGCAGAACCGAAATGATGTTTGCGTGCCAGCGTGACGAAGGCACGCAGGCCGGCCAGCGACGGCTGATAAGTTTTATCGGGCATACCTATCAGTGTAGTGCTAATCATCACGTTTCGCTTTCACCGATTCCCGAGCACAATGGTCGGTGCGAAGCATTATCGGTACTGCCGTGCCGATCCGTCCGGATCGCCGGCGCCCGCGCGACTAGAAGGAGAGATTGCACACCATGGCTCTGCTCACGATCGGCGATCAGTTCCCCGCCTACAACCTCACCGCTGTGATCGGCGGCGACCTGTCGAAGGTCGACGCCCAGCAGCCCGACGACTACTTCACCCAGATCTCCAGCGATGATCATCCCGGCAAGTGGCGGATCATCTTCTTCTGGCCCAAGGACTTCACCTTCGTGTGCCCGACCGAGATCGCCGCCTTCGGCAAGCTCAACGACGAGTTCGCCGACCGCGACGCCCAGGTGCTCGGCGCCTCGGTGGACAACGAGTTCGTCCACTTCCAGTGGCGCGCCCAGCACGAGGACCTCAAGACCCTCCCCTTCCCGATGCTGAGCGACCTCAAGCGCGAACTGGCCACCGCGGCAGGTGTTCTCAACGCCGACGGCGTCGCCGACCGCGCCACCTTCATCGTCGACCCGAACAACGAGATCCAGTTCGTCTCGGTCACCGCGGGTTCGGTGGGCCGCAACGTCGACGAGGTGCTCCGCGTCCTCGACGCGCTGCAGTCCGACGAACTGTGCGCCTGCAACTGGCGCAAGGGCGATCCCACCATCAACGCGGGCGAACTGCTGACCGCCAGCGTCTGAGAGGAGCACTCATGAGCATCGACAATCTCAAGGAAGCCCTCCCCGAGTACGCCAAGGACCTCAAGCTCAACCTCGGTTCGATCAGCCGCACCACCGCGCTGACCGAGGAGCAGCTGTGGGGCACCCTGCTCGCGACCGCTGCGGCGACGCGAAATGCCAAGGTGCTGGCCGAGATCGGCGAGGAAGCCGCCGACACGCTGTCCGCGGAGGCCTACAACGCCGCCCTGGGCGCCGCGTCGATCATGGGGATGAACAACGTCTTCTATCGCGGCCGCGGATTCCTCGGCGGCAAGTACGACGACCTGCGTCCCGGTCTGCGGATGAACATCATCGGCAACCCCGGCGTCGACAAGGCCGACTTCGAGTTGTGGTCGTTCGCGGTCAGCTCGATCAACGGCTGCGAGCACTGCGTGGGCGCGCACGAGGCCACCCTGCGTGAGGCGGGCGTCGACCGCGAGGCGATCTTCGAGGCACTCAAGGTCGCCTCGATCGTGGCCGGCGTCAGCCAGGCGATCGCCACCACCGAGGTGCTGAGCGGCGTCTGATCGGCGTGTGACAGCCCCTCTGTGACAGAAGATGTCGGGCCCGGTGTCTGCGTGAGCGCAGGCACCGGGCCCGAGTCGTCAACGGCGTGCGCGCTCCGACGTGCGGGCTCCGCCTCAGCTCAGTGCGTCGCCGATGCGGCTCGCGAGGTCGCCGACCTCTGCGGTGCTCATCACGAAGGCCGGGGAGATCTGCAGGGCGCCCTGCCCGGCGGCACGTCCGCTCACCCCGTGCCTGCGCATGGCCGCCACCGCGTCCTGGGCACGTGCGGGATCGGCGAGCTGGACGGCGCTGACCGCGCCCAACCCGGTGCGGACCTCGCTCACGGCGTCGAGATCGGCGAGCGGGCGTAGCGCCGTCGCCAGATCGGTCTCCAGACGCGTCGCCTCGGTGAGCAGGCCCTCGCGTTCGATGATGTCGAGATTGGCCATCGCCGCCGCGGCGGCACCGGCGTGACCGCCATAGGTGTAGCCGTGTCGCCACCAGACGCCGCCGGCGTAGAACGGCTCGGCGATCCGTGGGGCGATGAACACCGCGCCCATCGGCACGTACCCCGACGTCAGTCCCTTGGCGGTGGTCATCAGATCCGGTTGCAGATCGAACCGGGACGACGCGAACCAGCTGTCGCCACCGATGCGACCGAAACCGGTGACCACCTCGTCGGCGACGAACAGCACGTCGTGGTCACGGCAGATCTGGCGCACCTCGGCGAGATACCCTTCGGGCGGCAGGTACACCCCGCCGGCGCCGATGATCGGTTCGCAGAAGAAGGCGGCCACCCGATCGGCGCCGACCCGTTCGATGAGCCCGAGCAGACTCTTGGCGTCGTCCCAGCCGACCGACTCCGCGTCGGGCATGAGTTGTCCGTAGCCGTCGTGGTTGGCCGGGATACCGGCCAGCGAGGTACCCGCGACATGCATGCCGTGGTAGGCCTTGGTGCGGCCGACGAGCAAGGTCTTCTCCGGCTTGCCGACCTCGGTCCAGTACCGTCGCGCCAGCTTGGCCGCGGTGTCGACGGAATCGCTACCGCCGGAGGTGAAGAAGATCTTGCTGCCGGGTACCGGTGCCAGCGCGGCGAGCCGGTCGGCGAGGGTGTCGGTGACATCGGCGGTGAGGTCACCGAATCCGGAGTAATGGGCCAACGTCGCCAATTGTGTGCGCACGGCGTCGGCGATCTCGGTGCGACCGTGACCGACGTTGGTGAACCACAGTCCCGCCGTGGCGTCGAGGTAGGAGTTGCCCTGCGCATCCCAGATGCGCGCCCCCTCACCGCGGGTGACGACGAACGGACCGTTGGTACTCACCGAACCCATGTCGGCGAAGCCATGCCACAGCGAACCAGCCATGGTCACCATGATGCCGGTCGCCGCCGTGCACGTGCGTCGCGGGGGCGGGCAGGAGCCGGTGCGATCCAGCCCACCCCCGCCCGACCCCATATCCTGGAACGCATCATGTCCTCCTCCCCCGCCCGCTCCACCGCTCATCCGGAGGACGTCGATCCTCACGAACTGCGCGAGCGCATCGCTCGGCTGAGCATCGTCGACGAGCACTCGTTGGGCCGCAGACTCGACAAACTCAGACTCGACAAACTCGGACTCGACAAGCGCGGACCGGACGAACGCGGAGCAGCTCCCTCGCCCGAACGTCTGGACGGCCTGCTCCGTGCGATCGAGGGCGCCGAGAAACGGATCGCTGCTCGACGTGCTGCGATCCCGGTCATCGAGTATCCGGCGGAGCTCCCGGTGTCGGCGGCGCGTGCGGAGATCGCCGCGGCGATCGCCGAGCATCAGGTGGTCGTCGTCGCCGGGGAGACCGGGTCGGGCAAGACCACCCAGTTGCCGAAGATCTGCCTCGAGCTCGGCCGCGGTGTGCGGGGGGCGATCGGTCACACCCAACCCCGTCGGATCGCGGCCAGTTCGGTGGCGCGCCGGATCGCCGACGAGACGGGCACCCACATCGGCGACGCCATCGGTTACTCCGTGCGGTTCTCCGATCGTTCGGGTGCCGACACGCTGGTGAAGGTGATGACCGACGGCATCCTGCTGCGGGAGATCTCCTCGGACCCGATGCTGCGGCACTACGACACGATCATCGTCGACGAGGCCCACGAACGCAGTCTCAACATCGATTTCATCCTCGGTTATCTGCGCCGCCTGCTGCCCCGCCGGCCCGACCTCAAGGTCATCATCACCTCGGCGACCATCGAACCCGACCGATTCGCACGGCATTTCGCCACCGCCGATACCGAGGTGCCGATCCTCGAGGTGTCGGGGCGCACGTATCCGGTCGAGGTGCGGTATCGCCCGCTGTCACTGCGGGAAGACCCTGATTCCGGCGACGACGCCGGTGGCGGCGAGCACGCCGATCTCGATCTGTTCGAGGGGATCGACGCCGCAATCGGCGAGTTGTGGGGCGCGAATGGTCGCGGGGACATCCTGGTGTTCCTGCCCACCGAACGCGACATCAGAGAGGCCGCGGCAGTGCTGTCGCGTCGTGTCGCCGCGGGCGCGGAGGTGGTTCCGCTGTTCGCGCGGTTGTCCATCGCCGACCAACAGAAGGTGTTCTCGCCGTCGGACGGCCGTCGAATCGTGTTGGCCACCAACGTGGCCGAGACATCGCTGACGGTTCCGGGCATTCGCTACGTCATCGATTCGGGGACCGCACGCATCTCCCGCTATTCGACGCGCACGAAGGTGCTCCGGCTGCCGATCGAACCCATCTCGCAGGCCAGCGCCCGCCAGCGTGCCGGGCGCTGCGGGCGCGTCGCGCCCGGCGTGTGTATCCGGCTGTACTCCGAGGCGGACTTCGACGCCCGGCCCGCCTTCACCGATCCGGAGATCCTGCGCACCAACCTGGCGTCGGTGATCCTGCAGATGACCGCGCTGCGCCTCGGCGACATCGCCGACTTCCCGTTCGTGCAGCCACCCGACGCCCGGGCGATCCGCGACGGCATGGCAGTCCTGGGTGAACTGGGCGCGATCACCACCGGCGGCCAGAAGACGCGCGGCACAGCGCGGTCGGACTCCGGCACTGCCCGGTCGGACTCCGGCACGGCGCCCCGGCTGACGCCGGTCGGCGCGACGATGGCGCGCATTCCGGTCGATCCGCGGATCGCTCGCATGCTCGTCGGCGCCCGCGACGAGGGATGTCTGGAGCACGTGCTCGTCATTGCTGCGGCATTGTCGCTGCCCGATGTCCGTGAGCGACCGGCCGAACATCGGGAGGCCGCCGACGCCGCGCATCGTCGCTTTGCGGTCCCGGGCTCGGATTTCCTCGCCTACCCGACGCTGTGGGCGTATCTGCAGGAGAAGCGCAAAGAGCTGTCGGGCAATCAATTCCGGCGGATGTGCGAGCGCGAGTTCCTGCACTATCTGCGCATCCGGGAATGGCAGGACCTGCATCGACAGTTGCGCGGCATCGTCTCCGACCTCGACTGGGAGACTCCACGCACCGAGATCGATGCCGATGCGATCCATCGCGCGATCCTCGCCGGGCTGCTCGGCAACATCGCCGCACGCAATGCCGAGGGCCGCGAATACACCGGAGCCCGCAACACCACGCTGATGATCTTCCCCGGGTCGTCGGTCGCCAAGAAGCCGCCCGCGTTCCTGATGGCGGCCGAGATCATCGAGACGTCACGGTTGTTCGCGCACACCGTGGCCGGGGTGGACCCGTTGTGGGTGGAACGGTTGGCCGGCGACCTGGTCAAACGCACCTACAGCGAGCCGCACTGGTCGTCGCGGCGGGGCGCGGCGATGGCCTACGAACGCGTCACCCTCTACGGGGTCACCCTCGTCGCACGACGCCGGGTGACCTATGGCCCCATCGACCCCGAGGTCTCCCGGGAGTTGTTCCTCCGGCACGCCCTGGTCGAGGGCGACTGGAAGACCGACCACGAGTTCTTCCACCGGAATCGGCAACTGCTCAGCGACGCCGCCGATGTCGAGCACCGCGCCCGACGGCGCGATGTGGTGATCTCCGAGGAGCAACTGTTCGAGTTCTACGATCAGCGCATCCCTGCCGAGGTGACCTCGGCGCGACATTTCGACTCCTGGTGGAAGAAGACGCGGTCGGCGCAACCGCATCTGCTCGACCTGACCGCGGCCGATGTGGCGGCTGACGTCGCCGTCGCCGACACCGACTATCCGGGGTTCTGGCAGCAGGGCCAGACCCGTCTGGAGCTGCGGTATCGTTTCGAGCCCGGCGCGCCCGACGACGGCGTCACCGTCGTCATCCCGAAAGATCTTCTGCCCCATGTACGCAACGCCGGCTTCGATTGGCTGGTCCCGGGGATGCGCTCGGAGTTGGCGACCGAACTCGTCAAGACCCTGCCGAAGTCGCTGCGCAAGACGATGGCACCGGCCCAACGTTTCGCCGATCTGGCGCTCTCTCGGCTGACCCCACGCTCGGAGCCGCTGATCCGCGGTCTGGCCCGGGAGTTGTCGACCATCACCCGTCACTCGGTCTCGCCCGCCGACTTCGACCCCGACCGACTCCCGACTCATCTGCGCATCCACTTCGCGGTCGTCGACGACAAGGGCGAGATCCTCACCCGTACTTCATCGTTCGCCGAACTGTCGGAACCGACATCCGCCGCCACCACACAGACGGCCACACCGGTGTACACCACGTGGACCGACGAGGGCATCGGAACACTCGCGCCGAGCGAGACCGCCGACGTCGCCGGGCAGACCATCACCCGTTACCCGACTCTGCACGTGACCCACCGCGCCGGCCATCCCGACGGGGTCTCGGTTGTCCGGGCGGCGACCACCACCGAGGCGAGCACCGCCCTGGCCGGCGGCGTGATCGTGTTGTTGGAGAACACGATCCCCGCATTGAGTCCGAAAGCCGCCTCCGGACTGGACCCTGCCGGACGGATCGCGTTGAGCCAGAGCCCCTATCGGGAGCCGGCGCGGTTGTTCGGCGATTGCACACGCCGAGCGATCCGTGATCTCGTGGAGCCCGACGAACTGCGCGTCGTACGTTCGCCCCAGGCGTTCGCCGCGCTCGCCCAACGGCTGCGGCCAGCGGTGACCGACGCCGCTCCGGAGTATCTACGCCTCGCGGTCGACGTCCTGCGGGAGTTGGTGGCACTGCGCGGTGTGATCGACACCCATTCGGGGCAACTCGCCGCCGACGACGTCGCCGAACAGCTCGGCCATCTGGTGTTCGACGGCTTCGTCGCCGCCACCCCACGGGAGCACCTGGCGGAGGTGCCCCGCTATCTGCGCGCTGCCCGTGAGCGCCTGGAGCATCTGCCGGCATCCGCCGCGCGGGATCGCGCCGGCATGGAGGCACTGGATCGGGTGGTGGAGCGCTGGAACCAGCGGCTCGCGCAGGTGCCCGACCGCAGGCGAGACGCGGTCAACGAACAGGCGCACTGGCTCGTCGAGGAATTGCGGGTCGGTCTGTTCGCGCAGCGACTGGGCACGCGTTATCCGATCTCGGAGAAACGGGCGCTACGGACCCTGGACCGACTCGGCTGACACGACGCCGGCTGCGGGCGTCGTCCGGCCGTGGGTCAGATTGCCCTGCAGGTCGTCGATCTCGCGTTGGAAGTCCTCGAGGGAATCGAACGAGCGGTACACCGACGCGAATCGCAGGTAGGCGACCTCATCGAGGTCGCGCAAGGGTTTGAGGATCGCCAATCCGACCTCGTTGCTGGGGATCTCGGCGACTCCGGAGGCCCGAACGGTCTCCTCGACCTGTTGGGCGAGCTGCGCGAGATCGTCCTCGTCGACCTGGCGTCCCTGACACGCGCGTCGGACCCCACGCATCACTTTCTCGCGGCTGAAGGGCTCGGTGACGCCATTGCGTTTGACGACGGCCAGGACAGCGGTCTCCACCGTCGAGAACCGGCGACCGCATGCGCTGCAGGAGCGGCGCCGACGGATCGCCTGCCCCTCGTCGGCAACTCGGGAGTCGATGACCTTGGTGTCATCATTCCTGCAGAACGGACAGCGCATACACCGACAATACCGCCCCACCGCGGTGGAACAGCCGTGTGATCGCCTACCCCGGTCGTCACCGGTAGGCGGGTACCAGCAGTGCCTGACCGACCTGGAGCCCGCTGCCGGACATCTCGTTCATCCGCGCGATCTCGTCGATGACGGCCTGCCGGGGCAGGTCGGGCGCGACCCGTGCGGCAACCGAGTTCAGCGATTCCCCGGCACGTACGTGCACGACCTCGGTGGCCGCGGGCGCCGGCGTGGTCGACTGCTGGTAGTCGCTACCGGCCACGGCCACCAGCCACACCAGCAGCGCCAGGGCGACACCGGTCAGCACGGCCACCATCGCACCGGTACGGCGAGCGGTGCGGTGCGCGGTGACCCGCGGGCCGACCGGAGTTGCGCAACGGGTGCCCGCAACCGCCGGAAGGCGGCGCGCACCGGTCCGGGCCGGGCCCGCATATGCCGGTCGTCGGCGGGCCGGGTCGCGCTCGAGCGTGCGCCGCTCCGGGAGGCGACGGTCGGACGACCGGTGTTCGGACGACCGGTGTTCGGACGACCGGTGTTCGAGCACCCGGTGTTCGAGCACCCGGTGTTCGAGCGCCCGGTGCTCGACGGTTGCGCGGGCCGGCATCGACGCCCCGCGGCGAACGGCGGCGGCGCGGTGAGCCGTCCGGCGGGACCGAACGGGCAGGTCGTTGGTGCCCGGCGCGGTGGGCAGAAGTACGGTCGGCATGGCGTCTCCCTATCTCGATCATGCATTCGAAGAACGGATGTTCGAGTTCTACCACGGGGCACCGACAATTTCTCGCGACACGTCGAACACATGTTTGAGGTTGCCTGTCGCCTCGGCTACCCTGGCCGGTGTTCAGCTCTCCACAGGGCCCGTCAACCAGGGCGTACCCCGCGAGGATGTGCGCACCGACCGAAAGGATGCGAACCCCATGAGTGAGAAGAAGGGCCGCTCGGGTGACCCCGACGCGGCGACCGTCACCGATCCGGACGACGCCGTCGCGACCGGCCCGATCGATCCCGCGGCCGTCGAGGCCGCGCTCACCCCGCGCCAGAAGGGCGTGCTCGATGTGATCCGCAAGTCCGTGCGCGAACGCGGGTATCCGCCGAGCATCCGCGAGATCGGCGACGCCGTCGGCCTGGCGTCGACCTCATCGGTCGCGCATCAGCTGCGAACCCTCGAGCGCAAGGGTCTGCTCAAACGCGATCACAACCGACCCCGCGCGGTGAACGTCCAGGACGGCGATCCCACGCCCACCGACGACAACCCGAATGCATCGAACCTCCCCACGCCGACGTTCGTGCCGGTTCTGGGACGTATCGCGGCCGGCGGGCCGATCCTGGCCGAGGAGGCCGTCGAGGATGTCTTCCCGCTGCCGCGTGAACTCGTTGGCGACGGGTCACTGTTCCTGCTGCGCGTCGTCGGTGAATCGATGATCGACGCGGCCATCTGCGACGGCGACTGGGTGGTCGTTCGTCAACAGAACGTCGCCGACAACGGCGACATCGTCGCGGCGATGATCGACGGCGAGGCGACGGTCAAGACCTTCAAGCGCAAGGACGGCCATGTGTGGCTGATGCCGCACAACGACCTGTTCGAGCCCATCCCCGGCGACGACGCCGCGGTGCTGGGCAAGGTCGTGACGGTGATGCGCCGCATCTGAGCGGAGTCGCACCCGCCGGCCCGCTCAGCCGAACGGCTCAGCTGCGCAACGCTTCCGCGGCCGCGGCACGCGCATCGGCCGGTGAGGCGGTCGCCAGTACAGCCTGCGCGGCGGAGCGGCACGCCTCGCGGTCGACCTCGGCGAGCTTCGCTCCCACCGCGGGCGCCGCGGCCGGGGCGCTCGACAGCGAGGTGACGCCGAGTCCGACCAGGACACACGCGAGCAGCGGATCGGCGGCGGCCTCGCCGCACACCCCGACCGGTGTCGCACTGCGGGTGCCCGCCTCGGCGACGGTGGCGATCAGCGAGAGCACCGCAGGCTGCCACGGGTCGGTGAGCCCGGCGAGCTCGGCCGACATCCGGTCGGCGGCCATCGTGTACTGCGTGAGATCGTTGGTGCCGATCGAGACGAAGTCGACCTCGGCGAGGATCGCCGGAGCGAGGATCGCCGCCGAGGGGATCTCGATCATCACCCCCGCCACCAGCCCGCGACCGCGGACCTCGGCGGCGAATTCGGCGGCTTCGGCGGCCGAGGCGATCATCGGCGCCATCACCCAGGGCGTGGTGCCGGTCGCCTGCGCGGCGCGGGCGATCGCGTCGAGTTGACCGGTACGGATCTCGGGATGTGTCGCGGCGATCCGGTTGCCTCGTACGCCCAGTGCGGGATTCGCCTCGGTGCCGTGATCGACGAACTTCAGCGGCTTGTCCGAGCCGGCATCGAGCGTCCGGACCACGACCTTCTTGCCGTCGAAGGCCTCGATGACCTCGCGGTAGAGCGCTGCCTGCTCGTCCACCGACGGTTCGTCGGCCCGATCGAGGAAAGCGAGTTCGGTGCGGAACAGACCGACCCCCTCGACGGGGTATGCCGTCGCCGCCCGCGCCGAGACGCCGTCGGCGACGTTCGCCAGGATGGCCACCTCCACACCATCGGCGGTGCGCCCGGGCCCGGTCCATCCCGCGATCGCCTCCGCCTCCCGACGACTCTGCTCCACCTCGTCCCCGGCCCGCGCCGGATCGGGGTGAACGACAACGGTTCCCGCGGTTCCGTCGACGAGAACGGGCGTGCCCGCGGGTACGTCGTCGAGGCCGGCGACCGCCACCACGCACGGAATCCCCAGTTGGCGGGCGATGATCGCGGTGTGGCTGGTCGGCCCACCGAGCCGGGTGGCCAACGCGGTGATCAGTTTCGGATCGAGTCCGGCGGTGTCGGCCGGCGCGAGGTCGTCGGCGAGGAGCACCGACGGCTCGTCGGGCACGGGGACCCCGGGCTCGGGCTCGCCGAGTACCTCGGCCACCACCCGGTCACGGACGTCGTTGAGGTCGGTGATGCGCTCGGCCATGATCCCGCCGAGCTTGGCGAACATCGCGGCGAACTGTTCGGTGGCCGCGGCGGCCGCGGCCGGGGCCGGGGTCCCGTCGGCGATCAGCTTGGTGACCGTGCCGATCCACCCGCGGTCCTCGGCGAGGCCCGCGGTGGCGATCAACACCTCTGCGGCGGCACCCGAGGCGTGCGAGGCGCGCTCACGCAGTCGCGCGGCGACCACGGCCGCGGCATCGACGAAGCGGGCCTTTTCGGCCTCACGGTCGGCCTCGTCCACCACATGTGAGCCCGGATCGGCGGGCTCGACCCTCACCCGCTCGCCCGGACGGACGACCGGCCCGTAGGCCTTGCCGCCGACGACGGGCGTCCCGTGCAGCGTGGTGTCGGCATCCGACGCACTGCCCTCGGTCTGCGTGTGCTGGGGGCGAACCTGTTGATCCACGGTTCCGGCCTTTCCTCGTCCTTCAATGATGCGGGCGTTGCGGTGATGCGGGTCGTACTGGTCACGCGGTCGTTCTGTGTGATCCGACCAGGCGTCCGATGGATGTGAAACACCGGTACGTCACCACCTCTTGTGATCGAAGTTACAAGAAATCCTTGACTTGTCAACACAAACAGGCGTAAACACAGATATATCAACACCGGGTCCCACAGAAACCCACATGGGGTCGGTGGTCGGAAAGAGATCGGAGAGACGTGTACGCGGAAGAACGACAGCAGGCGATCGCCGAGCTGGTCCGCTCGAAGGGCCGCGCCTCGGTGAGCGCGCTCGCCGAGCGCTTCGAGGTCACCAGCGAGACGGTGCGACGCGATCTGGCGAGCCTGGAACGCGCCGGCCATCTGCAGCGCGTACACGGTGGCGCGGTTCGGCCCGGCCTGGTCCAGATCGTCGACGAGCAGGGCATCGGCGAGCGCGAGGCCAGCCATGCCGATCAGAAGGTGGCGATCGGCCGTGCGGCGATGCGTTTCCTGCCGCCCGACGGCGGCTCGCTCGCGCTCGACGCCGGCACCACCACCTACCAGGCCGCACTCAACATCCCCACCGACCGACGCCTGAGCGTGGTCACCAGCAGCCTGCCCCTGGCCACGCTTCTTGCCGAACATCCCAGCGCCACACTGCATCTGGTGGGAGGGCGAGTTCGCAGTCTGACGCAGGCGGCAGTCGGCGCCGACACCGTGTCCCGACTGCGGCAGTTTCGCTCCACGGTCGCCTTCATCGGCACCAACGGGGTCAGCGAGGGTCTTGGACTGTCCACGCCGGACCCCGACGAGGCGGCGGTGAAGTCGGCGCTGGTGCGCTCGGCGCAACGCGTGATCGTGCTCGCCGACTCCTCGAAGATGAATCGCGAGGACTTCGCCGGTTTCGCCGACCTCGACGACGTCGATGTCCTCATCACCGACGCCGGTATCGATCCCACCTTCTCCGCGGTGCTCTCCGCCCGCGGCATCGAGGTCGTGATCGCATGATCCTCACCGTCACCGCCAACCCGAGTCTCGATCGCACCCTGGAGATCGCCGGCCCCCTCCAGCGCGGGGAGGTGCAACGCACCGTCGGTGTCCGCGCCGAGCCGGGAGGCAAGGGCGTCAACGTTTCCCGCGTCATCGCCGAGGCGGGTCTGACCACCCTCGCGGTCCTACCGGCGCGCAACGGCGATCCGCTGCTGACCGCGTTGGACCAGGTCGGACTTCGCCACGAGGCCCTCGCCGTGCCCGGCGAGGTGCGGTCGAACATCACCATCGCCGAACCCGACGGCACCACGACCAAGATCAACGCCTCCGGCCAGTTCCTCGACGACCGTCAGGTGCGTGCGTTGACCGACCTCGTCTTGGCCCGCGCGGCCGGTGCCGACTGGGTGGCCCTGTGCGGATCGCTGCCACCGGGTGTCGCCGACGACTGGTATCGCGTACTCGCCGACCAGCTCATCGCGCGCGGACACCGCGTCGCCATCGACACCTCGGGTGCTCCCCTGACGGCAGCGGTGACCGGACGCGTCGACCTGATCAAGCCGAACGAGTATGAACTCGCCGAGGTCAGCGGTGCCGATCCGGAGATCCTGCGTCACGCCGCCGCCGAGGGCGATCTGTCGCCCATCGTCTCGGCGTCGGCCGACATGGCGCACCGCATCGGCGGCGCCGTGCTGGCCACCCTCGGTGCGGCCGGCGCACTGCTGACCACCGAGTCCGGCAGCTGGTTCGCCACGCCGCCGCCGATCGTCCCGCGCAGCACCGTCGGCGCAGGCGACTCCTCGCTGGCCGGTTACCTGATCGCCGAAACCCGGGGCGCCGACGAGCCCGGACGGTTGCGCAGCGCGGTCGCCTATGGTGCCGCGGCGGCCGCACTCGCCGGCACCCAGCCTCCCCGCCCCGACCACCTCGATCCCGACCGTGTCGTGATCACCGATCTCGCCGGAGCCGCCCCAACCCCATGACAAACAACCCGTGACCCCGAACAACTCCAGAACCAGATCCACCATCAGCACCCAACCAGCGACACACCAGTAAGGAAACCCATGTCCGAGCAGATCATCACCGCAGCCACGGTGAATCTCGACGTCGACGCAGGCGACGACCCGTCGGCGGTGATCAATCACCTCGCCGAGAACCTCGGCGAAGCCGGTCGCACCAGCGATCCCGCCGACCTCGCGCGCGCCGCGCTCGCCCGAGAGGCCAAGTCCGCCACCGGTCTACCCGGCGGAATCGCCATCCCGCACGCCCGCGCCGCATCGGTGTCGCAGGCGAGCCTGGCGATGGCGCGGCTGTCGAAGAAGGTCGACTTCGGCGCCCCCGACGGTCCGGCCGACATCGTCTTCCTCATCGCCGCCCCCGAGGGCGGTGCCTCCGAGCACATGAAGCTGCTCAGCTCGCTCGCTCGTGCGCTGGTCCGTCCCGACTTCGTCGCCTCGCTGCGGGCAGCGCGCACCGACGACGAGATCGTCGACCTCGTCGACGGTGCGATCAATCCGCCCGCGGCCGGCTCGAGCACCACCGCGGCCGCGAGCACCGAGAAGGCGGCACCGCAGAAGGTGGCCACCGACACGGTGACCACCCAGAAGACCGCGCCGGTCGACTCATCGACCCCGGCCGCACCGACGAGCGACAAGCCGATGTCGATCGTCGCGATCACCGCGTGCCCCACCGGGATCGCCCACACCTACATGGCCGCCGACGCGCTGAAGTACGCCGCCGAGCGCGCCGGTGTCGACTTCCACGTCGAGCCCCAGGGGTCCTCGGGAACCACCCCGTTCACCCCGGACGTCATCGCCGGCGCCGACGCCGTCATCTTCGCCACCGACGTCGGCGTCAAGGGCAAGAGCCGGTTCCACGGCAAGCCGGTCATCGAGTCCGGCGTCAAGCGCGCCATCAACGAACCCGACGCGATGATCGCCGAAGCGCTTGCGGCAGCGGAGAATCCGCACGCGGCGGTGGTGCGCGCCGGCGACGGCGACAGTGCCGGCGCCGCTGCCACGGAGAAGGGTGGGCTCAGCCTGGGCAAGCAGGTTCAGCAGGCCCTGATGACCGGCGTCAGCTACATGATCCCGTTCGTCGCTGCGGGCGGTCTGCTGATCGCTCTCGGATTCCTGCTGGCCGGCTACCAGATCGCCAACAAGAACATCGACAAGACGATGAGCGACGGTGCCTACATCGCGCTGCACAACACTCTCTGGAATCTCCCGGCAGGAGGACTCGGCACCTACCTGGGCGCGGTGAGCTTCGCGATCGGTTCCCTGGCGATGAGCATGCTGGTCCCGGCGTTGGCCGGCTACATCTCGTTCGCGATCGCCGACCGGCCCGGTATCGCGCCCGGCTTCGTCGCCGGCCTGGTGTCGGTGGCCGTCGGCGCCAGCTTCATCGGCGGCCTGATCGGCGGCCTCGCGGCCGGCGTCGTCTGCCTGGCGATCTCGCGACTTCCGTTGCCGCAGTGGGCGCGTGGCCTGATGCCGGTGGTGATCATCCCGCTCTTCGGCAGCCTTGTCATCGGTGCGGTGATGTTCATGTTCCTCGGCAGGCCGCTGGCGTGGCTCACCACCGAGATGAACAACGGCCTCAGCAGCATGACCGGTGGCTCGGCGATCATCCTGGGCATCGTGCTGGGCCTGATGATGTGCTTCGACCTCGGCGGCCCGGTGAACAAGGCGGCCTACCTGTTCGCCACCACCGGCCTCGCTGTCGGCGGCTCGGCGCAGCTGGAGATCATGGCCGCGGTCATGTGTGCCGGCATGGTCCCGCCGCTGGCGATGGCCCTGGCGTCCACGGTCCTGCGTCCGCAGCTGTTCACCGAACCCGAGCGTGAGAACGGCAAGGCCGCTTGGCTTCTCGGCGCCTCGTTCATTTCCGAGGGTGCCATCCCGTTCGCCGCGACCGATCCGCTGCGGGTGATCCCGTCGATGATGGCCGGTGGCGCTCTGTCCGGCGCGCTGATCATGGCGCTCGGTGTCGAACTGCGCGCCCCGCACGGCGGTGTGTTCGTCTTCTTCGCCATGAACGCCTGGTGGTGGTTCCTCGTCGCTCTCGCCGCGGGCACCGTTCTCTCCGCGCTGTGCGTCATCGCCGCCAAGCAGTGGGGCCGCAACCGTGACCGCACCGCCGTCGCGACCACCCCGCGGGAGGCCGTCCCCGCCTGATGGCGCGGTTCGCCCACCTCGACCGACCGCCGCGGGCACAATCGAAGATCCCGCCCGCGAACGGTCCGTCCCTCACCACCGATCCCATCCGATTCGATCCCATCCGCGTACATCCCATCCGCGTACATGCCATCCGAACAGGTCAAGGAGAATCCATCATGCCCAGCACCACCGTCGCCGTCGGCTCCGCCGTCGGACTGCACGCCCGCCCCGCGACGATCATCGCCGAGGCCGCAGCCGACGCCGGCTGCCTGATCACCCTGGCCGTCGAGGGCGGCGAGCCGGTCGACGCCGGATCGGCGCTGATGATCATGACGCTCGGCGCCGAGAAGGGCACCAACGTGGTCGTGACCGCCGAGGACCCGGCCACCGTCGACGCGATCGCCAAGTTGGTCGCCACCGACCTCGACGCCGAGTGACCGGGTAACCGGACCCCGACGAGCATCGGCCACCGACCCAGCGGGTCGGTGGCCGATGGCGTTGTGGCCGAAACTCTTGTCCCACAGGGATTGCGACCGAGGGATTCCGGCGGTGGAGAACCCCGACCGGTCAGGAACGCACCGGGACCGTCTCGATCTGGTAGGCGCGCGGGGTCCGGCCGGTCACCTGTCGGAAGGCCGAGATGAAGGCACTCGGGGTGGCCCACCCGCAGTCGTGCGCGGTCGCGGTGATCGAGCGCCCCTCGGCGAGCGCGATCATCGCCTGATACACCCGGATGTTGGTGCGCCACTGCGGATATGTCATCCCCATCTCGTCGTGGAACAGTCGCGCAAGCGTGCGTTCGCCTGCCCCCGCGGCCGCCGCGAGGTCACCCAGCGGGCGAGGCACCGAGAGGTCGGCGAGCACCAGGTCGCACGCACGTGCGAGGCGATCGTCGCGGGGTGTGGGCAACGAGACCGGCTCCTGGGGCACGCGGCGCAACTGATCGCGCAGCACGGCGAGGATCCGGGACAGTTCGTCGGCTCCGCGGACGTCCTCCGCGGCCGCGATCACCAGCTCCCGCACCAACGGCGTCACCGAGATCACCGCGGGGCCGTCCGCGTCGAGGACTCGTTCGACGGCGGCGAAACCCACGGTGTGAAACCGGCTGAACCCGTGGAATCGGTGCTGGTGCCAGGTCTCGGCGGGAATCCACACCGCGCGATTCGACGACGCCACCCATCCCCCTTCATCGGTGGCAACGGCGATCACCCCGCGACTGACGTAGATGAGCTGGTCGTCGGTGTGCCGATGGCGTTCGACGATCTCCCCTGCCGCACGTGACGACGACTGGGTCACCACATCCTCGTGCTGGCTGTTTTCCGACATGAACCGACAGAATATCGGAAGACTGCACCACGGCGACGAACCACGATGGAACCATGAGCATCGAGGACACCGCCGTCGAGTCGACTCCGCCGGGATCTCGCCGACCCGCCGGGTCGTCATGGCAGCGCATGCGGATCTGGGCCACCGCCCATGCGGTCGACGACTTCTATCAGGGCCTGGTACCGGCCGCCGTGCCGTTCTTCGTGCTGGAGCGGCACTACTCCTACGTCGGCGCCTCGGGTCTCGCGCTTGCCGCGACGCTCGGCAGTGCACTGCCACAGGTCCTCGTCGGGCTACTGGCCGACCGCCATCGGCTGCGGTGGATGTCGCCGGTCGGAATGGTCGTGGCCGGGCTGGGTGCCGGACTCGCCGGTCTCGCGGGCTCGTATGCCCTGGTCTGGATGCTGCTGCTGATCTCCGGCTTCGGTGTGGCGATGTTCCATCCACCCGCCGGGCGCGACGCCCGGAGCGCCGCGGGCGACAGCGCGAGCGCGATGAGCCTGTTCGCCGCCGGCGGCAGCGTCGGCTTCTTCCTGGCGCCCGCCCTGGCCACCCCGGCACTCGATGCGTGGGGTGTCGGTGCGACCGCGGTGTTCATCGGCCCGGCGGTGGTGATGGGATACATCCTCTGGCGCCATCAACGCCGAACGGTGGTACATCCCGCCGCGCGGATCACCCGCGGCGGAGTCGACCGCTGGGGCATGTTCGGCACCTTGACCGCCGTCGAAGTGGTCCGCTCGACGATCTCCTTCGGCGTCAACACCTTTATCGCGCTGTATTGGATCCGATACCTCGGTGCATCGAGTTCGATTGCGGGACTTGCCCTCACGCTGCAATTGGTGGGCGGGGTGTTCGGCACGCTGGCCGGCGGCCGGCTCGGCGACCGCGTCGGGATGGTGCGCACCGTGCAGATCGGCAACATCGCGCTGATCCCCGCCTTGTTCGCCATGCTCGCGTGCGGCCATCAGATCGCGGCCCTGCCCCTGGTCTTCGTGGTCGGCCTGGTGACCAACATCCCGTTCGCCGTGCTGGTGAAGCTGGGCCAGGACTATCTGCCCAACCGCCCCGGCACCGCGGCCGGTGTCACCCTGGGACTCGCGGTCAGTGCCGGCGGTCTGTTCATGCCGTTGTTGGGCATCGTCGCCGACCGGTGGGGCACGCAGGCCGTGTTCGTCGTGCTCGGCTGCATCCCGGTCCTCGCGCTGGCCCTGTCGAGCGGGTTGCGCGAACCGACACCCACACCCGAGGCGGTCTAGACCGACCCGCGATCAGCAGCACTCGATCGGCACCGGTGACGGTCAGGACCGGGTGACCACGAGGTCGGCGAGCTGCCCGGCGAAGGCCTGCGGCACCCGTACCGTCATGCGGGTGCCGTCTGCGGTGTGGTCGCTCGCGAGCACCTCCCCCTCCTCGTGGATGCGGGAGATCAGGTCACCCCGGGTGTAGGGCACGGCGAGGGTCAGTTCGACATCGGTCCGGCCGACGAATTCCCGTACCCGATCGAACAGCGCCGGCAACCCCTCACCGGTGCGCGCCGAGACGAACACCGCGTCGGGGGCCATCGCCCGCAACTCTGTCATCCGGGTGTGGTCGATCGCGTCGATCTTGTTGATCACCAACAGTTCCGGCGGCGCGGACACCCCCTCCTCGGCGACGACCTCGTTGATCACCCGGCGGACCGCGGCGATCTGCTCGGCGGGGAATTCGTCGCTGCCGTCGACGACGTGCAACAGCAGGTCGGCGTCGACGACCTCCTCGAGGGTGGAGCGGAAGGCTTCGACGAGTTGGGTCGGCAGGTGGCGGACGAAGCCGACGGTGTCGGTGAAGACCACCTCGCGACCGTCGTCGAGCGTGGCCCGGCGGGTCGTCGGGTCCAAGGTCGCGAACAGGGCGTCCTGCACCAGCATGCCCGAGCCCGTCATCGCGTTGACCAGCGACGACTTCCCGGCATTGGTGTAGCCGGCGACCGTCAGCGACGGCACCGCGCTGCGGCTGCGAGCCGATCGCTTGGTCACGCGCGCCTTCTTCATGTCCCGGATCTCGCGCCGCAACTTGGCCATGCGTTCGCGAATCCGGCGACGATCGGTCTCGATCTTGGTCTCACCGGGTCCGCGCAGGCCGACACCACCGTTGCTGCCGGCACGGCCACCGGCCTGCCGGGACATCGACTCACCCCAACCACGCAGGCGGGGCATCATGTACTCCATCTGGGCCAGCGACACCTGTGCCTTGCCCTCGCGGGAGGTGGCGTGCTGGGCGAAGATGTCGAGGATCAATGCGGTCCGGTCGATGACCTTGACCTTGACGACCTTCTCCAGCGCGGTGAGCTGACCGGGGGTGAGCTCACCGTCGCAGATGACGGTGTCGGCGCCGGTGGCCAGCACGATCTCGCGCAGTTCCTCGGCCTTGCCCGACCCGATGTAGGTGCCGGGGTCGGGGGCATTGCGTCGTTGGATGACGGCGTCGAGAACCGCCGACCCGGCGGTCTCGGCCAGTGCGGCGAGCTCGGTCATCGCCGCCCGCGCCTGCGCCGAGGTGCCCTCGGTCCAGACGCCGACCAGCACGACGCGTTCGAGTCGGAGCTGCCGGTACTCGACCTCGGTGATGTCGGTGAGTTCGGTCGACAGACCGGCCACGCGCTGCAGCGAGGCACGCTCGGACAGTTGGAGTTCACCGGTGGTCGGCTCGTCGGTCCGGTAACTCCCGGTGATGCCCTGGTCGTCGGTGACTCCGGTGTCCTCGGGGATACCGGTGTCCTCGGCGAGATCAGGGGTCGGGATGGGATATGCGGTGTGTGTCGTGTTGCTCATACGCCTTCCATGGTCGCATGCGGCAACGATGCAGCGCACACGAATATTTCGCGGCGCCCGGCGACGACTCCACGGCCCGGACCGTTCCGCCCGGCTGTCGGCGCCCCCGGCTGTCGGCGGAAGCGTTCGCCGGTCGTGTCAGGATCCGTCCCACCCTGCGCGCAACGCGCCGTCGGCGACCAGTTCCGACGGGCCGCGCAGCCACGCATCGTCGGCGAGGATGCGCACCTCGACCCGCCCGCCCGGCACGTCGATCACCAACTCCCCGACCCGCTCACCCCGATGACGTAGTGCGGCCGCCGCTGCGGCGACCAAACCCGTTCCACAGCTTCGGGTTTCGCCGACCCCACGTTCGAACACCCGCATCCGGGCGTACAGCCGTCCGTCGACGGCCTCCGGGACGGTCAGCAGTTCGACGTTGGCTCCGTGGGCGAAGACCTCGGGGTCGATCACGACACCCCGGGAGAAGTCGACGGCGGCCAGGCCGTCGGCATCGAGTTCGGGAACCACACAGGCCAGGTGCGGGTTGCCGACGTCGACGGCCACCCCGGGGTACAGATCGTCGCCGATGCGGACCGTCGAGGGCTCCCCGACGCTCGCCGGGCCCATCTGCACACTGACGTCGGCGCGCAGTCGGTCGAAGGAGTGCACGACGACCGGTCGCGCGCCGGCGCGCGAACCCACGGTGAATT
The DNA here is from genome assembly GCF_029269935.1 of Gordonia sp. N1V. Lineage (NCBI taxonomy): Bacteria > Bacillati > Actinomycetota > Actinomycetes > Mycobacteriales > Gordoniaceae > Gordonia > Gordonia sp. N1V. The sequence continues at coordinate 72,044 of NZ_JARJDD010000006.1, forward strand.
CGTCGGTGCCCACGAGTCCCGACGCGCGCAGATGATGGGCGAAGACACGGACCCCGTTGCCGCACATCTCGGCGATCGAGCCGTCGGCGTTGCGATAGTCCATGAACCAGTCGTCGGGGTTCACCCGGTCCGGCAGGGCCTCGAGCACCCCCGCCGCGACCAGCGCACCCGATCGCGCGACCCGCAACAGTCCGTCGGAGCCGATACCACGTTGCCGATCGCACAGTGCGGCGACGAGATCGGCACCCAGCGCGATCTCGACCGCGGGATCGGTGAGGATGACGAAGTCGTTCTGGGTGCCGTGGCCCTTCACGAACGGCAGGCCACTCTTCGATTCGGCGGCGGTGGTCGAGGCGCTGGTCGTCACCGGTCCAGGGTAGCCAGTGCCCGATCGGTGAGGTCGGTGGCCGCGGCGTCGAGCCACACGATCCGATGATCACGTCGGAACCAGGAACGTTGCCGGCGAACATAGCGCCGGGTGCCGATGACGGTCAGCTCGACGGCCCGGTCGAGGTCGTACTCGCCGTCGAGGGCGGCCAGGGTCTGGGCGTATCCGATCGCCCGGCGCGCGGTGCGCCCCTCACGCAGCCCGTTCTCGGCCAGCCTGGCCACCTCGTCGACCAGGCCGTTGGCGAACATCTCCGCGGTGCGCGCGGCAATCCGCTCGTCGAGGTCAGCGGTTTCTCTGTCGAGAGCGAGAATCCTTGTACCCCAGCGCGCTTCACCGATCTTGGGAGCCGACGCGGCGAACGGCTCTCCGGTGAGTTCGACGACCTCGAGTGCCCGGACGATCCGGCGGCCGTCGGTGTCGAGGATCGATTCGGCCGCGGCGGGGTCGACCTCGGCGAGCCTGCGATGTAGGGCGGCGACGCCGATCTGCGCCAGCATCTCCTCATAGCGCGCACGCACCTGCGGGTCGGTCGCCGGAAACTTCCAGTCGTCGAGCAGTCCCTGGATGTAGAGCATCGATCCGCCGACGATCACCGGGGTCCGGCCGGCCGCGAGCAGCTCCTCGATGTCGCGCGTGGCCGCGGCCTGGTATCGCGCGACCGTGGCGATCTCGGTCACGTCGAGGACGTCGATCTGGTGATGGGTGATACCACGACGCTGTGCGAGGGTGAGTTTCGCGGTGCCGATGTCCATTCCGCGGTACTGCTGCATCGCGTCGATGTTCACGATCTCCCCGTCGAGGGCCTCGGCGAGATCGAGCGCGAGATCGGATTTGCCGACCGCCGTGGGACCCACCACCGCAACCGGAACGGGCGCCCCGATGTCACCGCCGGTCATAATCGGCTCCTGTTCGGGGTCCGGCTGGGAGCGGGGTCCAGCGAGCGACGACGTACCCCACGCCGAACGGTGCTGCGGCATACAGGCATTCGGTGTCCAACCGGGCGGTGTCCAACCGGGCGGTGTCCAACCGGGCGGGGTCCAACCGGGCGGGGTCCACATCGGTGTGCGCGCGCGACGCCCGGGCCACCGCCGCTGCGACCTGCCAGGCGACTCGTCCACCGACACCCTCGGCATCGCACTCCTGCGCGTCGAGGTCGGCCAGAGTTTCCAGATCCCCACATTCGAGGGCGGTGTCGATCCGCTTCTGCAACCGCACCGCCGATGCGCGTTCGCCACCGCCCGGAGCCTTCGGGGACAACGCGGTCGCGCCGTCGCCCACCACGAGCAGACCCACCGGTTCGGACACCGCCGACAGCGCCGCCGCAATCTCGTCCCCCACCGCCGCGCACTGTGCGGGGCTCGCCGACGGGTCGAGCACCACCGGCGTCACGCGGTCGGCGCCCGCCTGTTCCCGCAGCCAGGCGGCGATCAGCATCGACAGCGGCAATCGCGGTCGCACCGGCTCGGCGTCGGCCTGCGCGCAAGCCTCCTCCACGGCGGGATCCAGGGTCACCGGTAGGTCGACACCGAAGCGCGCAAAGGTCCCGGTGACGGCCACATCGGTGCCGCATCGCGGCCGGTCGGTGAGCACGGCTGCGGCGGGCCCGCTCGCCGGAACGGCCGGCGCGTCGTCGGCGCCGAGGGCAACCCATCGGGTGGCCGAGGCCGCCAGCGCCCGCACCGCCGAACGCGTCGCCTCACGTACCGGCCGCGTGTCGACGGCGTCGGGACCGGCGAGTTCGGGTACCAGCAGGGGCGCACTCGGGACGAATACCGCGCAGCTGAACACGTGCTCGACGCTAGTCGACGGCGCAGCGCCACCGTGGGCACCCCGGGCGGGCGTTCGCGGCCCGACCCCGCCGATCGGGCGACGAGCGGTACCCATTGTTCCGCAGCCCACACGCGATGAACTCTGAGCTGCTTGAATGGACTCCAGCCCGGCGGCCAACGCGGCCGGGGATCGAAGTGAAACGGCAGCCGTGACGCGCGGCACCACAAGGCGGGAAGGGGCACCTGCACATGAGCGGACCAGACGCGACACCGGAAACCGGCGGGCACGAGGCCACCGGCGGCGACACCGACACCACCGAACCCACCACGGGACCGGCAGCCCGGCCCCCGATCCCCAAACCCGGTCCGCGCCCGGGCCCCCGCCCCGGCCCGCGGCCCCGCCCCCAACCGGGGCCGGCAGCGTCCGCCCCGATCCCGGTCGTCACCCCGAACCCGTTGCCACATACCGATCCCCACCGGTTCGGACGGATCGACGCCGACGGCGTCGTGTGGCTGAAGACCTCGTCAGGCGAGCGGCAGATCGGATCGTGGCAGGCCGGGTCCGTCGAGGACGGGCTCGAGCACTTCGGTCGCCGGTTCGACGACCTGGCCACCGAGGTCGAGATCCTCGAGGAACGCCTCGCCGCGCGTTCCGGCGATCCGCGCAAGGCACAGGCCGCGGCCAAGCATCTGTTGGAGACCCTCCCCGACGCCGCGGTGATCGGTGACGTCGATGCGCTCGCCGCGCGGTTGTCGGCGATCGTCGGCACCGCCGACGAGGTCGCTGACTCACTCAAGGCCGAGCGGGAGGCCACCCGCGCCGCCGCGATCGCCCGCAAGGAAGAACTGGCCGCCGAGGCCGAGACCATCGGCGCGGAGTCCACCCAGTGGAAGACGTCGGGAGACCGGCTGCGCGCGATCCTCGACGAATGGAAGTCGATCAAGGGGATCGACCGCAAAACCGACGATGTGCTGTGGAAGCGGTACGCGAAGGCTCGCGACGCGTTCAACCGACGCCGGGGCGCTCATTTCGCCGAGCTCGACCGGGTGCGTGCCGGCGCCAAGGCACGCAAGGAGGAGCTGATCGCGCAGGCCGAGGAATTGTCGTCGTCGACCGACTGGGGTCCCACCTCGGCCCGCTTCCGGGAGTTGCTGGGCGAATGGAAAGCCGCGGGCCGCGCCCCGCGCGACGCCGACGAAGCCCTGTGGCAGCGGTTCAAGGCGGCGCAGGACGTGTTCTTCGCCGCACGCAATGCGACCGCCTCCGAACGCGACGCCGAGTTCGCCGCCAACGGTCAGGCAAAACTCGAGTTGCTCGCCACCGCCGAGGCCGCCATCGATCCCGCGGCCGACCTCGAGGCGGCCCGCCGCGAGTTCCGGGCCTTCCGGGACAAGTGGGACGAGATCGGCAAGGTTCCTCGGGAGCAGATGCACAGCCTCGAGAGCCGGGCACGAGCTCTGGAGAAGCGGATTCGCGACGCCGAGGACGCACAATGGCAGCGCACCGATCCGGAGGCGCAGGCACGTGCCGCCCAATTCGCCGACCGCGCAGCGCAATTGGAAGAGCAGGCCCGCAAGGCCGAGGAGCGCGGCAAGGCACGGGACGCAGCCAAGCTGCGCGAGCAGGCGGCGCAGTGGCACGAGTGGGCACAGGCCGCCCAGACGGCGATCGACGAGCGCTGAGCCCGCTCGCGGTCCCGGCCGGTCAGGCCCCGGAGTCCCCGCCGGTCAGGCCCCGGAGTCCCTGCCGGTCAGGCCCCGGAGTCCCCGCCGGTCGGTGGCCGGAAGTCGGTCCGCCCGCGGATGCGACGGGTCGCCTCCTCGCGTTTGGCGGCCTCCACCCGGCGCTGCTCGGCGATGGCGAGGTGATAGGTGCTGCGTGCCCACACGACCCGCGCCCAGTGGAAAGTGAGCACGAAGACCGCGATCCAGCCGAGGATCAGCCCGATTCCGACGCCGGACGGCGGCTCGATCCCGCCCACGCCCGGGGTGTTGCGGGTCCACCAGGCCAGCAACCCGGCCACGCATGCGACCGCCGATCCGCACAATGCGACCCACGCGATGATCCAGCGCCGGGTGAGCAGTGCGAGCATCGATGCGCCGATCCCGAAGATCAACAGCAGGTAGACGAAGACCCGGGAGGTCACCGCCACCCGTTCGGTCACCGCATTCGCCGACATCGTCAGGACGTCGATCCCGCTGGCCGACCCGGTGTGCGGCAACACCAGCGACACCATTGCCAGTAGCACCGCGACCGCCACCACGATGGCGCGCGCACCCGGATCGATCTCACCGGCCACCTTGCGTTCGGCCTTGCGCAGGTCGTTCTCGTAGGCTGCCAGATCGGCGAGACTCTCCGACGATCCCGCCGGCCGCCGGACGTCGCGACCGAGAAGTTCCGACAGCGCCTTGTCCCCCCGCAGGTTCTCTCGTCGCTCACGCGTGGCCGCCGCATCGGTGTCGGCCGCACTCGCGGCGTCGTCGCCGTCGCGGTGGTCGGGATCTTTCGGGTTCTGGCCCTCGATACTCACGTCGTCGTCCCTCACTGTCCTGCCGTCGCCATCACGCGCCCGGGACCCGCGGAACCGGGTGCGGTGGTGCCGGCCCCGCAGGCCCCGGCACCACAGCCGCTGTCGTCCGCGACCACCGGCGCGGGACCGATGCCGGGGATGCCGAGGCCGACACCGACCGGCGGGGTCGTCGGGGTCCGGCTCTGTTCGTGCGCGTCACCGGCTCGGGTGCGCCGATGCCCGGCCACCCCTGCGTCGGCGATGAGGTGGTGCGGCGCCGCCTCGGTGACCTCGGTGGTCACGATGTCACCGGGACGGATCGGCGCGGCGAGATCCCCGGGACGGAAATGGACCAGCCGGCCGTCTCGCGCGCGACCGGTCATGCGGTGCGAGTGTGCGCTCTTGCGACCCTCGTCGGCGACCACGAGCAACTCGACCTGCCGGCCGATGATCGCCCGGTTCTCCGACAGACAGATCCGCTCCTGGAGTTCGATCAGTCGCCGGTACCGCTCGGAGACCACCGCAGGCGGCACCTGGTCGTCCATCGTGGCCGCGGGTGTTCCCGGTCGCGGCGAGTACTGGAAGGTGAACGCGCTGGCGAAGCGGGCCTGTTCGACCACCTCGAGGGTCTGGGCGAAGTCCTCCTCGGTCTCGCCGGGGAAGCCGACGATGATGTCGGTGGTGATGGCGGCGTGCGGCATCGCCGCGCGCACCTTGTCGAGGATGCCCAAGAAGCGGGTCCGCCGATAGCTGCGTCGCATCGACTTCAGGATCCGGTCCGACCCGGACTGCAGCGGCATGTGCAGCTGCGGGCATACATTCGGCGTCTGAGCCATCGCCTCGATGACGTCGTCGGTGAACTCCGCCGGATGGGGCGAGGTGAACCGCACACGTTCGAGCCCGTCGATGTCACCACAGGCACGCAGCAGTTCGGCGAACGCACCGCGGTTACGCGGGGTGCCCGGGTCGGCGAAGGACATGCCGTAGGCGTTGACGTTCTGCCCGAGCAGGGTCACCTCGAGCACACCTGCATCGACGAGAGCCGTCACCTCGGCGAGCACATCGCCGGGCCGGCGATCGACCTCCTTGCCGCGCAACGACGGAACAATGCAGAACGTGCAGGTATTGTTACAGCCCACCGACACCGAAACCCAACCGGCATAAGCGGATTCGCGTTTGGCCGGCAGCGTGGAGGGAAATGCTTCGAGGGAGTCGCGGATCTCGACCTGGGCGGTCTCGTTGTGTCGTGCGCGTTCGAGCAGCACCGGCAACGACCCGATGTTGTGGGTGCCGAAGACGACGTCGACCCAGGGCGCCCGACCCAAGACCGCGTCCTTGTCCTTCTGCGCCAGACAACCGCCCACGGCGATCTGCATACCCGGCCGAGCGGCCTTCACCGGTGCCAGATGCGACAGATTGCCGTAGAGCTTGTTGTCGGCGTTCTCACGGATCGCGCACGTGTTGAAAACCACGAGGTCGGCGTCGTCGTCGGAGTCGGCAGGTATATAGCCCGCCTCCTCGAGCAGACCCGAGATCCGCTCGGAGTCGTGGACGTTCATCTGGCAGCCGTACGTGCGAACCTGATAGCGACGCACGGCGTCGCCGCCCACACCGGCATTCGGCGAGGTCGCTGAGGATTCGGAGAGGTCGATACTCACTCGGTCCAGAGTACGGGGCGGGGGCAAATCGGCTGTCGGGTCATCGCCCGGGGGCATGCAGGGGGCCTGGACGGAAAAGTGCACGTGACTTCCTGTTTCCTCCCGAATCGGACACGCAGGTGTCGCATTTGCCGCGCCGTTCGGACTTGTCCCCATTAGGGTTGCTACGTATGACCGAATCTCCGAACGCGGCGCCGGGTGCGGCGACCGCCGCCGATTCACCGCCGATGATCGCGATGACGAATGTGCAGAAGCACTTCGGTGAGCTCCATGTCCTCAAGGACATCAACCTCGACGTCCCGCGCGGGCAGGTCGTGGTCGTGCTGGGCCCCTCGGGATCGGGCAAGTCCACCCTGTGCCGCACGATCAATCGCCTCGAACCGATCGACAGCGGCGAGATCCGCATCGAGGGGGAATTGCTACCCGCCGAGGGCAAAGACCTCGCCAGGCTGCGCGCCGATGTCGGCATGGTCTTCCAGTCGTTCAACCTGTTCGCACACAAGACGATCCTGCAGAACGTCACCCTCGCGCCGACGAAGGTCCGCAAACAGAACAAGGCCGAGGCCGAGAAACACGCGCTGCAACTCCTCGAGCGCGTGGGTATCGCCAGCCAGAAGGACAAGTATCCGGCGCAGTTGTCCGGCGGACAGCAACAACGCGTGGCGATCGCCCGGTCCCTGGCCATGAACCCCAAGATCATGCTGTTCGACGAGCCCACCTCGGCACTCGACCCGGAGATGGTCAACGAGGTCCTCGACGTGATGGTCTCGCTGGCCAAGGAGGGCATGACGATGCTCGTGGTCACCCACGAGATGGGCTTCGCCCGCAAGGCCGCAGACCGCGTCATCTTCATGGCCGACGGCGCCGTCGTCGAGGACTCCGACCCCGAGTCCTTCTTCGACAACCCGCAGTCCGACCGCGCCAAGGACTTCCTGTCGAAGATCCTGGGTCACTGAGATGACCAACCCCACCGACACTCCGGGATCCTCGACAAGACATATGCGACAACGTTTTCCACAGACCTCCGGTCATCGGCGACGTGGCCGCGCCGCCGCTCTGGGCGTCGCAGTACTCGTTGCCGCGGTGCTCGCCGCCTGCCTGAGCGCCTGCGGCAGTTCCGAACCCCGCAACCTACTCGACTCCATCCGCAACGGAAAAGTGGTGCTGGGCACCAAATACGACCAGCCCGGCCTGGGTATCCGCAACCCCGACAAGAGCGTCACCGGGTTCGACCCGTCGGTGTCGACCTACGTGGTCAATCACATCGCCGACCAGCTCCGGGTGGCCCATCCCGAGATCACCTGGCGTGAGACGCCGTCGGCCCAGCGCGAAACGCTCATCAACAACGGTGAGGTCGACATGATCGCGGCCACCTACTCGATCAACGCCTCCCGAGCCAAGCAGGTCAGCTTCGCCGGCCCCTACCTGATCAACTATCAAGCTCTGCTCGTCCGCAAGGACGACAACTCGATCACCTCACTCACCGATCTGAACAAGGGCAAGAGACTCTGCTCGGTCACCGGATCGACGTCGGCGCAGAACGTCAAGGCGCAGCTGCCCGGAGTGCAACTGCAGGAGTACGACTCGTACTCATCGTGTGTGGAGGCCGTGCGTCGCGGCAAAGTGGACGCGCTGACCACCGACGAGGTCATCCTCGCCGGTTACGCCGACTTCTTCCCCGACGAGTTCAAGCTCGTCGGGATGACCTACCCCAAGGACGCATGCGTCACCAGCAGCGGCAAGAAGGTCCTCAAGAAACAGGGTGCGCCGTTCTCCACCGAGAACTACGGCATCGGCATGGCCAAGAACTACCCCGAGGCGATCACGGCCGTGGACGAGGCACTCGACGCCATGCTGCAGCCGGGACCGGGCGGGGGCGAATCCGCATGGGAAGCGGCGCTGCGCAAGGCGATCGGCAACCAGTATGTCGACGAGATGATGGCCCGCGCCGCAGCTCCCGGATCGAGCTACAAGTTCCTGCCCGACCCCGGACCGCAGGCCGTCGACAAGATCGTCAACTCCACGTCCACCCCGTGCCCGCCGGGACTGAGCTGAGGAAGGCAGGTGAACAACCATGAATGAACTCTGGTCGGATATGGGGCCGCAACTGTGGCCCGCGTTCAAGGTGACCCTGGAACTCACCTTCTGGTCGGCGCTCGGCGCGCTCATCTGGGGCATCATCCTGGCCGGGATGCGGGTCTCCCCCGTCCCGGTGATGCGCTGGTTCGGCGCCACCTACGTCAACGTCGTGCGCAACACCCCGCTGACGCTGATCATCATCTTCTGCTCGGTGGGCCTCTATCAGAACCTCGGTCTGGCGTTGGCTCCCGACAACAACACCTTCATCGAGAACAACAACTTCCGCCTGGCGGTGCTGGCCTTCATCCTCTACACGGCCACCTTCGTCTGCGAGACACTGCGATCGGGCTTCAACACCGTTCCCATCGGACAGGCCGAGGCCGCCCGCTCCCTTGGCCTGGGTTTCACGCAGGTCTTCGGGATCATCGTGCTGCCACAGGCATTGCGTGCGGTGATCGGGCCGCTGGGCAGCGTGTTGATCGCTCTGACCAAGAACACCACGATCGCCTCGGTGATCGGGGTCGCCGAGGCCTCGCTGCTGATGAAGGAGCAGATCGAGGACCACGCCAATGAGATCATCGCGATCTTCGTGATCATCGCCATCGGCTTCATGATCATCACCCTGATCGAGGGCGCCGTCTTCGGCTACCTCGCCAAACGACTGGCGGTGAAACGATGAGCGGCGCAACGGTTCTCTACGACGCACCCGGACCCAAGGCGCGGATTCGCAATGCGATCATCGCCGCGATCTTCCTCGCGGTGATCGTCGCCGTCGTCGTGTACGTGCTCGTCGTCCTCAGCGACAACGATCAGCTCACCGGCGAGAAATGGAATCCCTTCGTCACCGGGACCACCTGGACGACCTACATCCTGCCGGGTCTGTGGGGCACGCTGAAAGCGGCGTTCCTGTCGATCATCTTCGCCATGGTCCTGGGCTCGGTGCTCGGTATCGGTCGACTGTCCGATCACCTGTGGGTGCGGACGCTGGCGGGCTTGTTCGTCGAGATCTTCCGCGCCATCCCGGTGCTGATCCTGATGATCTTCGCCTACTACCTGTTCGCCGATTACGCGGTGTTCCCGTCGTCGCAGTTGGCGTTCGCGGCGGTCGTCACAGGTCTGACGCTCTACAACGGGTCGGTGATCGCCGAGATCCTGCGTTCGGGCATCAACTCCTTGCCGAAAGGACAGACCGAGGCGTCGATGGCGTTGGGACTGCGCAAGTCCCAGATGATGCGCATCGTGCTGCTTCCGCAGGCGATCACCGCGATGCTGCCCGCACTGATCTCGCAGATGGTCATCGCACTGAAGGACTCGGCACTGGGCTACGCCATCGGTTACGTCGAGGTGGTCCGGTCGGGCATCCAGTCGGCGTCGTACTACGGCAATTACCTGCCCGCACTCGTCGTGGTGGCGGTGGTGATGATCGTCATCAACTTCGGTCTGTCGTCGCTGGCGACCTTCATCGAGAAGACATTGCGCCGGGGACGCCGCAGAACCGACGTCCCCCACGGCGAGGACGTGGACCTCGGCGCGATGGAGAACATGCCGAACTTCGGTCCGCGATAACCCAACCCGGTTCAGCGCAGATCAGTTGACGTTGCCGGTCAGGTGCCATTGCCGATCAGCATGACGTTTCGCCCGGATTCCGGGTGAAACGTCATACTGATCGAGCTGTTCTACCGACTCGGCACATCGCGTTCATTCCGCCGAGTTCATTCCGCCGCGGCGTCGAGGTGCTCGCCGACGACGTCGATCGCCAGGGACTGCGGATATCCGCGGCGGACCAGCATGCCCACGAGCCGACGAAAGTGCTTGTCCCGCTCGGCGCGATCGGCCACCTGCTCGAGCACCCGCGGAGTCAGCTTCTTGGCGACCAGGCGGCCGGCCACGGCGCGCTCGTCCTCGGGATCGATGTCGGACAACGCATTCTCGATCGTCGCCGCATCCACGCCCTTGGCCTTGAGCTCGTGACGTAGGGCCACGCGTCCGCGTCCCGAGTGGGTGTGGCGTGACCGCACCCACTCGGAGGCGAAGTCCTCATCGTCGAGCAGACCCGCCGAATCCAGGCGCCGCATCACATCGGCGACCGTGTCGGCGTCGAAGCCACGCCGAACCAGTCGCTCCTGCATCTCGCCGCGTGACCGCGCCCGGACACCCAGCAGACGCAGCGCCACATCCCACGCCGTGGGGCCGGTTGCGCCGCTGGAGCCGGTTGCGCCGCTGGGTTCGTCGGCGCCGGTCAGAATTCCACCGGTGCCGGAGCGACGTCATCGGCGTCGACCACCGCGCCGATGCCCAGCTTCTCCTTGATCTTCTTCTCGATCTCGTCGCGGATGTCGTCGTTCTCGAGCAGGAACTTCCGGGCGTTCTCCTTGCCCTGACCGAGCTGATCGCCCTCGTAGGTGAACCACGAGCCGGACTTGCGGATGAAGCCCTCGGCCACACCCATGTCGATCAGCGATCCCTCCTTGGAGATGCCCTGTCCGTAGAGGATGTCGAACTCGGCCTGCTTGAACGGCGGTGCCACCTTGTTCTTGACGACCTTGACGCGGGTGCGGTTACCGACGGCGTCGGTGCCGTCCTTCAGGGTCTCGATGCGACGGACGTCCAGACGCACCGACGAGTAGAACTTCAGTGCCTTACCGCCCGTCGTGGTCTCCGGTGAACCGAACATCACGCCGATCTTCTCGCGCAGCTGGTTGATGAAGATCGCGGTGGTGTTGGAATTGCTCAACGCCGAGGTCATCTTGCGCAATGCCTGGCTCATCAGGCGGGCCTGCAGACCGACGTGCGAATCGCCCATCTCGCCCTCGATCTCGGCCTTGGGGACCAGTGCGGCAACCGAGTCGATGACCAGGATGTCGAGGGCACCGGAGCGGATCAGCATGTCGGCGATCTCCAACGCCTGCTCACCGGTGTCCGGCTGCGACACCAGCAGGGCGTCGACGTCCACGCCGAGCTTGGCCGCGTAATCCGGATCCAGTGCGTGCTCGGCGTCGATGAACGCCGCGATGCCGCCCTGGGCCTGCGCGTTGGCGACCGCATGCAGGGCGACCGTGGTCTTACCCGACGATTCCGGGCCGTAGATCTCGACGACACGGCCGCGCGGCAGTCCGCCGATACCCAGCGCGACGTCGAGGGCGATCGAGCCGGTCGGGATCACCTCGATCGGCTGCCGGGTCTCCTCGCCGAGTCGCATGACCGAGCCCTTGCCGAAGTTCTTGTCGATCTGCGCGAGTGCGAGATCAAGGGCCTTCTCACGGTCCTGGGGCGCTGCTGCCATGGCTGTCTCCTCGTGTCTGTGCGCCGGGGACTCCGGCGGTCATCGGGTGGGTCGTCGGTATCGGTGTGATTCGTGAAGGACGTTAGCGACGGGGTCCGACAAAACCGTTCACGTCCTCACGAGAGCTTTGGACGCACGCGGTGCCGAGTTGGTTCCACACCCCTACAGAATTGCGTGAACATGTGTTCGATGGCAAGTCCGACACGCGGGTGCCGGGCGACTTCTACCAGCGCGACTTTCACCAGCGCGACTTCTACCAGCGGTGGCGTGGCACGTCGAAGTCCCGGCAGATCGCCACCCACACATCGCGCGGATCCACGCCGGCCTCGATCGCCTGCGCGCCCGTCCGCCCACCGAGCTCGGTGAGCACATGATCGGACAGGATCGAATCCGCCGACATCGTGCCGAATTCCTCGGTGATCAACTCGGTGAACTCGGTCAATCGCATCGCGGCACTTCCCCTCCGTCCGTCCGGTACCCATCGCCGCGTCCGAGCGCGCTCCCGGCGACCGACCGACGATACACATCACACGCCACGCGAACCGGGTCCACCACATCCGACATCGACGCGGCGGCGGCCGCCGCGGCACGCGCATACCTCGGATCGCCGAGCACCGTGGCGACCGCATCGGCGATCGCGTGCCCCTCGACCGGCCGCACCACCAGCCCACCGCCCTGCCGGGCCACACGGTTGGCCAACTCCCACTGATCGCCGCCGCCCGGCACCGTGACCACCGGGACCCCTGCCGACAACGACTTCGCCAGCATCCCGTGCCCCCCACCGCACACCACCACGTCGGCTCGGGCGACGAGCTGATCCTGCCGTCCCAGGCCGGCGGTCACCGACAGCCCGGGCGCCCCGAACGCAGCGGCACCTGGCGGGTCGAGCGCCGAGATCACCACGCGCACTGGACTTCTCGACGCCAGCTCAGACAATCCCGCAAGCGTTTCGGCGAGCATGTCGGCCGCACCGATCACCGCGGTCGACGGCGCCACCACCACCAACGGGCCCGTGCCCGACGGTGGTTCGACGATCACGTCGGTGGGTTCCCACAGCAGTGGTCCGACGATGTGGGCCTGCGGCGGCCAATCCGGTCGGGGCACCTCGAGGGCGGGGAGGGTCGCGATCAATCGTGCTGTGCCGGACCGTGTCCCGGCCAAACCGATCCCCCGCCGTGCGGCCGCGCGCTGACGCTCACCGGCCCGGACGGAGACGTTGCTCGCCGTGCGCAGCGCGATGTCGCGGAGCCGTCCACCCACCCCGTCACCGGGGCTCAGCCCGGCGCCGATCGGTGGCAGTCCCCGCGACGGCAGGTAGAGCGGATGTGGCGACATTTCGATCGCGGGGAGCCCGCACAACTCCGCGGCCCACAGGCCGCCGACGGTGATGACGTCGGAGATCACCAGATCGGTACCCCGCGCGGCCAACACCGGAGCGAGCGCGACGGCCATCCGCGCGGCACGCGCGGCGAGCTTGGCACCGGCGTCGGAGTCGTCGTCGGTGGCAAGTGCACGCAGACCCGGCAACTCCGCGACGTCGAGTCCTCGCGAACGCGCCACCTCGTGCCAGACGACACCTGTCCACACCGTGGATGAGATACCTTGCGCGGCAAGCTTTTCTGCCAGAGCAAAGGCAGGAAAAGCATGTCCGGCGTCCGGACCGGCGACAATGGCGACCTTCCGGGGAGCCGCCGGGGACGACGTCGGCGGCAACGGTGACGTCAGTTGCCCGTCTGCGGCGGTTCGGTGGTCGGCTTCGTCAGGCCCGGTGCCGGCTGAGCCGCCGGGGACGCCGCTCCCCCGGTCGGCAGCGAACCGCCGGACATGCTGGCACGGATCTGCTCGAGACGCGCATGCCCGGCCATCTGCACGCCTGCCTGCTCGACCTCGGCCATCCGGCCCTGCACCGAATTCTTCGCCAGTTCGGCGGAACCGAGCGCGTTGGCATAGCGGCGCTCGATCTTCTCGCGCACCTGGTCGAGGCTCGGGGTGTTGCCCGGCACCGAGAGCTCACTCATCTGATTGAGGGAGGCGCTGACCTGCTCCTGCATCTTGGCCTGCTCGAGCTGGCTGAGCAGCTTGGAGCGTTCGGCGAGCTTCTGCTGCAGGATCATTGCGTTGCGCTCGACGGCCTGCTTGGCCTGTTGCGCGGCTTGCAGGGACTGATCGTGCAGCGATTTGAGGTCTTCGACGCCCTGTTCGGCGGTGACGAGCTGAGCGGCGAAGGCCTCGGCGGCGTTGGTGTACTCCTGCGCCTTCTGGGCATCGCCTGCGGCGTTGGCCTGATCTGCCAGGGTCAGCGCCTGCCGGGTGTTCGCCTGCAGCCGCTCGACCTCTTCGAGTTGGCGGTTGAGCTTCATCTCGAGCTGACGCTGGTTGCCGATCACCGACGCCGCCTGCTGTGAGAGAGCCTGGTGTTGCCGTTGCGCATCCTCGATCGCCTGTTGGATCTGGATCTTCGGGTCGGCATTCTCGTCGATCTTCGCGTTGCCGAGGGCCATCAGATAGCGCCACATCTTCACGAACGGGTTCGCCATGCTTGTCGTCAGCTCCATTCAGAACGGTTTCGCGTCGGTCTGCACACCAATCTAGCGTCTCGGTCGGTGGGGCGAGGCAGTCCGGCATTCAGTTGGGGGATTACCCAGGGGATACCCGGATGTCGCGGGCCACGCGCACCTCACGTCGCTCGGCCACCCGGACATCCGGCGCCGACGCCATCTCACAACCTGCGCCGAAGAGCCAGATCGCGCACGCTCCCGGGGTGGACGAGCAGGTGTTGTCGACGATGCGACGTCAGGCCGCGGCCAGCGCGGTCGCGTGGGCGCGCACCTCGGGTGCGGCGATGACCACCTTGGACGCGATGGCCGCCTCACGGTCGGCACCCTCGGCCGCCGGCTCCGCGGCATGGTCGGGACGCATGGCCGTGCCGACGTCGAGGAGCAGATCGGCGATCTCGACCTCGAGCGCATCGCAGATGGCGGCCAGTAGTTCGCTGGATGCCTCTTTTTGGCCCCGCTCGACCTCGGACAGGTAACCCAGACTCACCCGCGCATCGGTGGACACCTCACGCAGCGTCCGGCCCTGCTGGGTGCGAACGCGACGCAGGCTGTCGCCGAGCGCCTCTCGCAAAAGCATTGCCATCGGGCTTCCTCCCTGTCTGTCTCGCACATCGAACATCGCCACCGGCCCGATGAACCGCCCGTGATAGGGCTCCACATCGTGTTGGTCAACCAACATCGTGCTGTTCAACGCCCGACGGGGGTGTGTCGTTCCCGAAGCTCACGCGCGGGCAAACCATTGGGTGCGCGTGTGGACGACAGTAGTCGAATTCCGTGGCCGTCGCCGCGTCTGTCCGGCGGCGAGCCGGGGCATGTCCGCCCGGCCGCTGGCGCCGATGACGGACCTGCGGCGGGTCAGTGACGCCCCGTACCCGATTCGGTGATCGGGGCGCCACGTTGCGATGCGGTCCGGCGGGCCCGATGACGGGCGGAACGACGCATGCGCAGCGCCTGCCATACGTAGTCGAATCCGGTGACCACCGTGATCACGACGGCCACCCACATGATGATGACCGCCACCAGATGCAACGGCCCGCTCAACGGGAAGAGCAGCAACCCGATACCGATGGCCTGCAACAACGTCTTGAGCTTGCCGCCCCGGCTGGCCGGGATGACCCCGTGCCGCAGCACCCAGAACCGCAATGCGGTGACCCCGAGTTCGCGGACCAGGATGATCGCGGTGATCCACCACGACAGATCACCGAGGAGTGACAATCCGATCAGCGCCGAACCGATCAATGCCTTGTCGGCGATGGGGTCGGCGAGTTTGCCGAAGTCGGTGACCAGATTGCGTCCACGGGCCAGGCGGCCGTCGATGTGGTCGGTGATCGCGGCGACGCCGAAGATCACCGCGGCACCGACCCGCCACCAGGTGTCATGTCCGCCGTCGATGAACAGCACGACCAGGAAGACCGGCACCAGGACGATCCGGAAGACGGTCAGTGCATTGGCGATGTTGACGACGGGCACCGGGTCGACGGGATCGGTGATGTGATCGGGTCCCCGCCCGACGTCGGCGAGACCGCGTTCGTTGACCGCCCGGCGCATCCGATCGGTCATGAGACCGCGTCCCGGGCGCCGACTCCTGCACTCGGCGTCGGACGCGTGTCGTTCATTCGCACGATCACCAGGGTATCGACCGATGCGCGCTCGGCGACCGGCGGATCCGTGCCACGCTCACCGGTGCCCCGTCGCGTCAGCGGTCGGAGAGCGTGCCTCCCGGTGACGCGCCCGGCGGTCCTGGGGGCAAGATGAACCCATGAACTCCCCTGGCGAGGTCGTCGTCCGTCGTGCCCGGACCTCCGACGTCCCCCGCATCAAGGAACTCATCGACCAGTACGCCGGGCGAATCCTGTTGGAGAAGAACCTCGTCACACTCTACGAGGCCGTGCAGGAGTTCTGGGTGGCCGAACTCGACGGGCTCGTCGTGGGTTGTGGTGCACTGCACGTGCTCTGGGCCGATCTCGGTGAGGTTCGTACGGTCGCCGTCGATCAGCAGTGCTCCGGGCGCGGTATCGGCCACCGGCTCGTCGCGCGATTGCTCGATGTGGCGCGAGAGTTGCAGCTCGCACGCGTCTTCGTGCTGACCTTCGAGACCGAGTTCTTCGGTCGGCACGGATTCCGTGAGATCGAGGGCACACCGGTCACCCGAGAGGTGTTCGAGGAGATGTGCCGCTCCTATGACACGGGTGTCGCGGAGTTCCTCGACCTGAGCTACGTCAAGCCGAATACGCTGGGCAACACCAGGATGCTGGTACACCTCGACGCGCCGGCCGCCGAGCAATCGACATGATGAGCCGAAACCCCAACGTGTCGAACCACATTCACCAGAGCGAGGAGATTCTTTCGTGACCATCTATGCGGTGCATTACGGCTACGAGCCGGCCAAGGCGGCCATCCGCGACGCCCACCGTGCCGTCCATCGTCAATGGCTGTCGGAGGAGCACCAGGCCGGCAACGTGCTCCTCAGCGGTCCATACCCCGACGGCACCGGAGCATTGATCATGATCCGGGTCGACGGCGACATCGATGCTGCCGAGGCATTCATGGCCAACGACCCTTTCAACGCACACCAGGCCGTCGACTCGGTACGCATCGTCGAGTTCACCCAGGTGTACGGACCGTTCGACGACTGACTCGCGCGACCGACCGCACCACGAGCGGTTCGCAGCACCGCCGGCGAGTTGCTCACCGAGAGTTGTCCACAGATCTGATCGGGCGGGTCGCACACCGGCTCGCACTGTGGAGAATCGACGCCCATGTGGAGATGTGCGCCCAGACGCCGGGAATGGCCTGCCGCGGCGAGGATCGCCGTCACCGTGACCGCGATCGGTGTGTCGCTCACGGGTTGCACCCTGACGCTCACCGGGTCGCCGGTCGCCGTCGTCGACCCACCATGGGCACTGGATCTGCGGGACCCTGCCGAGACCGCGCGCCTCAAGGACTTCGCCGCGCTGGACCCGTGCGGATTCCTCGATGTCGAGGCAACCACCCGTATCGTTGGCGATCGCCCCTACGATGTCGGCCTCGACAGCAGTTTGGAGGATTGCGAACTGCGGTTCGACGAGTCCACCTCGAGGATCACGCATCTGTCGGTCTCCCCGACGCCCACCCGCATGTACGGCGGGGATTCCTTCACACGGTTGCCGATCGAGGGGGTCGACGCCCGGATTCACGGCGGCTTCGGCCTCGGTGGCGACGGCCTGCATTGCTCGATCGCGGTGAGCCACAGCCCGAAACTCGGTGTCTTCTTCTCCGCGCACCGGTCCGCCGGGACCGATCCGCGAGATGTCTGCGACGCGCTGACCGACATCGTGCGCGCGGCGGTACCCCGGGCTCATGACCTCCGGCTGCGCACGGCATCGCCGTTTCCGGTCACCTCACGTCTCTCGGGCATCGACATGTGCGGTGCCGCACGGTTTCTGCGTCCACGCCATCCGCGTGCGCAGATCCCGGAGGGGCGGTGGTGGTCGACGTGCCGGATCGACCTCGAACCGTCGGCAGACTTCGATCACGGGATCTTCGTCGACGCCGTCTCGACACATCGTCCGGGTCCACCCGATCCGGTGATCCGATTCGGCCGCAGCGAGATCCGCGACATCATGGTGCGTGGCTTCCGCGCACAGCTTCGCGACGACGGCGCCACCGGATGCAAGGGGTGGACCTTCGTCGACCTGGAGCATCCGGTCGCGCGACGCGAGGTCTCCTATCGCACCGACATCCTCGACCCCGGCAAGCCACCCGAGCGGGTCGAGACCATTGAGTACATGGTCGAGGCGTACGAGACCTACAGTCCGACCTGCAGCCTCACGACCGAGATCTTGGATGCCGCCGTGGCACACCATCTCTCGCAATGAGGTGGAAAGCGGTGCGGACCGATGGCGGTCCGCACCGCACCGTCCCCATCACGCCGGCGGAACCGCTTTTTGTCGTCGCGAACTCACCAGACTCGCGACCGTCGTGATCACCAGGGTGCCGACGATGATGCCCAGCGAGAGCGGGGTGGAGATCTCCGGGACCGACAGGTGTTCGCCACCGTTGATGAACGGCAGGGTGTTCTCGTGCAATGCGTGCAGCACCAACTTGACGCCGATGAAGGCCAGGATGAACGACAGGCCGAAGGACAGGTACACCAGGCGGTCGAGCAAGCCGCCGAGCAGGAAGTACAGCTGACGCAGACCCATCAGGGCGAACGCGTTGGCGGTGAACACCAGGTAGGGCTGCTGGGTCAGTCCGTAGATCGCCGGGATGGAGTCGAGGGCGAAGAGGATGTCGGTGAAGCCGATGACGATGAGCACCAACAGCATCGGGGTGGCCATCCGCTTGCCCGAGATCCGGGTGAACAGGCGGTCGCCATCGTAGGTGTCCGAGGTGCGCAGGACACGCTTGACGAACCGTTCCAGACGCGATTCGCGTTGCTCCTCGTGCTCAACCGGATCGTCGCTCTCCCGCAGCAACTTGATGGCGGTGAAGATCAGGAACGCACCGAACAGGTAGAACACCCAGCTGTAGGCGTTGATCGCGGCGGCACCGACGGCGATGAACAGACCGCGCAGCACCAGCGCCATGACGATGCCGAGCAGTAGCACCTTCTGCTGGTATTCCTTCGGCACGGCGAACTTCGACATGATGATGACGAAGACGAACAGGTTGTCGACCGACAGTGCCTTCTCGGTGACGTACCCGGCGAAATACTCACCGCCGTAGGTCGATCCCCATTTCCACCACACGAATCCGCCGAAGATGACGGCGATCGTGATGTAGATGGCCGACCACATGCCCGACTCCTTGAGGGAGGGAGCATGCGGAACCCGGACGTGGGCGAAGAAATCGAAGACGAACAGACCCAGGATCACCAGACACGTGATGATCCACATCGTGGTCGAGACTTGCATGAGCGATCTACCTCCAGCGCGCAGCACAAAGTTGGTTGCGATGCCAGAGGTCTCTCCCGCCGATGGACGACCGGGGGTCCGGGCCACGGTCCGAAGGTGATCGGCACCTTCGGAATCCGCGACCGTATTGACGGACCCGCCGCGAGATGGGGATACTCCCCTCTTCGATCTGCGACCACCCTACACGATGTCCGTTTCGACCGGTTCGGCTGGCGCGGAACCGAAAGTGTGAATCACAGCGGCGACCGATCCGACGGCACCCTACGATGGCGGTCATGGCGCGACACCGGTCCCGCGCGGCCAACGTGGATGACCTTCACACCGCGGCCCGGTCGATGCCGCACGTCACCGAGGCGAACGACGATCCCGATCGTCCGATCTATCAGGTCGGCGGCAAGAGTTTCGTGTTCTTCCGTACGCCGCGCCCGGACGCGGTGGACGAGTCGGGCCACCGATACGACGACGTCGTCGTGCTATGGGTGCCCTCGGAGGCCGACAAGCAGGCGCTGGTGCAGGACCCGAGGTCGCCGTTCTTCACGACGGCGCACTTCGAGGGTCACCCGTCGGTGCTGCTGCGGACGTCACGGATCGGTGAGATCTCGGTCGACGAGCTGACCGAGATCGTCACCGATGCCTGGCTGTCGCGGGCCTCGGCGCGACGCGCACGCGACTGGCTCGCCGCGCACGGCGACTCCTGAGACCGCAGGCCCGGTTCTACTCGGGCGCGGTGTCGCCGTCCTGATCCCCACCGCCGTTGATCGACGCGATGACGCCGGCCAGATCCTCCGGTTTCACCAGCACCTCACGGGCCTTGGATCCCTCGCTCGGTCCGACGACCCCCCGGGTCTCCATCAGATCCATGAGTCGTCCGGCCTTGGCGAAGCCGACACGCAGCTTTCGCTGCAGCATCGAGGTCGAACCGAACTGGCTGCTGACGACCAACTCGATCGCCTGGAGCAAGTCGTCGAGATCGTTGCCGATATCGGAGTCGATGTCCTTCTTGTCGCCGGCCTTGGCAGCGGTGACGCCCTCGGTGTACTCGGGCTCGGCCTGCTCCTTGGCATAGTCGACGACGGCGCTGATCTCCTCGTCGGTGATGAACGCGCCCTGCATGCGGATCGGCTTGTTGGCCCCCATCGGCAGGAACAGTCCGTCGCCCATGCCGATGAGCTTCTCCGCGCCCGGTTGGTCGAGGATGACGCGCGAATCGGTCAGCGACGACGTCGCGAAGGCCAGCCGGGAGGGCACGTTGGTCTTGATCAGGCCCGTCACCACGTCCACCGACGGACGCTGGGTGGCCAGCACCAGATGGATACCCGCGGCGCGGGCCTTCTGGGTGATACGCACGATCGCGTCCTCGACGTCGCGTGGGGCGGTCATCATCAGGTCGGCGAGCTCGTCGACGATCGCCACGATGTAGGGATACGGCTTGTACACGCGCTCGGAACCGAGTGGCGTGGTGATCTCACCGGAACGTACCTTCGCGTTGAAGTCGTCGATGTGGCGCACCCGGGACGCCTTCATGTCCTGGTAGCGCTGCTCCATCTCCTCCACCAGCCACGCCAAGGCGGCCGCGGCCTTCTTCGGCTGGGTGATGATCGGGGTGATCAGATGCGGGATGCCCTCATACGGCGTCAACTCGACCATCTTCGGGTCGATGAGGATCATCCGCACCTGTTCGGGTGTGGCCCGGGTGAGCAACGAGACAAGCATCGAGTTCACGAAGCTCGACTTGCCCGACCCGGTCGAGCCGGCGACCAACAGGTGCGGCATCTTCGCGAGGTTCGCACTGACGAAGTCACCCTCGATGTCCTTGCCGAGGCCGATGACCAGCGGATGGCCGTCTTTGCGCGTCGACGGCGCGGTGAGGACGTCGGCAAGACGCACCATCTCGCGATCGGAGTTGGGTACCTCGATACCGACCGCCGATTTGCCCGGGATCGGCGCGAGGAGTCGCACGTTGTCGGTGGCCACCGCATAGGCGATATTGCGTTGCAGGGCGGTGATCTTCTCGACCTTGACCCCCGGACCGAGTTCGACCTCGTAGCGGGTGACCGTCGGCCCACGCGTGTAACCGGTGACCGCGGCGTCGATCTTGAACTGTTCGAGAACACCGGTGACACGGTCGATCATGTCCTCGTTGGAGCTGCTGCCCTGCTTCGGCGGGTCGCCCTCGATCAGCAGCGTGGTCGGCGGCAGCCGATAGTCGCCGTCGGCGGGCTCGACCGTGAACGGCTCGTCCGCGTCGTCGTCGACGGGGGTCGGCGCCGGGGCAGGCGGAGTTGTCGCGGGCGGCGTGGCGCGTGTGGGCTTCGCGGTGTCCGAGGTCGCCCGGGCGGTGGACCGGTTGCGCGCGCGCCGCGGCGCCGGTGGCTCACCGAGCGGTTCGGTGACCTCGTCGACGAACGGATCGGTGGTGGCGTCATCGCCGAAACTCTCCGTCGTCGCCGACGCCAGTACGTCGCCGGCACTGACCGGTGCCGGACGACGAGATCGGCGTGCGCGCCGCGGGCTCTCGGCGTTCGGGTCCGGTGGGTAGTTGTCGTAGGGATCGGGAGAGTAGCCCGGGTCGCCCGCGGGACGACCGCGTCGTGCGGACGACCCGCCGAACCGATCGCCGGACCCGAAGTCGTCACGATCGTAGGCGTTGGGGTCATGGGCGTCAGGGTCATAGGAGTTGGGGTCGTCGGCCAGATCGACGTCGGCGTCCCATGGCAGTTCGTCGTCGGTGTCCCAGTCGTCGACACCTGCGGTCAGGCCGAGGTAGGTGCGCACTGCGTCGAGCACGTCACGTACCGTCCGGCCACTGATGACGAGAACGCCAAAGGCCATGCACAACAACAGAATCGGCACCGACACCCACGCCGTGGCACCGGCGGTGAGCGGCGTGCCGACGGCAAACCCGAGGAACCCTCCGGCACCCGATCGACCGTCGAGATCAGTCGGCGACCCCGCCACCAGATGGATGAGTCCCAGCAACGGCAACACGATGAGCAGCGCGGCACCGATGTAGCGGCCCCGACGCACCGGGTTCGGCGGTCGTCGCATCAGGATGATCGCCGCAGCGACCAGTGCAACCGGGATCAGGACCGCCAACGACCCGACGATCGCACGTATCAGCGCATTGATGAAGGCACCGGCAGGACCGGCGGCGCCGAACCACACTCCCGCCGCGATGAGCACGGCGAGCGCCAGCAACCCGAGGGCCACACCATCGCGCCGGTGTGTGTGGCCGCCGACGTCGCCGGTGGCCGACGCGCGGTCGCGCTGTGCACGCCGGTCGCCAGCGCGTCGTCCGCCACGGGGGCCGGCGCCGAGATCGGGATCGTCGTACTCTGCGGCTGCCTCGACGTCGTCGTAGAAGTCATCGTTGTGGAGGTCGTCGTTGTGGAGGTCGTCGTCGTGGAAGTCATCGAGATCGGTATCCCGGTTCGACGGTCCCCGGCGCCCCGAGCCCGCACGGGCGACACCACCGACTCCGCGTGCCAGGAGTCCCCAACCGGCTCCGATGCCCTTGCCGACACCCTTGCCCACAGCACCCACGGCGCCCGCACCCGAGCTTCGCCGCGAGATGTCGGCCGACGCGGCCGCACTCGACCGCGACGTCCCACGAGAGGTGCCCGACGTGCGTGTCTTGCCCGCGGTGGCGCTGCGCGCACCCGACCGGGTCGAACGCGTGCCGGCCGAACTCGCCTTCCCGGACTTCGAGGTCGCCTTGGCGCTCGCGCCGTTCTTCGACCGGGAAGCCGACGCCGACGTACGTGACCGCGCCGATGTCCCTGACCGTGCGGACGAGGACCCCCCCGACGCACGGGATGCGGACGTGCGCGTGCCAGTGCTCGCTCTCGAAGCCATGCCGACAGACTAGTCGGCAATGATCACCTCAGTCACACGGGCAACACCGGCAACACCGGCGCGTGTCGAATTCGTGACCCGCGACGTGGCGGTTTCGGCACCGTCCCGTTCCGGAAGCCGCCGCACTCAGAGGGAGAACAGCCACTCAGAGGGAGAACAGCACAGTGCGGCGATCAGAAGCCGTGGGCCGCCGCCTTCACCGCATCGATCCGTCCGGGATCGCCGTCGAAGGTCACCGCCACCGGTGTCCGCCCCGTGGCGAACAGCAGCAACTCCCCGGGCGTACCCGTGACCGTCACCGGCTCTCCGCTACCGCCCGAGGCGAGGTCAGCGCCGTCGGTGCTGCGCAGCGTGACCCGAGCGGGCATCGAGCGCAGCGTCATCTTGCTCATCGACCGCAACGGCATGCGCAGAGCGTCCTGGAGTCCGGGGTCGAGGACGCGCGGAACCCACTCACTGTCGGGGTCGGCGGCACCGCGCAGCACGTCCTCGTGATGGATGAACATCTCGGCCAGATTCGCCCACCGGTCCAGTGGGCGCATGGGTGAGAAGATCGGTGGACCGGAGGCGAGGTCGGCAAGCAGTTTGTCCCAGTCGGTGTCGGCGGCCACCGACGCCTGCACCTTCTCGGTGTATCCGGCGAGGGGTTTGATCAGAATTCCCGGTGCGGCGTCGAGCCTGCGTTCCCGGACCACGAGATGCGCGGCGAGATCGCGCGTGGTCCATCCGGCGCAGAGGGTCGGCGCGTCCGGCCCCACCTCACGCATCGAGTCGACAAGGGCACGGCGTTCATCCTGTGCGAAGCTCACTCCCCAACGCTACTGGCTGCGGCCGGCGACCGTCGGTCACCGCGCCCCGATATCGCGGCGGGGCCGGTGTCAGCGAGCCGGGATCAGCAGTGTGTGGCGCAGCGCGTCGACATCGGCGTCGCTCAGGCCCAGCCCGTGATGCACGTAGTTGTCGAAGCTTCCGTAGGTCGTGCGCACCGCACCGAAGGCGGTGTCGAGCAGTCCGAGGTTCACGCCGTTGAGCGGGTCCGTGGCGGACGCGTGCCGGAACCGGTTGCTGGCGAGGTAGTCGGCGTCGACGACCGAGCGGTCCACCCCGAGGATGGTCAACAGCACTGCGGCGAGCCAACCGGTCCGGTCCTTGCCGGCGGTGCAGTGGAACAGTACGGCGCCACCGTCGGCGACCGTGCGCTGGATGGACAGCAGTGAATCGCGAAACGCCTGCCGCGCCACGGGGTTCACCACGAACTGGCGATACGCGGAACCGATGTCGATGAGGTGGGTGGTCGGTGCTGTCCGCAGGACGTCGAACGACTCGACCGCGGTGCCGGGCACGGACTTGTCGGGCTGCAGCCGGGTCTCGAACGCGGTACGCAGATCGATGATCGTGCGGACTCCGCGCCGCCGGAGCTCGGTGATCCCGCGGTCGTCGATCGTGGAGAGGTTCGCGCTGCGGATGACCTTGTCGGTGATGCCCGCGCCGTCGGCGGTGCGGTAGTCGTGCAACGTTCGGGCGTTGGTGACCCCGCCGAGGTCGACTGCCTGCGGTTGCGGGGTCGCTGTTGTCGACACCGCGGGCGGGGCGGCGCCGACGGGGGCCGCGATGGTCGCCGCCGGGGCGAAGATCCCGAACGCCGTACAAGCCACCGCCACGGCACGCACGTGCCACCGATACCGCTCGCCGATCACCGTCACCACGCCACTCCTGCCCGTCCGGCCGCCGCCCGTCCGGCGGCGATCACGCGGGGAGGCTACCACCGGCGCGTGAACGGTGAGGAGAGCGCCGGATGAACCGGGGGGACGTCCGGATGGTCGCGCGTCGGACATGTCGGACATTCCGGAGTCGTTGACACGCAAGGAGTCTCGACAGATCGACGCGTTCGGGTCAGTCGCGGTCAGTCGCCCACGGCGAGCACCGTCGGCACGATCATCGGTCGGCGCCGATAGGTGTCGGCCACCCACCGGCCCACCGTCCGGCGGATGCCCTGCGCGATGCGGTGGGTGTCGGAGACGCCCTCGGCGGCCAGCGTGTCGAGCACCTGATCGACGAGGTCGGCAGCGGATTTGAGGGCGTCCGGATCGTCGGAGAAGCCGCGACCGGAGACCTCGGGGGTGCTCACCGCACGCCCGGTGGTGGAGTCGACAGCGACGGTGATCGCGATGAACCCGCCCTCGCCGAGGACGAGTCGTTCCGACAGCGTCGATTCACCGACGTCACCGACGGACAGACCGTCGACGTAGACATGGCCGACCGGGACGCGGCCGACGATCTGCGCCTGCCCGTCCACGAGGTCGACGACGACGCCGTCCTCGGCGAGCATGATCCGATCCGGGTTCACCCCGGTGGCCTCGGCGAGCGCGGCGTTCGCGCGGAGGTGACGCCACTCGCCGTGCACCGGCATGGCATTGCTCGGCCGGACCGCGTTGTAGAGATAGAGCAGTTCGCCGGCCGACGCATGGCCGGAGACGTGCACTTTGGCGCTCTGCTGGGTGATGACCGTGGCGCCCAGCTTCGCGAGGCCGTTGACGACCGCGAAGACCGAGTTCTCGTTGCCGGGGATGAGCGACGACGCGAGGACAACCAGGTCGGCGGAGCGGATGTTGATCTGCCGGTGCTCTCCGCGGGCCATCCGCGACAGCGCCGAGAGCGGCTCACCCTGCGATCCGGTGGAGATCAGCACCACCCGGTGGTCGGGCAGGGTTGCCGCGGTGTCCATGTCGACCTCGACACCGTCGGGCACGTGCAGATAACCGAGGTCCTGGGCGATCTGCATGTTGCGGACCATCGAGCGGCCGACGAAGGTGACCCGGCGGTTGTGGGTGTGCGCGACGTCGATGATCTGTTGAATGCGGTGCACGTGGCTGGCAAAGGAGGCGACGATGACCCGGCCACGCGCCTTGCCGATCACCTGGTCGAGCACTCCCCCGATCTGCCGCTCGGGGGTGACGAATCCCGGCACCTCGGCGTTGGTGGAGTCGACGAGGAACAGATCGACGCCTTCATCGCCGAGTCTGCTGAATCCGGCGAGGTCGGTGAGTCGGCCGTCGAGCGGCAGCTGGTCGAGCTTGATGTCGCCGGTGTGCAGGGCCAGTCCGGCCGGGGTCCGGATCGCGACGGCGATCGCATCCGGGATGGAGTGGTTCACCGCGAAGTACTCGCACTCGAAGGGGCCGTGCGTGGTCCGCTCGCCTTCGCGGACCTCGATGAGCTTGGGACGCAACCGATGTTCGCGGCACTTGGCCGCGACGAGTGCCAGCGTGAACTTGGATCCGACGACGGGGATGTCGCCACGCAGACGCAGCAGGAACGGGACCGCACCGATGTGATCCTCGTGCCCGTGGGTCAGGACGACCGCCTCGACGTCGTCCATCCGGTCCTCGATGTAGCGGAAGTCCGGGAGGATGAGGTCGACGCCGGGCTGCGCGTCCTCGGGGAACAGCACCCCGCAGTCGACGATCAGCAGTTTGCCGTTGTACTCGAACACCGTCATGTTGCGGCCGATCTCACCGATGCCGCCGAGGGCGACCACGCGCAGCGCGCCCTTCGGCAGTCGGCGCGGCGTACCGAGTCGATCGACGGGTGCCGGCGGCGTGGGGGTGCCGCGATCCCGGCCACCACCGCCTCGTGCACCTCGCGCGTTGTCGCGGCGCTCGTGCCGGCCGGACCGACGGGGTTCACCTCCACCCCGGTTCTCCGCCGGCGCCGACGCGGCGTGGCGGGCCGAATCCTGCTGCGCAGCCGCACTTTCGGACCCTCCGCCAGACGCTGAGGCCGTCGGGGGATCCACGGCGGGCGAGGCGGGGGCAGACGAGGCGGGGGCCGGTGAGCCGGCGGTATCGGTGGCGGGTGCGGGCTCGGGCGGTCCGGCCTGGCGTCGGGCGCTGCGGCGGCGCTGGGGGCCGGTCATCGGTCCAGCAATCCGGCCGTGCGGAGGTCGGCGATGAGCGACTCGATCTGCGGACCGTCGGCGGGTACCTGCGGGAGGCGTGGGTCCCCGACGTCGAGTCCGAGGATGCGCAACGACGCCTTGACCATGGTCACCCCTCCCAGCCGTCCCATCGCGTTGACGAGCGGGAGCATGGTGATGTTGATCGATCTGGCGGTCTGCAGATCACCCTTCTCCACGGCGATCTGCATGTCGCGCAGGCGATCTGCGACGAGATGGCCGATCACGCTGACGAAGCCGGTCGCGCCGATCGACAGCCACGGCAGGTTGAGCGCGTCCTCGCCCGAGAGGTACTCGAGGTCGGTGGAGGCGATCAGTCCCGCGGCCGAATGCAGATCACCCTTGGCGTCTTTGACGCCCTTGATCCGGGAGTGTTCGGCGAGTGCGAGCATCGTTTCGTTGGCGACCGGCACCACCGAGCGGGGCGGGATGTCGTAGATCAGGACGGGCAGGCTGGTCGCGTCCGCGACGGCGCGGAAGTGCGCGAGCAGACCCGCTTGGGGCGGCTTGGAGTAGTACGGCGTGACGACGAGCAGACCATGCGCGCCGGCTTTCTCCGAGGCCTGCGCGAAGCGGATGCTCTCGGCGGTGTCGTAGCTGCCCGCGCCCTGGGTGATGCGGGCGCGGTCGCCCACCGCGTCCAGAACGGTGCGCAGCAGCTCGATCTTCTCGTCGGGTGTGGTGGTCGGCGACTCACCGGTGGTGCCACTGACCACGAGTCCGTCACAACCCTTGCCGACCAGGTGGTCGGCCAGCTCGGCGGCCTTGTCCAGATCGAGCGAACCGTCGGGACGGAAAGGGGTGACCATCGCCACGACGTTGGTCCCGAACGGGTGCGCCTGTGGCTGCGACTCGGTTGCGCTCATGGTGGTCAAGATTACCGGGGCGCCGTGGCCCGCGGCCAATGGGCACTACGTGTCGCAGAAAGGCACGCCACCAGCACTTTGTGGGCCGCCGGTGCTGTACGGGAGGACCTCAGCCCTCGAGCACGAACGGTGAGGTCGCGACCTCGGTGCCGTCGGCGAGCGTGCCGATCTCGAAGTCACCGAAGACCGTCGGCGCGACCTGCATCAACTGGCGCAGGCATTCGACGGCGAGCTGGCGGATCTCGACGTCGGCGTGCTCGGTGGCGCGCATCCCGACGAAGTGGCGCCATGCTCGGTAGTTGCCGGTGACGACGATCTTGGTTTCGGTGGCGTTGGGCAATACCGACCGCGCGGCCTGCCGGGCCTGTTTCCGACGCAGGATCGCATTGGGGACGTCGGCGAACTTGGCCTCGAGTGCGGCGAGGAGTTCGGTGTAGGCGGCGCGGCTGGCGTCGGTGGCCTCGATGAACAAGCGCTCGAGTTCCGCGTCGCCGCTGATGGCCGGGGGCGCAACCACATTCGAATCGTGTTCGGGGACGAACCGCTGGGACAGTTGGGAGTACGAGAAGTGCCGGTGGCGGATGAGCTCGTGGGTGCACGATCGGGAGATGCCGGTGATGTAGAAGGTCACCGTCGCGTGCTCGAGAAGCGAGAGGTGCCCGACCTCGAGGATGTGGCGCAGGTAGCCGGCATTGGTCGCTGTCCGCGGATTCGGTTTGTCCCAGCTCTGGTAGCAGGCGCGACCGGCGAACTCGACCAGGGCCTCGCCGCCGTCGGCGTCGGTGGTCCAGGGCACGTCCGACGGCGCGGTGAACTCGGTGGCGGCCACCATCTGCACCCGCAACGGAACCATCTCGGACACGTCGCCTCCTCGTCACTCGCCTCACGCCATCGCCGCGTCCCCCGGGCGGGAGGAGAACGCAGTCATCGATTGTCCCACCGGCATCCATGGCGATTCCGCCCACCCCGTGCCGGACCGACCTGTTGTGCACACGACGGCGATCGCGATGAGCAGCAGGTGAATTCTCGGCGTCGCGTCGGTGTCACCACTGTGGCGACCAGCACCGATGCGAGCGCCACGCGAGGTCGACCATGGCGATATGTCGGAAATGCCGCACAATGATGCCCCGTGAACCAGCCGCGCGCGAACCCGACTGCTGTGAACCCGACTGCTGTGAACCCGCTCGGGCGACGACGGCTCCTGCAGACCGGTACAGCGCTGTGCGTGGCGAGCCCCCTCGCGGGCCCGTGGGCAACGAACGCGGTCGCTGCCCCGGTGACCACGCCGGCGGCGTCGGCCGTCTTCGCCCACGGCGTCGCCTCGGGTGATCCGCTGCCGGACCGGGTCATCCTCTGGACCCGGATCACTGCGACCGCCGACGCGGTGCCGGGCTCGGGACGTGGCGCGGGAGGCACCGTGCGGTGGGAGATCGCCCACGACGAGCGGTTCGCGACCGTCGCCGCGTCGGGATCGGTGAACGCCCTCGCCGAGCGCGACTTCACCGTCAAGGTCGATGCAGCAGGCCTCACGCCGGCCACCGAGTACCACTACCGGTTTCGGGTGACCTCCGGTCCGGCCACCGGGGCGGTGTCGCCGGTGGGCCGCACCCGCACCGCACCGCCATCCGACGCCGATGTGTCGCGGGTGCGCTTCGGGGTGGTCTCGTGCGCGAATTGGGAGGCCGGGTACTTCGGCGCGTACCGGCATCTGCGCTCCCACCGAGACCTGCACGCCATCGTCGCGCTCGGTGACTATCTCTACGAGTACGGCACCGGTGAGTACACCGGCAAAACCGGTGCGGTGCGCACACATTCACCGCGGCACGAGATCGTCACCCTCGCCGATTACCGAATCCGCCACGCGCAGTACAAGACCGACCCGGACCTCGCGGAGCTCCATCGTGTTCTGCCCTGGATCTGCACCTGGGACGATCACGAATCCGCCAACGACACGTGGGCCGAGGGCGCCGAGAACCACTCGCCCGACGAGGGCGCGTGGGCGACGCGTAAGGCCGCCGCCGAACGCGCGTACCACGAGTGGATGCCGGTACGCGCGGCCGCCGACGACTCGGGCACCCACCTCTATCGCCGGTTGCGCTTCGGCCGGTTGCTCGACCTGTCGATGCTCGACCTGCGCACCTACCGCGACCGGCAGGTGTCGATGTCGTCGAATCGCATCGACGACCCGGCCCGGTCCATCATCGGAGCCGCCCAGATGCGTTGGCTCACCGACGGTCTCGCGTCCTCGGCGGCGCGATGGAAGATCGTGGGCAATCCCGTGATGATCGCACCGGTGTTGCTGCCTCCGCTCGACACACGCACCACCGCCGCACTCACCGAATCCCTCGGGCTGCCCGCCGAGGGATTGCCCTACAATCCCGATCAGTGGGACGGCTACACCGCCGATCGTCGGCGCCTGCTCGACTCGATCCGGTCGAACAAGGTGACCAACGTGGTCTTCATCACCGGCGACATCCACTCGTCATGGGCGTGTGACATCCCGGTCGATGCCGCCGACTATCCGGGAAGCGGTTCGGTGGCAACCGAACTCGTCGTCACCTCGGTCACCTCCAGCAACATCGACGACATCCTCGGCGTACCCGAGCACACCGCGGGTGCCGCGGTCTCGCCGGCACTGATGGCGGCCAACCGGCACGTCCGGTGGAACGACTTCGACGCCCACGGATATGCCGTGCTGACCGTGACGCCGTCTGCGGCACAGATGGACTGGTGGTTCGTCACCGACAAGACCGATGCGCGGACCGGTCGGTATCACGGCCGCTCGTACCGGGTGATGGCCGGATCGTCACGCGTGCAACCGGCCGCGGCGCCGATCAACTGAGCATTTCCCCACTACCCGGTTCGCAAACCCGAACGGGGGCGGTGGCTCAGTTGTCCAGCAGCGCAACGAGTTTGCCGTGAGTGTCCTCCCAGCCCTCGACCGCGACGGAGGTGATGCCGATGTCCTGGACGGGGCGGTCGTTGCCGCCCTCGTCGAGCCGGTCCCCGAAGAACAGGATGTCATCGAGGCCCAGGTCGAGGATCTCCATGAGTTTGCGTGCGCCGTAGGCCTTGTCGATGCCCTTGCGGGTCACGTCCACCGATGTCGACCCGCCGCTGCGGACCTCCAGATCCGGAAGTCGTTCGGCGGCATAGGCCCGCAGCGATTCCTTCTTCGCGCCGTCGGGGTCCCAGGCTTTCTTGGCGTCCACCGGCGCCGACTGTCCCAGCGCCGAGTAGGTGATCTGGCTGCCGCGGTCCTCCAGGATCGGGCCCCAGGTCTCGGTCTCCCAGAGCCCGAGTTCCTTCGCGCCGGTCTCCAGGGCGTCGAGGGTGCGTTGCTTCTCGTCGTCGGTGAGGTCCTCGGCGTACACGGTCTCCCACTGTCCGGCGGAGTACCGGACGTACTGGGTGCCGCAGGTGGGCATCAGGTGCAGGTTGGCGACTTCCTCGACGCCACCGATCCGGTCGAGGACCTGGGCGCGGAACTGCTCGTAGCGCCCCCCGGAGATGATGCACACCAGTGACCGCTGCAGCAGCCGCCGCAACACCTCGACCATCGCGTCGTCGAGCGGACTCTTCGACGGCGCGAGCGTGTCGTCGAGGTCGAACATCACCAGCGCATAGTCGTGATCGCCGAAGGTCACCGTCATCGTCGTGTCTCACCTCTGTTGTGTGGATGTATTCGCGTGGTCGGTGCACAAGCATGTCATCGCTGACCGGCTGCCGCCATTCCGCCTCACGCGGCGGCCTCGACGATGTCGGCCGTGCGTGCGGTGGCGTCGGAGTGCTCGGTCAGTCGTGCCGCGAACCGGGCCGCGCGATCGACGGTCTCGGGGCGCAGGATGGCGCGGAGAGCATCGGTCAGCGAATCGGCGTCGAGGTCGGCGAACGGGAGGTGCCCGCCCACCCCGAGCCGGGTCACCTGCCCACCCCACATCGGCTGGTCGAACGACACCGAACAGATCAGTGTCGGAATGCCCGCGCGCAGACTCTCGAAGGTCGTGCCGATCCCACCGTGATGCACCGCTGCCGCACATCGGGGAAAGATCAGATCGTGTGCAAGCGCACCGGTGACCATCACGTCGCTGTCGGCGACGCCGCGAGAGCCCGGATCGAGATCACTCCACCCCGCGCTGACGAGGATGCGCACGCCGAGCCGTGCGGCGACCGTCCGCATCATGGCGACGGTGGCCGATGCGTCACGGATCGGCATGCTGCCGAAGCCGCAGTACACCGGCCGGCTCCCGGCCCCGATCCACTTGGTCACC
This sequence comes from Gordonia sp. N1V, assembly GCF_029269935.1. NCBI lineage: Bacteria > Bacillati > Actinomycetota > Actinomycetes > Mycobacteriales > Gordoniaceae > Gordonia > Gordonia sp. N1V. The sequence continues at coordinate 104,134 of NZ_JARJDD010000006.1, forward strand.
TCGGCATGGTCACCGTCGAGGTCGCCGACCGCGGCACGTGTGTCGGGTTCCAGCGGCAGGAACCCGACGAGCGGTCGTCGGTGCCCCCATTCCTCGGCCAGGCCGGGCACCAGCGCGCGATCGTAGATCTGGATCTCCGGAATCCCTCGGCGAGCACACATCTGGGCGGGAATGGCCAGACTCCGACGTAGCCCCAATTCCGTGCGCAACGCAGTCAGGTATCGCAGGAAGACGAGCCGACGGACGTTGTCGGCGAGCAGCCATGTCGCGCGGTTCACCGCCGCGGGCGGTGTCATCGTCGGTGGCAGCGCACCCGGGAACGGATAGCTGCGGCTCGGCCGCCCCGGGAATCCGTGCATCGTCACCATCGGGATGTCGAAGGCCTCGGTCACCGACGCCGCACGATCCTCGGTCAGCAGCGTCGCAACCACCACGTCGGCACCCCGACAGACCTCGATCACCTCCGTGTTCATCCGAGACGCATAGTCGGCCATCTGCGCACCGACCAGTCGCATCAATGCCAGGCTGCTGCCCGCGGCCAACGCGCGTTGCCCCTCGTCGGAGGAATACAGTTGTGCCACATCGGGTCCGCAGCTCACCGCGTCGAGACCGGCACGACGGGTGAAGTCGAGGAGATTCGGTGGCGCTCCGACGAGGACGTCATGCCCGCGCCTGCGCAGTTCCACCCCCAGCGCCACGGCCGGCTGGACGTCTCCGCGTGTTCCCGTCAACGGGATCGCAATCCTCATGTGACTCCTTTCGATTGCGGTGTGGATTACCCTGCAGACAATGCGACCCGACAGTGCGACGCCCGACCCCGGCGAGCCGACGGCGCCCGAGCCCGGCGAGTCCACGGCGCCCGAACCCGGCGGAATGCCCCCCGACCGGCTGCACATCGCCATGTTCGCCGACTTCCCGCCGGGATCGCTCGGTGGCATCTCGACGGCCGTGGACGACCAGCGTCGGGCACTCGAACGCCTCGGCCATCGGGTGACGGTGTTCGCGCCGGCACCGACCGATCCGGAGGCCGCCGTGCCCACCTGGCTCGTGGCCGTCCCCGCACCGCGGGCGCTGTCGGTCAACGGATTTCCGTTCGTCGTGCCCACCCGCGGAGTCCTCGCGGCGGTCGAAAGAGAACTGATCCGGCATTCCCCGGTCGACGTCGTGCACGTGCACACCACCTATGGGGTTGCGATCCTCGGCGCCAAAGTCGCCCGCCGGCACCGAATCCCACTGGTCCAGACGATGCACAGCCGCGACGACGTGTTCGTCGAACGCACCTCCCCCGCGCCTTGGGCGTCCGCGGTGGGAATGCGAATCCTGCACCGTTGCCTCGTCTCCCCCCGCCTGTTGACCCACGGCGGAGGGGTCGCGCGGGTTGCCGAGTCCCGCACCGCACGGCAGGTGTGGCACATGATGCTTGCGCAGGCGCGTACCGCCGACGTGGTGATCGCACCGACCCAGCACTTTGCCGACCGATTGCGCCGCCATGGTCTCTCGGGTGACATCCGGGTCGTCTCCGGCGGTGTCGACGACGATCTCCTGGCCACACTGCCGCAACGGTCGGCTCACAGCCACGACGATCCGCTCAGATTGCTGTGGTGCGGCCGGATCTCCGCGGAGAAGCGTCCGATGGTGGCCGTCGAGGCGGTCGCGTCGACCCCGGGATGCACCCTCGACATCCTGGGCAGCGGCGATCAGGAGCACCACATCCGTACCCTCGTCGACGAATTCGGGCTGCGACAACGTATTCGGTTGCTCGGTTCGACCGACCGGGCCGGAGTACTGGCCGCGATGGCCGACGCCGACGCGCTGTTGTTCACCTCGGCCGGATTCGACACCCAGGGACTGGTCCTGCTCGAGGCCGCCGCTGCCGGTCTCCCGGTGATCTACTGCGATCCCGACCTCGACGAGACGGTGCCCACCGGCGGCGGGCTGCGCGCCGCCGATCCGTCGGCCGATTCCGTCGCCGCGGTCATCGCAGCGGTACTCGCCTACCCGGCACGACTCGCTGCTGCACGAGATGCGTTGTCCGACAAAGCAGTCCCCCAGTCCCGAATGACCCGGCAGACCATCGGGATCTACCGGGAACTCGTCGGTACCGAGCGACTGCGCCGAGGAAGTATGCCTGTGCGGCCCGAGGACGTCCCGAGCGCGCCCGGGCGCGTACCCGGGCTCGGCCACAGCGTCGTCGCCCTGCGACAGGGACTGCATTTCATCGTCGGCCTGGGCCGTATCGGCCCGGTGGTGCGCGTGGACCTCGGGACCCGGCCCGCCTATCTGGTCACGACTCCGGAACTGATCCGGCAGATCGGTTTTCGGACCGCAGGCGAGTTCCACCGCGCCGATCTGCAGGAGGCGATGCACGAGGCGATCCGGGAGGCCTCCAATGTCCTCAGTGGCCGACGCCACGAGATGCGCAGACGTCAGATGGCACCGGCGTTGCGGGCGCGTCGGCTGGCGCGGTATGCGGTCACCACGGCCGCCATCGCCGACGACTGGTCGCGCGGTCTGCCCCATGAGCGTCCGGTGGACCTGCGGACCGAGGCGCACGGTCTGATCCTGCAGACCGTCACCTCGACGCTGTTTCGTGCCGACTTCGGCGCCGACGCGCTCGATCGGGTTCGCGAAACCGTGCCCTGGTTGCTCGGCGAGGTGATCATCCGCGGCGCACTGCCCGCCCCCGTCCGCCGGATGCGGATGCGCGCGAACCGGCGTTTCGCGCGGGATTCGGCGATGCTGCGCGAGGCCATCGGCGCCGTCGTTCGCCGCTACCGAAGCCAAGGCGTCGATCACGGCGACGTCCTGTCGGTCCTCGTCGGACACACCGACGAGGACACCGGAATCGGCCTGTCCGACGACGAGATCATCGACGAACTGCTGCTGATGGTGGCCGCCGGCGTCGGTTCGACGGCATCGATCCTGGCCTGGGTGTGGTACGAGGTCGCCCGCAACCCGCACGTGAGTTCCCTTGTTGCACAAGAGGTCGAACGCGTCGTCGGCGAGGGACCGGTACACCCCGACCACCTCGAACAGCTCACCTACCTGCGTCGGGTCGTGGCCGAGACACTGCGGATGTGGGGGCCGTGGATCAGCAGTCAGACCGCCGACGGGCCGGTGACCCTCGGCGACGACGAGACCGGCCGACTCACCCTGCCGGACGGTTCGACGGTGATCTACAGCCCGTACCTCGTCCTGCACGACCCACGGTTCTACACCGATCCGGAGACCTTCGACCCGGACCGATGGCAGCCGGACCGAGCCGAGTATCTCGACCGGAAAGCCGATCTCGCTTTCGGTGTGGGAGAACGCCATTGCCCGGGAAACACGTTCGCGATCTCGACGATCCTGTTGTGCTCGGCAGCCCTGTACTCGCGCTGGACCGTCCGGCCGGCCGGACGCCGCCGGGTCAGGCCATCGACCACCGATTTCGTCGCCGCCCCCTCGCAGGTCCGGGTGCGCCTCGAGCCGAGGCGATGAGCGAGCGCTGGTCATCGGTGAGTCACCTCATCCCGTCGGGGTGGCCAGCGCCGCGCCGATGACCGCGAGGTAGACGGTCAGGACGTACACCGCGGCGGGTACGGGCGGATACCCGTCGTGGCGCGAACGCAGCCACACCACCGCGGCCCCGACCGGGACGACGGCGAGAACCACTGCCGCCCAACCGAAGAGGGCGCCGACGCCATCGAATCGCCACGGCGTCCAGATGGCCAGGACCGCGACCGTCGTCAGGGCGACGAAGCCCATCGAGACACCGACCGCGCCGGCGGCACCGAGCGGATTCGAGTAGTACATCTCACCGGGTCGCGGCCGGCAAGAGATTTTCCGCGCGAACTCGAACTGCAGGAACGACCCGGCCATCAGCACCGCGACCCACGCCGTCGACCATGCTGCGCCCACCTGTCCGGTGTCGACCGCCGAGGCGATGACATACGCCGCCAACACCAGTTGCACCGGGTAGGTGACGGCGAGATTGCCGAGCACCGACCGCCGCAGCGCAGGCCACACCGTCTCGGCGGCCCACAGACCGAGTCCGTAGGCGAGCACCGCCGCGATCGCGATCGCCGAGCCCACACCCGCCGTCCCGGACAGCACCACCACGACCACCCCGAGCATGAGCATCGCGACGCGCAGGTCGGTGGCGGTGACCGCACCGGTCACCAGCGGCCGGTCCGGGTGGTACACACGGTCGTAGTCGAGGTCCTTCTGTTCGTCGACCATCCGCAGGAACAGCAGAACGAGCACCACGACCACCACGCGCACGACCGTTGCCGCTCCGGGCTCCCAACGCACACCGCTGAGCCGGGCCGCAGTCCCTTCGGCCGCGAGCACCCACAGGACCCCGAAGAGCAGATATTGCGGCTTGAACATCACCGCGGTGAATCGGGCGATGCGCGCAACCGAGACCGACGACGCCCGAAGGGTTTCGGTCACCATCACGTCCCGATCACCACACCCAGCCGGACCTCGGCGCACGCGGTGCCGCCCTGCTCGATCGTCACCAGCACCGAGATTGCCGCTCCGGGGTCGGCCGGGTCGTGCCCATGATCTGTACATGCATGGTCTGTACGTGCGATGCACCTCGCCGGCCGATCGAGTTCGACGAACCGGCCGAACGAACTCCGGACCGCCGCGATCCGCACGTCCGTACCGACATGAGCAAGCGCGATCTGTCGCGCCGCTTCCAGCAGCAGGGTGCCCGGCACGTGGTCGAGTTCGTGATCGAACAAGCCCGGGTGGGCGGTGTCGACGACGAGTTCGCCCCGCGTCTCGTGGCCATCCCGCGCGCGCACCCCGACCACGACGTTGCGCGGGTCGAAGCGGCCGACGACGTGTGGATGTGCCGGCTCGGCCACGTGGACGCGCCCGCGTTCCGCACCGCCGCGCGCCTGCGCGCGCAGGGCCGACCACTGCGCACGGGTCGTCCAGGAGAACGACCCGTCCACGGTCATCAGTGGCGCACCGTCGGCCGAGATCGCCAGCACCATGTCGAGTCCGATCAGCCGGTCGGCGACCACATGGCGGGCGCCGATGCCGACGGAGATGTCGACGTCTGCGGGCCGGGATCCCGGCCGCCACGCCCCGTCGTCAACAGGTGCGTCGGCGACGCCGTTGAAGGTGCGGACCAGGAACGCGCTGTCGAGCGGCACGTCGAAGAACTGGTGGGTCACCGCGATCGCGGCCTGCCGCGCGGTTTCCATCACCAACAACGGGTCATGACGACCCGCCTGCGGCCCACGGTGATCCCCGAAGTAGGCGTGCATTCGCGGAAGCTGCGCACCGACGCGGAATTCGTCGTCGCCGAGATCCGGCTGCGCGCGCGACAACGACGTGACGAACACCTCCGAGACGGAACACCGATGAACGAGTTCGCGCGGAATCGTCTGACTGTGGAAGGTGGGCGCCACGGTGAGATGGTCCGGGGCCGGTGTCATGTGCGTGGTCATCTGCACTCCCGTCGGGTCGGGTCGGATGTCATGGGCAGAATGTGGGAGCCGAGCACGATCACCGACCACGGGTCCAGGTCGATCCCGTTCGCCCAGGCGCTGCGCAGCATGTCGGCACAGAGCCGGTCATCGGTGAGGTGGGGCCCCGGGGGCGCGAGACGTGCAGCAGCAGCATTCATCTGGGCGGCGACCCGCTCGGCGGCCACTGCCCGCCCGAACTCACGCGACGGCGTCTGCGAATACAGTTCCCCAGCCAACGCCGCCACCCGCTCGGCGACGTCGACACCACCGTCGATCACATCCCGCAGGCACGCTGCGCGCGCGGGTTCGTCGAGCATGATCGCCCATTCCCGCAACACCTCGACGGGCGTGTCGGGTGTATGCACGAGATTCAGCAGGTAGCTGCGGTGACCGAGCGCATGCCGCAGCTCACCCGGGGCACCCGCGGTCGGATCGGTGGGTCCCTTCTCCCGCGTCAGCCGCACCGTCGCCGATTCTCCGCCGACAGCGCCCGCAGAAACGCCGACAGCGCCGTCCGCGGCACCGACAGCGCTGTGGTCGTCGGTGACGAGAAGGACCATGGAGTCGCACATCTCGACCAGGAGGTCGGCCAGTCGGCGACGCTCGACCGACGCCCGCGCCCACGAGGTCTGCCACAACGCCCTCGCGAGGTGGCGTCCCGACTCGACCCGTGCGGCGTGCAGGATTCGCCACCGATGCGCGGCCAGCCACTCGAGCGTCGGCGCGACGCCACGGGCCACCACGGCGTCGGGTTTGAGGAGCAGCAGTGAGCATCGGGTGGCAAACCAGTCTGCCTCCACACCCATCCGATCGAGATGCTCGATCGCCTCGAGCACGTAGGTGTCGCCGAGGTGGGTCGACAGGTCGGCGCCGTCGACGCCGATCCGGGTGAGCAGATCGGCGGTCATGGGGGTCGTCGCGTGGTGCGCGCGCTCGGTCTTCACGGTCATCGAGCACCACCGAGGCCGGCGAGGACGGTCTCCACGTCTGGCAGTGGCGCACCGAGGTAGCCGATGTCGAGGCAATGGTCGAGAAGCAATCGCAAGTAGTCGGGTCCACATTCCGGTGCCGGCCGCCCCAGGACAGTCTCGGCGATGCAGGTCGAGAAGGTCTGCCGCCGTTGGAAGTAGCTGGTGTAGAGCGAGCCGACCCGGCGGAAGTACTCGCGTTCGATCACCTCGAGTGCATCGGGATCGAAGGTGGCATCCGGGACGAAGGTGGCCACATGGAAGGAGGGATACTCGGCCAGGACGTCGGAGAGCTCCCGCAGGGTCACCGGCCGAGAGCTCAACGCGTGCAGTACCTTTCCGTCGAGATCGGCGGCGTGGCACGTGGCGGCGGTGACGATGTCGGCGACGTGATCGACCGGCGCGAGCGACAGTGTGGCGTCGTAGCGTCCCGGCAGCGTGCGCAGTTTGCCCTCGACCATGAGTTTGACGACGGTGTAGAGGTTCTTGTGGTCCCGGATGGCACCGTCGGTACTCACGCCGGTCACGATCCCGGGCCGGACCGTCACCGCGCGCAACCCATCGGCGCGGGCCCGTTCGACGAGCTTCTCGGCATCGAATTTGCTCTTCTCGTAGCGGGTTCCGAACACCTGACCGACGTCGAGCTCGTCCTCGGCGATCGTGCCGCCCCGCATGCCGCAGACATAGGCGGTCGACACGTGCACCAACGGGACGTCCCAGGCGCGGGCAAGGTCGACGGCGTGCGCGGTGCCGCCCACATTGAGTTGCGCGTAGTCCTCCTCGGCGGCATCGAAGGCGGTGGTCGCCGCGCAGTGCACGATCGTCGATACCCGACCGGCCAGCGAATCGGCCCGGGCGGTCACCGCGGGACCGAATCCACCGAGTCGCACGTCACCGGTGATCGTGTCGGAAATGGTCACGGGTGCACCGTCGTTGGCGATCAGTGAGTCGGTGCGATGGGTCACGCCGATCACCGGCCGGCCCGACGCCTCGAGTCTGCGGCACACCTCGGTACCGACCAGGCCCGCAGCGCCGGTCACCAGGATGTGATCACGCCGGCGCCGACCATGTGACGGGGTCATCGGCCTTCTCCTCTACCGTCGGTGCTGATCCGGCGACTATCGTCGGTGCTGATCCGGCGACTATCGTCGGGGCCGATCTGGCGGCGGATGAGGGCCTCGACATCGCCTACCCGGCGCACGCCGGCGAGTTCGGCGGGCGGTAGGGGCGGCAGGCCGAACGCTCTCTCCAGGGCGATGGTGAGCTCGATGAGCCGGACGGATTCGTATCCGAGGTCCTCGCGGAGGCGATCGGTTGCCGCCGGCGCATCCGCGGGCGGGTTCGGCGCCATCGCGACCACGATCCGTCGGACCTGGTGGTCCGGGCCCGCGTTGTGCTGCTCATCGACGCTCATCGGGCGCCACCCCCGATCGGTGTGGACGGTGCCGGCGGGGCGTCGGCGACCGGATGTGGTTGTCCGCCTCCGCTGTTCATCAGATCGGCGGCCTCGGCCAGCGGCAACCGAACCTCCAGGTGAGTGCCCAGGCGAACCCAGTCGTAGGCGATCTCGAGGGTGCGGCGCCATTGGTCGCGGGAGTCGAAGGAGGCCGGGAAGTCACTGCCGACGAGCGCCCGGACCGCGCCGAGGAGTCCGTCGAGTACCTCGAGTTCGGCGAGTCCGTCGCCGCCCGAGGACAAGATGTCGTCGAATCGGAAATGGGCGGCCCGCTCGATGACGGTGAGTGTCGAGGGTTCGATCATCGGGCTCGGCAGGATCCTGCGGAGCGTGGCTGCCGGAGTGACATCGGGAGGTAGAGGATGAACTCCCCACGCCGAGAGCACCATTCGGGCGATCATTGCGATCAGGCGTGGCGCTGCAACATCGGCCACACCGCCCTGCCCGCTCTTGAGGGCGCCGACGAGGTCCTCCCGCGCGTTCTCGGCGACGATGTTGGCCCAGGTGAGTTGTAAGCCGGCCGAGGCGAATCGCTCTGCGGGCAACGGCGAGAGCACGGCAACGCCCTCCCTCGGCGGGGCGACCGCCCCACCCAGTCCGACGATCGGACCGCTCGTGGCCGGCGGTGGTGTGTACGGTTCGGAGACCTCGCACATCGCGATCGCCGGCCGGATGGGCCCGGCGCCTGCCCAGTCCACTCCGACGACACCGAGTCGAAGGAACTCGACGAGGTACTCCGCGACCGGGCGGTGCTCCGCCTGCCCGGCACGGTCACCGCGGTCGCAGATCTCGAGCACCGGACGACGGAACACCATCTGCCGCCACGCTTGTGCCGCGGGGTCGGAGAGCACGAAGACGTCCCGCACACCACGCACCACGTGCACACGCGAACCGATGGTCCACGTCGTCACACCGGGAACACGTGCGAGCCGAAGCTGCCGCGCATCCGTCCACTCGTTCGCGTCGATTCCGATCTCCGCGAGCAGGTCGGTGGCCGTCACCCACCAGGAGCCGGTCGAGTCGGCGTCAGGCGTGGGCGGTGTCGTCGCAGCGGTCCACCGTTCGGTCATCCTCTCGTCGTCGATCCGATCGAGCTGTCGGGGAAGCCATTTGGTCTCCACGTAGGTTTCGCCGCGCTCGGCGCACCATGCCTTGGCCGCCTGAACGAGTGCATCACGCATCCACCCGATCGCTTCGTCGTCGGCACCGAGGGTCCGCAGAGTGGTGACGTGCCGCAGCACCGCCACCGCGCGATGGCGCCACCATCGCGCCATCACCTCACCGAAACGGCGGTGGTCGATGATCCCCCGCAGCTCGTCGAGGTCGACGAGGGCGCTCGTACGAATCGTGGTCGAGCGCAGGAATCGTTGGCACCGGTTGAGTAGATCCTCGTCGAGCTCGGAGACGGTGCCGGTGGCCAGATGATCGGCGACCGTCTCCAAGTGGTGGCGCAGCTGGGCGAGCGAACGGGTGCGCACCTCGAGGCGGCGGCCGTCACCGAACAGGACCGTCGGCAGCGTCGGCAATTCTTCGTCGCCGCCCGCCACGACGAGGAAATCGACGTCGGAGCCTTCGTTGCCGAATCCCTCAGCGAGTGACCCCTCGAACACGATCGCACAGTTGTCGGGGACGACGACCGAGTCTAGTGCGGTATCGAGGAGTTGGGCCACGCGCTGCGCGGGCAGCGTCGGAACGGCCCGGTCGTCGGCGGTCTCCCGGGCCGACGCGACGGTGCTCGCAGAGGCGGCACTCGCGGTGCCGTCGACCTCATGCACCACGGCGTCGGTCATCTCCCCGGCGGTGAACATCTGCCACATGTGGCGCCGGCGCGGCTTTCCGCTCGAGGTGCGCCGGATCAGGCCGCGCCCGCCGGTGATGACGGTGACCGTCTGAGCGGGCCCGAGTTGCCCGCGAATAACGGTGCGGGCGTGGGAGATCCATTCTCCCGGCGCGGTCTCGGCGAACAGTGCGACGCCTTGGGACCCGGCATCGGTGATCGCCACCGCCGCCAGTTTGCCCTTGGTGATCCCGCATTCGACCGACACCGTCGATTCGACATCCTCCATGAACACCGAGCGGCCCCGCACCTTCAGGCTCGATCCCATCCGACCGAGGACATAGAGCTCTGCGTTGTGCAGGAATCCGGCATCGCCGGTGTGGAGCACACCGTCGGTGATGTGGGTCGAACCGGCCGGTGACCCGGCGAGATAGCCGCGGGCGACGGAGCCACCGCGGACCGTCACCTCACCGAGCACCCCGTCGGGCACCGGCCGACCGTCGTCGTCGACGACGGCGACCTCGGAGTCAGGGGTCGAACACCCCAGGCCGGCAATCCATCCCGATCCCGGATACTCGGCATCGACGTCGAACACCGCACATCTGCCCATGTCGACCGGCTCCCCGAACCGAAGTGGCGAGGCCGGTCGGAGCAGTGTGATCGGTCGGTCGCGCCTCGAGGAACTGACCATCAACGTCGATTCGGCGAGTCCGTAGGCCAGGGTGATCGCGGCCGGGTCGAAGCCCTGTGGGGCGACAAGGCGGCAAAACGATTGCAGATCCGACAGTTCCACCGGCTCCGAACCGACCGCGAGGGTGCGCCATCCCGATAGGTCGAGACGGTCGATGTCGTCGGGGCGAATACGGTGGGCCAGGTAACCCAAGGAGAACGACGGGGACGGTGTGTGGCGGGCGATCTCCATCGCGCGCAGCCAGCGCGCCGGATCACGCACGAACTGGTCGGGTCGCATCAGGTACAGATCTTCCTGATTGGTGACCGTGGTGAGGAAGCCACCGACCAGTCCCATGTCGTGGTAGAGGGGAAGCCACGACGCCATCGGTTCGTCGGCACGCCAGCACAGCAGGTCGGTGATCATCGCGGTGTTGGTCGCGAGATTGGGCCAGGAGATCTCGACCCCGCGCGGTATGCCGGTGGATCCGGAGGTGAACTGCAGCAGAGCGCATTCGGTCGTCGGCGCGAGGTCGTCGAGCGGCGTGGCGTCCGAGCCGGCGGCGCCCACCTCCATGACCGGGACGTCGAGTCCCGCCGCGGACACGGCGTCGGTCACCAGTGGTGTGAGACCGGGTGCGGTCACGACGAGAGCGGGAGCGGCCTGGGCGAGGATGGCCGCGGCGTGCGCGGTGTACTCGTCGAGGTCGGCAAAGGTCGGCGGGGTGATCGGTGTGAAGACCGCGCCGCACGCCCAGACCGCGTAGAACGCTGCCGCGCAGGTGACATCGGTGGGCAGGATCACGCACACTCCGTCACCGGCGCGTACCGCGTGCTCGCGCATGGCACTGGCGATGCGTAACGCTCGCCCGGCGATGTCGGTGTAGGAGTAGAAGATCCACCCGCCGTCCTCATCGGCGAGGTGGATGCCCTTGTCCGGTGCGGGGTCGCGCAGCCATCCACGGATGATCTCGGGTGCGTCGCGGCCGGTTCGATCACGCATGGTCGGGGGTCCTCTCGAGTCGCGCCCCGTCCGGGGTGGCGGTGGCCGACGATGGCGGGTCGTCGGGTGCGGTATCGGTCGATTGCGGCGCATCCGTCACGACCGTCACGGTTCCCGCGGTGCCGTCGACGCGTACGTGCATCCCGCTGCGCAGCAACGCCGTCGCGTCACGAAGTTGCACCACGGTCGGAATGCCGAGTTCGCGGGCGACGATGGCCACGTGGGTCAGCGGACTACCGCGTTCGATGACCAGCGCCGAGGCGGACGGCAATGCGGCCACCCACCCGGGGTCGGTGCGATAGGCGACGAGAATGCCTCCGTCGACGCCGATCGGCTCGGTCACCACGTGGGCGGTCGCCTCGGCGGTACCCGCACACGACGGTGTGCCCACGAGCACCGATCCCGCAGGCGCAGCAGCGATCTCGGCCACGGGCGTCCAGCCCTGCGCGGCAAGTGCCGCGTCGTCGAGATGCTGTCCGAGGGTCTCGAAGCGTTCCGGCGCGATCAGGGTCGAGTCGGCGTGGCGGGCCGCTCTGCGTGCGCACACCATGGCCGCTACATCGTCGGGTGGGCCCGATTCGTAACATTCGCGGAGTTCGGTGACGGTCAGCTCGAAGACCTCGGTGAAGTCGCTGAGCACGCCGCGCTCGGCGAGATCGCGCCCCATCACGCGCATCAACCGTTTGACCATGCCGAAAGCCCTTGTGCGAGCGAATCGCAGACGCTCACGATGCGCGGCGCACCGGGACAGCTTGCCGCGCAGCGCGTCATATGTGCGCCGACGTAGTCCGTGTAGATGGGCATCGAGGTACTGCTGGGCCGACTCCGGCGGCGCGGTAGCGGAACGCGTGGCCGGATCCAAATGCATGGCCGGGTCGGGAGGTGCGGCCGATTCCGTGCCGCGCGCGAGTGCGCTGCGCAGCATGACGAACAACGACGACGGATCCTCACGCAGATCGGGGACCTCGAGCTTCAGTTCGTCGAGGCTCCGGTACCCGTAGCGCTGCAGGTAGTTCTCCACCGCTGCGGCGATCACATCGTGGCCGCCCTCGTGCAGGGCGCGGCGAATCGATGCGGGGTGGGTGGTGGTGACGAGTTCGCGGACGCCGGGGTCCGCGGACACCACTTCGGCGAGTGCGGTCATCGCCCGGGCCGGTTCGGCGGACTCGACATCGGCACCTGGTCCGACGACGGCGTAGAGGAACCATTCGGGTGCCCTGGGCAGGAAGATCTTGGTCAACAGATACATCGCACCGGTCAGGGTGAGCAGGATCGCGTCGAGAACCATCAGCGGGCCCCATCGGCGAACCAGATCGCCCTCCACCTCGCGGTAGGTGCGATAGGCCTGTTCACCGGTCATGGTGTCCACATCGAGGTTCTCGAAGCGGTCGTAGACGCGATAGAACTCCGTGAGGAAGTCCTCGACGAGGTCGTCGATGTCGCGCATCCTACGGAGGTACACCGCCGTGGTGACCGCTCGCACGACGAGCCGCCGGATCGGGTTGGCCAGGGAGTACGGCTTGAGCGTTCGCGCCAGGTCCTTGTCGAGTGGTTGGGCGACGCCGAGCGCGGCCTCGAGGACCTTGCGGTTGAGGGCGTGCCCCGGCGCGATGCCGACCATGCGGTACCAGTGGAGCAGGTTGTAATACACACGTCCGTGAAAACTGCCCAGCATCACCGGCGTCCAGGTGTCGATCTGGGCGAGGGCCGCCCGCGGCAGGCGCATCGATTCGGCGTAGCCGCGGTAGACGCGACCGTAGATGTCGGCGGCGGTGGTGTAGGTCAGGGGCGAGGTGATCCCGTTGAAGCTCTCGATGATGTTGGAGTTGTCCCAGATTCGCAGATCGTCGTCGGCCACGCACTCGCCCGCACCGCGGATCAGCCAGTCCGACGCCGGTCTCGACGAAGGCGCGGCGGTGGCCACGGTGGTGATCGGGCGGGCCTGCAGGAACCACAGGCCCCCACCGTCGAGGGCCCATTCGATGTCCTGGGGCGCGCCGATGGCCTCCTCGATCCGCTCGGCGGTCGCGACGAGTTCCTGTATCTGGCCGGCGGTCAGGGCCGCGCGTCGTCGGTCGGCGTCGTCGACGCCGATGGTCGCGATGCCACCGCCGGGCACGGTGACGACCCGGGAGTCCTTGTCCCCGATGGTCGTGGCGCGCACCGAGCCGTCGGAACCGACGATGACGGTGTCGGCGTCGACGGCGCCGGAGACGAGTCCCTCCCCGAGTCCGTACACCGCGCTGACGACCATCTCGTCGCGGGCACCGGTCGTGGGGTTGGCGGTGAACACGACTCCACTGGTCAACGGATCGAGCTGTCTCTGCAGCACCACGGCGATCGCATCCGCCTCGCGGACCCCGTGTGCCCACCTGTAACTGAGCACCCGCGGCGCGTACGCCGACGCCCAACATTGACGCACCCGGAGCGAGATATCCTGTGTTCCAGTGATATTGAGATATGTTTCGAACTGGCCGGCGTAGGAGAGGTCCGCGCCGTCCTCGGCCGCCACCGACGACCGCACCGCCACCGGTCCGCGGCCGAGTCGCGACCATGCCGCGTCGATCGTGTCGTCGATGTCGTCGGGCGTCGACGACGACAGGACGCGCTCGCGCAATTCTGCCGCGTACCGCTGGGCGGTGCGTTCATCCTCGGCCGAGTTCACCAGATACCTCAGGTCGGTGAGACCTGTTTCCTGCACATACTTTTCGAACAGATCAGCGCCGAGCACCACCCATTCCGGTACAGCCACGCCGACCTCGGCCAGCAATGCCAGCCCACGCGCTTTCCCGCCGGGGTCTCCGGCGACCATCTGCGTATCGCCCGGTCGATGCAATGCCGGTCGATGCATTGGCGGCCGATCCCCTGCTGTCTGATCCGCTGCCGTCCGATCCAATGGCTCCACACCAGCTCCTCTGTCGGGTTGGGCCTGTCGTCACCCTGTGCCTGAACGGACGGCATCGCAACCCTGCGACGATCCGCACCAACTCATCAACGCTCGCGAATGAGTGCCACGAGCGACGCTTTTTCGCCGTCCTCGCCGATGAGCGCGACTTGTGGTGGTTATCGGGAACCCTGTCGAGGCGTTACTTTGCGCAGTTCTGGCTTGTCAGTCGAAGAGATGACGTAGCGTGTCGGCAAGGTCCCCGCGGGAACCGATCTCGACCGACTCCATCCCGAGCCAGTCGGCCAACACCTGCAGGTCGCGTCGCAATGCCGACGCGATCTCCGAAAGACGTTGCCCAGCCTCGGAAAATACTCCCGGAACCATCAGCACCCCGCGCTGCCGATCGGCCTTGAGATCGACGCGCGCCACGATCTCGTCGCCGAGCAGGTACGGGTGGACGTAATACCCGTGCACGCGTTTGTGTTCGGGAACGTAGATCTCGATTCGATAGTGAAAACCAAAGATTCGTTCGGTGCGAGGCCGGAAGAACACCAGCGGATCGAACGGGGACAGAATGGCTCCCCGTTCACGATTGGCTGTGCGAACCCGGGCGGGAACCGTTGCAGCGGTGTGGAGGTACGCACCATCGCGCCACCCGTCCACCGAAACCGGTTGCAGGACACCGGAGTCGATCAGGTCGGCGATAGCGGGCCGCACGTCTGCGGTCTTGAGCCGGTAGTAGTCGGCGAGGTCGGCGACGGTGGCCACCCCCAAGGCCGATGCTGCACGCCTCACGAGTTCGCGGTGCGCGTCGTCCCGCTCGACACGACGGTCCACTCGATCGGCGCCGACGACCCGCTCGGCAAGGTCGTAGTGACGTCCGAAGACGTCGTCGCGGGTCGCGGCGAACTCACCGGAGGCGAACATCGCCTCGCAGAGGTGTTTGACCTCACCGCGGTTCCACCAGCCGCCCGCGGCCTGTGGTGCGCGCTCGATTCCGAGGACTTCTTCGATGCGCCGCGGGGTCACCGGCCCGGTCTCGGCGATCACTGCGCGCACGTCGTCGGCGAGTTCACGGTTGCGACGCATGGTGTCTCGCGTGTGACGGTAGCGTCCGTCGCGGTACTCGGCCATCCGGAACCCGAACAGCGGCCAATCGTCGACGGGGATGAGCGCGGCCTCGTGCGCCCAGTATTCGGTCAACAAACGGCGCCCACGCCCGGGCCGCCAGGCGGCCCGATCGAGCAGTGCCTGATCGTAGGGGCCGAGCCGACTGAAAAGCGGCAGATAATGCGCCCGCACTGCGATGTTGACCGAGTCCATCTGAAACAGCTTGGTGCGCGCCACGACTCGTTCGACAAGCCGCATGGTGACGGCACCAGTCGGCGGCCGGTCGGAAAATCCCTGTGCCGTCAGCGCGATGCGGCGGGCCTGAGCCGTGGTGAGGGCGGCGGCCACGTCAGGACGTGTGCCGCACGTAGTCGACGAACCGATAGAACGTCCCGGTGCTCGACTGCGCCCAGTCGGTCTCGGTCGTCGTGTGCCACCTCTCGTCGATCACCGGGGCGAACGCATCGGCACCGGTGACCAGCATGTCGATCTCGGTGACCCGCAGGTGAGTCGCGTGGTCCATTGCGGCCGTGTAGATCTCTCCGCCGCCCATCACCACCGCGTCGGAGCCGGCGAACTGCAGCGCTTCGGTCACCGTGTGGACCACCTCGGCGCCTTCGGGGCGATAGGTCTGCGAGCGGGTGATCACGATGTTGCGCCGACCGGGCAGTGGCCGGAAACGCTCGGGCAGTGACTCCCAGGTCTTGCGTCCCATCACGACCGCGTGCGAGCCGGTGACCTCGCGAAACCGTGACATGTCCTCGGGCACACGCCACGGGATGGTGTTGTCGCGGCCGATCGCGCCGACCCGATCCTGCGCCCAGATGAGTGTGATGCCGCCCATGAACCCAGGATAATGGCCACCTCCGACATTGCCGTTCGCGGCACCTCAGGCCACGACAGGTCAGACCGCCACCGGCGCCTTGATGCCCGGGTGCGACCGGTAGCCGACGACGGCGACATCGTCGAAGTCGTAGTCGAAGATCGAATCCGCTTTGCGCAACGCGAGTGTCGGGTATGGGTAGGGCTCCCGCGACAGCTGGCGGGTCACCTGCTCGACGTGGTTGTCATAGATGTGGCAGTCGCCGCCGGTCCAGACGAATTCGCCGACGTCGAGGTCGGCCTGCTGGGCCATCATGTGGGTCAGCAGGGCGTAGGACGCGATGTTGAACGGCACGCCGAGGAACAGGTCGGCGCTGCGCTGATACAGCTGGCACGAGAGCTTGCCGTCGGCGACGTAGAACTGGAAGAACGCGTGGCAAGGCGGTAGCGCCATCTGCGGGATCTCCCCGACGTTCCAGGCCGAGACGATGTTACGGCGCGAGTCCGGGTTGGTCCGCAGCATGTCCAACGCGGCCGAGATCTGATCGATGTGTTCCCCCGACGGTGTCGGCCAGCTGCGCCACTGGACTCCGTAGACAGGGCCGAGATCACCGTTGGCGTCGGCCCATTCATCCCAGATGCTGACCCCGCGGTCCTGCAGCCATCGCACGTTGGAGTCTCCGCGCAAGAACCAGAGCAACTCGTAGACGATCGACTTGAGATGCACCTTCTTGGTGGTGATCAGCGGGAATCCCGCGGCGAGGTCGTAGCGCAACTGATGGCCGAACAGGCTGCGCGTACCGGTTCCGGTGCGGTCGGCCTTCGGGGTGCCGGTGTCGAGCACCAACCGCAACAGGTCCTCGTACGGGGTGGGGATCGTGCCGGTCGGCGCGCTGCCGTGGATCGCCGTGCTCACGGGAGCCAGTGTAGGTGAACCCGGCATGGGTGAACCTGTCCCGGCGCGCCGATCAGCTCGGCCGAACCCGCAGGATCTTGTCGTCCGTGCCGTTGTTGGTGAGCAGCAGCAACGACCCGTCGGCGGCGATCGTCGTCCCGCGCAGCCTGCCGTACTCACCGTCGAGTGCGTCGGCGGTGCGCACGACCCGCCGTCCATCGTCGGAGAGCTGCACGAGGATCAGTCGCTTGCCCTTGAGCGCGGAGATCACCAGGGCACCGTTCCACTGTCCCCAACCGGAATCGGGGAGAAAGGTGATGGCGGGCGGCGCGACCGTCGGCGCACCCGACTTCCACACCGGACCGATGGCACCCGGTACGCGGGGATCGGTCATCACCGCGTCCTCGTCGTTGAGGGGAATTCGCTTGTCGGGGCGGAAACCGTAGTTGCCGCCGGCGGTGAGGAGATTGAGCTCGTCGTCGACATGCGTGCCCTGCTCGATGGAGTACACGCGCCCCGCCGGACCCAGGGCGATGTTCTGAACGTTGCGATGGCCGAGGGTGAAGATCGGGCTGGCGGCGTCGGGATTGCCGGCTGCCGGGCTGCCGTCGGCGTTGATGTGCAAGACCTTGCCGCCCAACGAGGATCGATCCTGGGAGACGGTCGGCAGTCCGGTGTCGCCGGTGCCGATCCAGAGTGTGCCGTCGGGGGCTGCGGTGACACCGCACCCGGCTTCGCGCCCGGCCATCGTGAGCGGGATGCCGGACAGCACGGTGCGTTCCCGCGTCAGCGCCGACCAGTCGGGCGCCACGCGCCAGGCGACGACGCTGTTCACCTGACCGGTGTTGGGCCAGGGCAGTGGCGACCGGATGAGTGACGGCGGAGCGGTGATCCGCCCGGTCGGTGCGGTCACCTCCGACTGGCAGGTGTAGAGGCGTCGGTTGGTGGCGAAGCCCGGATCCAGCGCCATTCCCATCAGCCCGGCCTCGCCGGTGACGAACAGGGTCGACAGGTCTGCCCGCACCGTGTGTGCGCGGCCGTCGGGCGCGACGGCCACGAACCTTCCCGACCGTTCGTTGGTGAGGATGGTTCCGTCCGGCGCCGCGACGACCTCCCACGGAATCCGCAGACCACCGGTGACCGTCTCGACAGCCAGGTCCGGCGCGGGCTCGGCCCGTGCCTCACCCGCCACCACACCGGAACCCACGACGACCGCCCCGAGGCACACCATCGACGTGAACACTCGACCCAGCCACGAACTGCGCAAAGTTCTCGACATGGACATGAGCTTAGGCATACCTATGAATAGCGGCGCAACGAGGGGCTCTCAGCTCTCCATGATCCCGGCGGCCACTGTGGCCCCGAGTTCCCAGCACGCCTCGAGCACCGCCTTGTCGGGCTTGTTCGACGCGATGACGTACTCGGCGGCCTTCGTCCAGCCCAGTCCGGCGGTGATCCGGTCGACCGCGGCTTGCGCCCCCTCGGTGCCCTCGTTGCCGTGCAGGTACAGCCCGAACGGTCGGCCCCGCGTCGAATCGAGGATCTGGTAGTACGAACCGTCGAAGGCGTGCTTGAGAGCACCCGAGATCGAGCCGAGGTTCGCCGGGCTCCCCAATACGTAACCGTCCGCGTCGAGAAAGTCGCTGGCCGACACCGACAGCGCGGCGCGGCGCACCACCTCGACACCGGTGATCTCGGGGTCGGTGGCGCCGGACACGACCGCCTCGAACATCGCCTGACAGTGCGGCGACGGGGTGTGGTGCACGATCAACAGTGTTGCCATCACGTCCGCCCACGGTATTGCGCGACAGCACGTTTCATCATTTCCCGGGCGCGACTCCGGTCCCCGGCGTAGTCATAGGCGCGGGCGATGCGGTAGGTGTTGCGCCAGTCATTCGGGTCGGCCTCCCACTCCTGACGAACCTGCGCGAACAGCGCGTCGGCCGCATCGCGTTCGATGCGGCCGGACGGTCGGCGCGGCATGTCGGAGACGTCGAGCTCCCGCCCCTCCTCGGCGATCGCGCGCGCCAATCGCTGATGCTCGATACCGGCCCGTAAGGTGGCCACGATCATCCAGATCCCCAGGAACGGCAGGATCAGCACGCCGATCCCGATGCCGATGCCGGCCGCGGTCCCGCTGGTGATCAGGTCGACGCCACGCTGCCCGAGCAGCACGAAGTACACGCACATCGCGATGACCAGGAAGGCGATCATCCACACGATCGGACGGGCGTCGCGCTCGCGGATCTTCTTCGACCGGGCGGACGACTGGTCCGCATCCGATCCGGTCGGATCGGGACGGGACGGATCGGGGTCGGGAGCCATGAGCGGCGCCCCTACAGGTCCATGAGGTCGTCGAGACCGACGGTCAGACCCGGCCGCTCGCCGATGCTGCGGACGCCGAGCAGCACACCCGGGACGAACGACGTGCGATCCAGCGAGTCGTGACGAATGGTCAGGGTCTCGCCCTCGGTGCCGAGCAGGACCTCCTGATGGGCGACGAGGCCGGCGAGGCGCACCGAGTGCACGCGCACACCGTCGACCTCGGCACCGCGCGCGCCGTCGAGTTCGGCGGTCGTGGCGTCGGGACTGGGGCCGACGCCGGCGGCCGCACGGGCCTCGGCGATCAACGACGCGGTGCGATAGGCGGTGCCCGAGGGCGCGTCGGCCTTGGCCGCGTGATGCAGTTCGATCACCTCGACGGAGTCGTAGAAGCGGGCCGCCTGTTGGGCGAAGCGCATGCACAGGACCGCACCGATCGCGAAGTTCGGCGCGATGAGCACCCCCACGCCGGGTGCCTCGGCGAGCCATTCGCGTACCTGTGCGAGGCGCTCGTCGGTGAAGCCGGTGGTCCCGACCACGGCGTGAATCCCGTTGCCGATGAGGAACTTCAGGTTGTCCATCACCACGTCGGGATGGGTGAAGTCGACGACGACCTGGGTGTCGGTGTCGGTGAAGAACTCCGGGGCGTCGCCCTTGTCGACGCCGGCGGTATAGGTGAGGTCGTCGGCCGCCTCGATGCCCGACACGATCGCCCTGCCGACCTTGCCGTTGGAGCCGAAGACCCCAACCCTGATGCCCTGCGCCATGTCAGCCTTTCCTCGACGGGTTGCCGCGTACGACCCGATTGGTCCCGCATCAAGTCTATGGGGACGCGTCGACGGGCCCGCTCGCAGGCGCCACGGCCGGTGAACGAGGACGTCGAAATGAGGGTGCGCAGACGGGTCAGTAGATCGGCGCGTCGCCGCGTCGGTGGTCGAAGACCAGTGAGGTGGTCGTGCCCGCGACCTCTCGGCGGGCGTTGAGCATCTCGACGAAGCGACGCAGTTCCTCGGTGTCGGCCGTCGCGACGTGCAGCAGGTAGTCGTCGGAGCCGGCGAGGAAGAACACGTCGATCACCTCGTCGTGGCCGGTGATCTCACCGACGAACTTCCGGATCTGACCGCGGGCATCCGATTGCAGGCTGACCGCGACCATCGCACGCAGCGGGCGACCCACCGCAGCGGGATCGACATCGGCGAAGAACCCGCGGATGACGCCGAGATCCCGCAGTCGTCGGACGCGACCGTGGCAGGTCGATGCGGCGATCCCCACGCGTGCGGCGAGGTCGCTGTTGGTGACCCGGGCGTCGGTCTGCAGGTGCCGCAGCAATTGACGATCGACCTCGTCGAGCTGTGGCCGAACATCCTTCGGCGAGTCGGGCATCAAATACCTCCTGGTCGATGGATCTTCGGCATACCGACGAGTTCAAGAATAATGTTCATGTCACTTGTGTTGATTCCGAAGTTACTTCACTCTTGAGGCTAGTTCATCGAGGAACATTCAGCCACGAGGATTCCTGGTCGACGTTCATCACCGTCGGCGCCACAGACCCCCACCGTCAAGGAGAACCCGTCATGCGTATCGGCATCCCCACCGAGATCAAAAACAACGAGTACCGCGTCGCCGCCACCCCGGCCGGAGTCGCCGAGCTGACCCACCGCGGCCACGAGGTGGTCGTCGAGGCCGGCGCCGGACTCGGATCGGCGATCGCCGACAACGACTTCAAGGAGGCCGGCGCGCAGATCCTCTCGACCGCCGATCAGGTCTGGGACCAGGCCGAGATGATCCTCAAGGTCAAGGAGCCCATCGCCGCCGAATACTCGCGGATGCGCGCCGGGCAAACCCTGTTCACCTATCTGCACCTCGCCGCCAGCCGTCCGTGCACCGACGCGCTGCTCGCGTCGAAGACCACCTCGATCGCCTACGAGACCGTCCGTGCCGCCGACGGCTCGCTCCCGTTGCTGGCCCCGATGAGTGAGGTCGCGGGCCGCCTCGCCCCGCAGGTCGGCGCCTATCACCTGATGCGGTCCGAAGGTGGCCGCGGAGTCCTCATGGGCGGCGTTCCCGGAACCGAACCGGCCGACGTCGTCGTCATCGGCGGTGGGGTCAGCGGCGTCAACGCTGCGACCATCGCCATGGGCATGGGCGCCCAGGTCACCGTCTTCGATCTCGACATCACCAAGCTGCGCGCGATCGACGCACACTTCGGTGGTCGGGTGCACACCCGTTACTCCACGTCGCTGGCCCTGGCCGAGGCGATCAAGCAGGCCGATCTGGTCATCGGCGCGGTTCTCGTCCCGGGCGCCAAGGCCCCGGTCCTGGTACCCAACAGCCTTGTCGCACAGATGAAGCCCGGCTCGGTGCTGGTCGACATCGCGATCGATCAGGGCGGCTGCTTCGAGGATTCACGCCCCACCACCCACGACGATCCGACCTTCACCGTGCACGACAGCGTCTTCTACTGCGTGGCCAACATGCCCGGCACGGTTGCCCGCACCTCGACCCAGGCACTCACCGGCGCCACCCTGCCCTACGTGCTGCGCCTGGCTGACAAGGGATGGGAGGCGGCCTGCCGCGACGACGCCTCGCTGGCCGCCGGATTGTCGACCCACGACGGACACCTCTACACCCCAGAAGTCGGTGCCGCCCTGAACATCCCGGTCACCGCGAATCCGTTCGCCGCGCACTGAGGAGATCACCACACGGTCTCGGCACACCGACGCCTGCGCTCCCTCGATGGGGCGCAGGCGTCGGCGTGAGACCAGGTGCGACCGAACGCTACTCGCGCCGCCATCTCGGTGCGGTGACATCGTCGAGGCCGACACAGACCTCACAGCGCTTCAAGCCCATTGGTGATCACCACGAAGCCGAGCACGATCAGCACCGTGCCGACGATCAGCGCATTGTGCCGGGTGATCAGCGCGTCGAGTCGCGCCAGCGTCGGTTCGGCGCGCTCGCCGGCAATGCTCGTGGCGATTGTCGGCGCGGCCACTGCGAGACTGCCGACGACGACGAACACGACGATCGCGACTGCCTGGGCCCCGACGTCGGCGGTGGCCTCGGCGATCGCGGCGGCCGCCGACACCGTGATGAGCAGGTTCTTCGGATTGAGAGCCGCCAGACCGAATCCCGATGCGGTGGCCTTCGCGGCACCGATCTCCTCGATCATCGAGTACCACCCCGGGACCTCGCTGTCGGCGCCATCGGCCGTCCATACCTTCTGCCACTTGCGGATTCCCCAGCCCAGCAATGCGAGGCCCGCCACCACTCCCACGACGCCCATCGCGGGGCCCGAACCGCCGGAGAGCGAGCCGACGTCGACGATCGCGATGAGAACCACGAGTACCGCGGCGAGACCGGTCAGCCAACCGAGCAGAAAGCACCATCCGATCACGCCCGTGCGTTTGATGACCAGCGCCATGCTCACCATCACCAGTGGCAGGGAGGCCATGAGTAGGGCGACGGCGATCGGCAGGACATCCAGGACGGCGTGTGTCACCCGAGCAATCTAGCCCGACGGTGGACGATCAGACGCTGATGGCCACGGTGGAGGGACCTTGGTCGGGGGTGTAGCGACGTTCGGTGATGTCGCCGTGGCCGGCGGAGTCGATCCGAACCACCGTGCCGGCCCGGGTGCCGTACTCCCCCATGTCGACGAACATGGCCGACAGGGCGCGCTCGTTGTCGAGCGGAACACCCGTGTGCGGGAGCGCGGCGTCGTCGGCGACGGTGGTGTCGTGCAGGGCCTCGAGCAGTGCTTCGGGATCGGACGACGACGGGACCGATGACGTCAGCGCGTCGCGCAGCATGGCCGTCCCCGCCGTCACCTTCGGCCACGGTTCGTCGAGTGCGCCGTTGGACAATCCGTGGATTCCCGGCTCCACCCGCACGGCACGGGGTTCGAGATGGTTGGTGGCCCACCACATCTCGGCTCCGTCGTCGACGAGTAGGTTCACCGGGGCATACCGGTCGGCGGTCTCCACGAGGGCTGCCGCAGCGTCGGCGGCACTGCCCGTGCCGGTCACGAAGTCGACGGGTAGTCCACCGCGAGATCGCTTGTCCGGCTGCGGTTGTGCGATCCCGTCACGCACGTTGGTCACCGCGGCCAACCGGTACTTGTCGGGAGCGAGGCCGAGCCAGGTACCACCCGCCTCGAGGTCACGTCCACCGATCACCGGCAGATCGTCCCACCGGTGTACCGCGGCGCTGCGCCGACGATGGAACTCGTCACGGTTGGCGGCGAGGACGAGGCGATAATTCGGGTCGACCTCGAGGGCGAACAGGATCAAGCACACGCCCGCCAGGCTACTGACACACTCGTAGAGCCTGTGAGTGGCATCCACGACATACCAGCACCGACGACACCGGCCCGCCCCCGCCGAAGCGGGAACGGGCCGGGGAACCGAGTCGACGATCAGGCGTCGGCGGAGGCCTTCTCCTCGGCCGGTGCGGCCTTGGCGTCGTCGTCGACGGGGATGAGGCTGATCTTGCCGCGCTCGTCGATGTCGGCGATCTCCACCTGCAACTTGGAGCCGACGTTCACCACGTCCTCGACTTTGTTGATGCGCTTGCCCTTACCGAGCTTGGAGATGTGCACGAGGCCGTCGCGGCCGGGCAGCAGCGACACGAAGGCACCGAACGCGGTGGTCTTGACCACGGTGCCGAGGAACCGCTCGCCCACCTTGGGCAGCTGCGGATTGGCGATCGCGTTGACGCGGTCGATCGCAGCCTGTGCCGACTCGCCGTCGGACGCACCGATGAACACGGTGCCGTCGTCCTCGATGGAGATGTTGGCGCCGGTCTCCTCGGTGATGGTGTTGATCGTCTTGCCCTTGGGGCCGATCAGTTCACCGATCTTTTCCATCGGGATCTTGATGGTGGTGATCCGCGGCGCGTACGGGCTCATCTCGTCGGGCTCGTCGATCGCCTCGGCCATCACATCGAGGATGGTCAGCCGGGCGTCCTTGGCCTGGGTCAACGCACCGGCGAGAACCTGGCTGGGGATGCCGTCGAGCTTGGTGTCGAGCTGCAGCGCGGTCACGAAGTCCTTGGTGCCCGCGACCTTGAAGTCCATGTCACCGAAGGCATCCTCGGCGCCGAGGATGTCGGTCAGTGCGACATACCGGGTTTCGCCGTCGATGGTGTCGGACACCAGGCCCATGGCGATGCCGGCGACCGGGGCACGCAGCGGCACACCGGCATTGAGCAACGACATGGTGGAGGCACACACCGAGCCCATCGAGGTCGAGCCGTTGGAGCTCAATGCCTCGGAGACCTGACGGATCGCGTACGGGAACTCCTCGACGCTCGGGATCACCGGCACCAGGGCACGCTCGGCGAGCGCACCGTGACCGATCTCGCGACGCTTCGGCGACCCGACGCGACCGGTCTCACCGGTCGAATACGGCGGGAAGTTGTAGTGGTGCATGTAGCGCTTGGAGGTCTCGGGGGTCAGCGAGTCGATCTGCTGGGCCATCTTGACCATGTCGAGGGTGGTGACGCCCAGGATCTGGGTCTCGCCGCGCTCGAACAGGGCGCTGCCGTGGGCCCGCGGGATCACCGCGACCTCGGCCGAGAGCGAGCGGATGTCGGTGATGCCGCGGCCGTCGATACGGAAGTGATCTGTCAGGATGCGCTGGCGCACAAGCTTTTTGGTCACCGAACGGAACGCCGCGCCGATTTCCTTCTCCCGGCCCTCGAACTGCTCGGCGAGCTGGGTGAGAATCTGTTCCTTGAGCTCGTCGGTCTTGTCGTCGCGCTCCTGCTTGCCGGCGATCGAGAGGACCGCGGCGAGCTTCTCGCTCGCGGTGGCCGACACGGCGTCGAAGACGTCGGACTCGTACGGCGGGAACAGCGGGAATTGGCCGGTCTCCTTGGCGGCGGCCGCCGCGAGGGACTTCTGCGCCTCACAGAGGCGGGCGATGAACGGCTTGGCGGCCTCGAGCCCCTCGGCGACGATCGCCTCGGTCGGCGCCTGCGCGCCACCGGCGATGATCTCGATGACGTTCTCGGTGGCCTCGGCCTCGACCATCATGATCGCGACGTCGGCGGAATCGCCCTCACCGGAAACGATGCGACCGGCGACGACCATGTCGAACACCGCGCCTTCGAGCTGCTCGGCGGTCGGGAACGCGACCCACTGGCCTGCCTTGTTCTCCTCGGTCGGGACGAGGGCGACGCGCACGCCACCGACGGGACCGGAGAAGGGCAGCCCGGCGAGCTGGGTGGAGGCCGACGCGGCGTTGATCGCGACGACGTCGTAGAGGTCCTTGGGATCGAGCGAGAGCACGGTCACCACGACCTGGATCTCGTTACGCAGACCGTCGACGAAGGACGGGCGCAGCGGACGGTCGATCAGCCGGCAGGTCAGGATCGCATCGGTGGACGGACGGCCCTCGCGGCGGAAGAACGAGCCGGGGATACGCCCGGCGGCGTACATCCGCTCCTCGACGTCGACGGTGAGCGGGAAGAAGTCGAAGTGCTCTTTGGGGTGCTTGGACGCCGCGGTGGTCGACAGGAGCATGGTCTCGTCGTCGAGGTAGGCGGTCACCGAGCCGGCGGCCTGCAGGGCGAGGCGTCCGGTCTCGAAGCGGATGGTGCGGGTACCGAAGCTGCCGTTGTCGATGACGGCGGTGGCCTCGGTGATGGTTTCGTCGTAGTCGGCGAAATCCTCGGTGGTGGTCACATCGGACATGTGGGGTGTTGATCCCTTCGTTGCGGCCGCATCCGGCGGCCGTGGGTGGCCGCGATTTCCGGCGGCCTTCTCTATGCGGATAGGGGCTGCCCGCGGCGCGACGACACGGCGATCATGCTCGGCTGCTCGTGTCGGTGTCCGCGTGGGCGGCAAGCCCGGAACACGCGTGGGTGAGATCGTCGGCGGGAGGTGATCGGCGCGCTCGTATGCGCACCCGTTGTTGCTCAGACGGCCTTCGATCGAAGCGGCCGGAACCTCGTGTTCCGGCGGCCACTACCGAGGACCGATCTGACTCTGCATCACTTCCGTGGACTCGCACGTCACGGCGGCGTTCCGAGGCCACCTTATCATTGACACGACAAAGTCCATTGACACGACGACCATTGACACGACAAGAACCGGCCACCCCCAACGAGGGCGACCGGTTCTCGTAATGTCTGATGACCTCGACGCGACGGTGGGTCAGCGACGCAGGCCGAGGCGCTCGATGAGCGAGCGGTAGCGCTCGATGTCGACCTTGGCGACGTACTTCAGGAGACGACGACGGCGGCCGACCAGCAACAGCAGCCCACGGCGGCTGTGGTGGTCGTGCTTGTGCTCCTTGAGGTGCTCGGTGAGGTCGGTGATGCGCTTGGTCAGCAGCGCGACCTGCGCTTCGGGCGAGCCGGTATCGGTCTCGTGCAGACCGTACTGGCCGAGGATTTCCTTCTTCTCGGCAGCAGTTAGTGCCATGGAGATACTCCTGTTTCTCAGTACCGCGACAATGTCATCTCCCGACCGAACCCACCGGGGCCGATGCGGGGCGGCGCGCCACCGCGGACTGCAGCAACGCCGATCCGCCAATTTACCAGCGGGCAACCCCGGCACCCAAATCGCCGCGCACGTCGCTCACTGATCGGACGCGGCGAGAATGGCGCGCGTCTTCTCCACGTCGTCGGCCATCGCCTCGAGCAGTCCGTCGATGCTGTCGAACTGCTCCATCGGGCGGATGTGGCTGACGAAGTCGACGGCGACGTGCTGGCCGTAGAGATCGGCGCTGGTGTCGAGGACGAAGGCCTCGACGGTGCGGGTCCGCCCGGAGAAGGTGGGGTTGGTGCCCACCGACACCGCGGCCTCGTACCGCTCGCCGGGGATCACCTGGCCGACCACCGGACCGGCCCCGAGCACGGTGAACCACGCGGCATACACCCCGTCGGCCGGGATCGCCGCATGCATCGGCGGTGCGACATTGGCTGTGGGATAACCCAATTCACGCCCCCGCCCGTCGCCGCGGACGACCACTCCCTCCACCCGGTGCGGGCGGCCGAGCGCCTCCGTCGCCCGCTCGACGTCCCCGGCGGCCACACACGACCGGATGTAGGTCGAGGAGTAGGTGACGGCATGTTCGCCGAACAGTGACACCGCCTGCACCTCGAACCCGAACTTGGCGCCGAGCTCGGTGAGTTTGGCGACGTCACCGGCGGCCTTCTTGCCGAACGTGAAGTTGGCTCCGACGACGACGTCGGCGGCGTGCAGACGTTCCACGAGCACGTCGTGGGCGAAGTCCTTCGGGGTCCGCGCGGCGAGTTCGGGGGTGAACGGCATCACACAGAACACGTCGATACCCAGTTGCTCGGCGAGTTCGGCCCGCCGCGTCAGGGTGGTCAGTTGCGGCGGATGGGTGCCCGCACGCACGACCTCGGCGGGATGCGGGTCGAACGTCATCAGCACCGCGGGTACGCCACGTTCGCGGGCGGCCTTCGTCGCGGCGCCGATCAACTCCGCGTGGCCGCGGTGAACGCCGTCGAAGACACCGATCGTGACCACACACCGACCCCAATCCGCGGGGACGTCCTCCAGACCTCTCCAACGCAACACGCCGACAACACTACGGCCACCGGCCGCGCCGTACCAGCACCGCCCGGGCTGTGTGAACCTCCGGTGACCGCCGTCCACGAACACCGTGAACCTCGGGTGTCGCCACCGGACTTCGCACCCGCCACCCGTGCCGGCGACCGCGCTTCTTCGCGTCGGGGGGGATCGACACATAAGCTGAGCACCATGCCCAACAGAGGACTGTCCCCCGCCGCCGGGGACAGCGAATCGCCGCCTGCGGTGACCACGCTGTCGACCGTGACCCAGGACTATCTGAAGGTCATCTGGACCTCGCAGGAGTGGGCCGATGTGAAGGTCACCACCAAACTGCTCGCCGACAAGATGGGGGTGTCAGCCTCCACCGCCTCGGAATCGATCCGCAAGCTCGCCGATCAGGGTCTTGTCTCCCACGAGCGTTACGGCGCGGTCACTCTCACCGATGAGGGCCGCACCGCGGCGATCCTGATGGTGCGCCGACACCGGCTGCTCGAGACGTTCCTGGTGCGTGAACTCGGTTACGGCTGGGACGAGGTGCACGACGAGGCCGAAGTCCTCGAACACGCCGTGTCCGACCGTCTGATGGCACGCCTGGACGCCAAACTCGGTTACCCGAGCCGGGATCCGCACGGCGACCCCATCCCCTCGGTCGACGGTGCGGTACCCACCCCGGACGCCGATTCACTCGCCGACCTCGACGTCGGCGACTCCGGAACCGTCGCGCGGATCTCCGACACCGATCCGGAGATGTTGCGCTACTTCGATCAGATGGGTGTCGCACTCGACTGCACGGTGACCGTCGTCGAGAAGCGGCCGTTCGCCGGCACCATTGCGATCAGCGTCAACGACGGCACGCCGATCGATCTCGGCGACATCGCCGCACGCGCGATTTTCCTGGTGACCGCGAGCTGAGTTGCGGCGCAGCTGAACTCGCCCACGGTGCCGGTATCAGCGCAGCGTCGCCGGTCGTACCACCATCACCGAGCTGGCGCGCCTGCCCTTCTCCTCGATCAGTGCGATGGCCTGCCCGCGTGGATCGACGCCGACGTGAATTCCTTTGAGACCCAACGGAACGAGCCACCGTCCCTGACTGATCGACTCGGCTTCGTCGTCGTCGATGTCGCGACGTGGGAACGACAACAGTGCCGCCTGGTCGATGGTCAGTGACAACTCGGGGGTCTCGGCGAGGACGTCGAGGGTTCGGGCATGGTCGAGGGTGAACGGCCCCACCGCGGTGCGACGTAGAGCGGTCAGATGACCGCCGGATCCGAGGGCATCGCCGAGATCACGTGCCAGGGAACGGATGTAGGTGCCGGCCGAACAGTCGACCTCGACGTCGAGATCGAGGAAGCCGGACTCGCCGCCGTCGTCCTCGGGACGCCGGATCGCCCTGATCTCGAATCGTGAGACCCTCACCGGACGCGCGGCGAGATCGAACTCGGCACCTGTGCGGGCCAACGCATGCGCGCGTCGCCCGTCGACCTTGATCGCACTGACCTTGGCCGGGACCTGCGAGATGTCGCCGGTGAGATCGGCGACCGCACGGGTGATCTCGTCATCGCAGATCGCCGACACCGCCCCGCGACTGATGATCCGACCCTCGCGGTCATCGGTGTCGGTGGCCGCCCCGAGACGGATCGTCGCCGTGTACGACTTGGTGGTCAGCGACAACAGTCCCAGGAGTTTGGTGGCCCGTTCCACGCCGATGACGAGAACGCCGGTCGCCATCGGGTCCAGAGTGCCTGCGTGTCCGACGCGGCGCGTGTTGAAGATCTTGCGGCACCGCGAGACCACGTCGTGGCTGGTGATGCCGGCCGCCTTGTCGACGATGACGAGGCCGGCGTTCTCGATGGAGGCGTCGGCCATCAGAGCACCGCGATCACGGTGACGATGAGGCCGCGGTCGATCATCCACCGGCCGTGGAACTCAGAGAGCGGACTGCCACCGTCGACGGTCCGGCCGTCGATCAGGATGCGAGAGATGAAGGTGCCCATGGGGACCTCGGCACCTCGGTCCTGCTCGACGGTGATGTGCGCGTCCTCGAAACCCAGCCACCGCTGGGTCAGCGGGAACCACGCCTTGTAGGTTGCCTCCTTGGCGCAGAACAACAGTCGGTCCCAGTGCAATGGGTCGGGACGGTCGGCGAGTACCTGACGTTCGGCCGGGAGGCTGGTGTGGTCGAGGACGCCGTCGGGCAAGGCGTCGTGCGGTTCGGCGTCGATGCCGAGTGAGCGCACCGCCATCGCGTAGGCGACCGTCGCCGCCCGGTACCCGTCGCAGTGGGTGAGGCTACCGACCACCTGCTCGGGCCACAGCGGCATTCCGCGTTCGCCCCGCATGATCGCGACCGGCTCGATACCGAGCTGTCCCAACGCCTGACGAGCGCAGTGGCGTGCGGTGGTGAATTCGCGTCGGCGCTTCTCCACGGCCCGCGAGATCAGTGACTCCTCCCCCGGCAGCGGGGTGAGATCCGGTGGGTCACCGAAGGATTCCGCCGAGGCCACCCCACTGGGCAACAACTTCTCGATCACGGTTGGTCCCTCCGGGTGTCGTTCGTCGACCGTTCGGCACGACGGGCGGCCTGTTCGGCGCGACGCTGTTCGAGCCGCCGGGCGAACTCCTCGGCGCGACGCTCGTAGTCGGGCGGCAGCTCGAATCGCGCGCCGTGCGGCGGCAGATCCTCCTCGCGCAGACCGGGATCCGGTGCGATCTGGCGCAGCAACGGTTCGGGCAGCCCGCGGCGTTTCCATTCGCGCGGGTAGCCGACCGACACCTCCTCGAACCGCACGAGGTCGTAGAAGGTGGTCCGCGGGATGTGCAGATGCCCGTACACGCAACAGGCAGCGTTGAACCGGGTGTGCCAGTCAGCGGTCTCGGTGGTGCCACACCACAGCGCGAACTCCGGATACATCAGGGTGTCGGTCGGTTCCCGCCGCAACGGCCAGTGATTGATCAGGATCGTCCGCTCGGTCGGGTCGAGCGCCTCCAGCCGTGCCCGGGTGGCCGCCACGCGGGCACGCCCCCACGCGTCGCGGGTCGGGAAAGGCTCCGGGGACAGCAAGAATTCGTCCGTGGCGACCACATTGCGTTCCCGTGCCAGTGCCAATGCCGCCAAGGCGGTCGAGGTGCCCTCGGGCCGAAAGGTGTAGTCGTAGAGCAGGAACATCGGGACCACCCGTACCGGCGCAGAGCCGTCACCGGGATCGAACAACGGATAGATGTCCTCGGGCGTCACGATCCCCATGTCCCGGCACGCTTGCACGAGATAGTCGTAGCGAGCCACCCCGAACACCTGCAGCGGATCCTTGGCCGTCGTGTAGAGCTCGTGGTTGCCCGGAACCCACACGACGGTGTGGAAACGAGCGCGCAGCCGGCGCAGGGTCTCGACGATGTCATCGGTGCGTTCGGAGACATCACCGGCCACGATCAACCAGTCGTCCGACGTCTTCGGCCGGATCTGGTCGAGGATGTGCTCGTTGCCCCGATGTGCGACGTGCAGATCGCTGATCGCCCAGAGAGTAGCCACGAGGATCCATCGTGCCATGCGCTGTCATGTCCGGCGGCGCCCGGCACGATGCGCTTGCCCGCCGATGTCACGGCGACGTGCCATGATGCCGACTATGAACTATCCCTACCCTCCCGTGGTCCCGGCGGCAGGTGTGTCAAGCCGCGGTTCACGCATGCCCGGCGCGCGCGGACCGTGGTGGGCGCGAGTGCTGATCAGTGCGGCGATCACCGTCCTCCTATGGGGGCTGTCGCTGGTGATCCTCATCGTCACCGATCACTCGCTGTCCACCCATTGGTCGAGCTACATCGGTTGGACGTTGATCTACTTGATCTTTGTCGTCACGGTAGGGCTCTGGGGACGAACCGCTGCACGCTGCGTTCTCGGGGCTCTGATCGCCTTCATCCTGCTCGCCCTCAGCCACGGTCTCGATGTGCTGTTCTATGTGAGCGGCACCACCTTCCATGTCTCGTTTTCGTACGACACGATTGCGACCATCAGTGCCGCCTTGTTCCTGACGGCAACGATCGGAGGGTGGAGTATCGCCCGTCGTGCGACGCCCTTCGCGTGGATCGGTGTAATCCCGATGGTCGGGGTCGTTGGCATCGGGACATGGGTGCTCAACAATCACATGCCGTCCGTGGCATTCTCATGGTTCGACGACCACAGCGACTATCCGACGTGGTGGTGGTTTGCCAACGTGTCGATCCAGGCAGCGTTCGTCATCGCGGGAGTCCTCGTTGTGTGGGCATGCGACGCCATCGGTATCGCCCTTCGACGTGATCGGCCTACCCCGACCTCCGCCGGCCCGATCGCCGTGTGGGGAACCCAGGGCGGCCCAGCACCGTGGCCACCCTCGTCACCGGCCACATCCGGGCAGCCATCGTGGCCTGCCGGGCAGCAGCCTGTATGGCCCTCTCAGCCACCGCCGGCCTGGCCCACCCCGCCACCGCAGGCGTGGTCAGGTCAGCCGCCCAGTCAGCCTCCGGCGGGCACCTGATCGACCCGGCTGCCGGCCGGCGTCGTCGCGCCCACGCGATGCCAGCGTCCCGAGGCGATACGCAGGCACACCGCGATCAGCCGGGCGATCATGAACACCACCAGTCCACTCCACACGCCGGCGAGTCCCCAGTCGAAGATCAGCGACATCCAGATCAGCGGGAGGAAGCCGACGAGTGCGGCGACGAGGGTCGCCGTGCGCAAGAAGGCGGCGTCGCCGCTGCCGAGCAGTACACCGTCGAGGGCGAACACCACGCCGGCGATCGGCAGCATCGCCACGAAGAACCACCAGGGCACCCCGATCGCGTCGAGCACCGCCGAGTCGGAGGTGAACACCTTGGGTAGCGTCGTCGCGCCCACCGCGAACACCGCGGCCATCACCGCGGCGGCGATCACCGAGACCAAGGTCACCCGCCGGGCGACCGAGCGCGCAATGGTCACCGATCCCGCGCCCAGTGCTGCCCCGACTAGGGCCTGGGCGGCAATGGCCACCGAATCGAGGAACAGCGACATGAATTCCCAGAGCTGAAGCACCAATTGGTGTGCGGCCACCTGCGCGACACCGAATCGGGCGGCCACCGCCGCCGCGGAGATGAAACAGATCTGGAACGACAGACTGCGCACGATGAGGTCGCGGGCCATCACCAGCTGCGCTGCGATCATCGGGCGGTTCGGTGCGAAGGCCGCGAACACACTGCCCGACTCCTCGGCAGCCGAAGACCGCACGCTCACCAGTTGCTCACGCACCACGCGCGCGGCGAACAGCAGCCCGGTGATCGATTGTCCGATCACGTTGGCGACCGCGCTGCCGACGATGCCCAGTCGCGGGAAGAACCACAGTCCGTGGACGAGACCGACGACGAGCACTGCCGAGATCGCCAGTCCGACAACCACATAGATGATGGGTCGACGTGTCTCCTGAACCCCGCGCATCCAGCCGTTGCCGGCCATCGACAACAGGATGAGGGGCACACCGAACACCGCGACCCGCACCCACTGCGTCGCATCGGTGGCCACAACCGCCGACGACGCCGAGGCGTCGCCCACCAGCGCCGACATCACGTACGGCGCGACCGGCCAGGCGACGGCGATGATCACCAGTCCCACGGCCAGCGCTATCCAACTCGCCTGTACGCCCTCGGCAATCGCGCCCGGCCGATCACCGGCACCGTACCTGCGCGCCGAGCGGGCGGTGGTGCCATAGGACAAGAACGTCAGTTGGGTGCTGATGATCGACAGCACCAGGGTCGCCACGGCCAGCGCGGCCAGCTCGTCGCCGCCCAGCCTACCGACCACTGCGAGATCCAACAGCAGATACAGCGGGGGCGCGATCAGTACCGCGAGAGCCGAGACGGTCAGGATGCCGACCCGACGCACACCGGCATCGAGCCCGCCGGCATCCGGTTCCGACCCCTCGGGGTTTGCGGGCTCGGGGGCGTTGCGTTCGGTCACAGGGATTGCCTGAGGCGACCGATCACCTCGTCGGCCGTACCCGAGTCGCTGTAGCCCGAGGCGTGGCGATGTCCGCCGCCGCCATGGGTACGGGCGATGGGAACCAGGTCGACGGTGCTCTTGGAACGCAACGACACCGTCCACTCACCGGCGTCGATCTCCTTGAACACCGCGGAGACCTCGGCTTCGGCAGTGGTCCGGACGATGTCGATGACGCTCTCCGATTCTTCCCAGCTCATCCCGGCCAACGCCCGATGGTTCACCACGGCGTACACCAATCCCTCACCGCCACAGGCAGTTCGGTCGAGCGTCGCGGTGGCGAGGATCTCCGAGACCATGCCCAGCCAGCCGAACGGATGCGTGTCGAGCAGCCGGCGACTCCAGGTCCGGGAGTCCACGCCGGCCTCGGCGAGCCGGGCAGCCACCCGGAACGACTCCGGCCGTGCCCAGCGGAACGAGCCGGTGTCGGTGATCAAACCCGCATAGAGACAGGTCGCGATGTCCTCGTCGAGGTCGACGCCGAGGTCGTCGAGCACACGCAGGACGAGCACCGCGGTGCAGTCGGCGTGCGGGTCGACGAAGTCGAGGTCGCCGAAACCGGGGTTCGACGCGTGGTGATCGATGACAACCGTGGTCTCGGCGTCGGCGAAGAGCGACTCGAGCTCACCGAGCCGCGCGCGGCTCGCGGCGTCAACCGACACCACCAGCCGACTGCCTCGCAGGGCTGCCGAGTCGACGAGCAACTTGTGCCCGGGCAGATCGGCGAAAGCCACCGGGAGTGACTCCGGACCGGGATGAGCGACCTCCACGTCCACCCCGAGCCGGTCGAGCGCCAACCCGAGCGCCAACCCGCTGCCGATGGTGTCGGCGTCGGGTCGGACGTGACACAGGATGGTCACCGGGCCCTCGTCGTCGGCGACCCGTCGGATGGTCTGCGCGATCGCCGCACTCGACGCTGCGGTCACGCCTGATCGCCGTCCTCATCATCACGGTCGGGATCACCATCGTCGGGGTCACCATCGTCGGGGTCGTCGTGACCGGGCGCACGGTACGGGTCGGCCTCACCGGCCGGTCTGGCCTCGGCGGCACGCCGCGCAACGAGTTCATCACTCGCGCGCGCTCGCGCCACCAACTCCTCCATGTGCCGGGCGGCGTCGGGGACGGTGTCGAGGACGAAGGTGAGCGTCGGGGTGAAACGCACCCCGGTGCCCGCACCGACCTTGGACCGCAGGACTCCGGTGGCCTTCGCCAGACCGGCCGCGGCGGCCTCGTAGTCCGGCTCGGTGTCCAGGGTCTCGCCCATCACCGTGTAGAAGAGCGTCGCGTCGTGCAGGTCGCCGGTGACGCGCGCGTCGGTGATCGTCACATGGGCCAGCCGTGGGTCCTTGATGTCGTGGGCGATCGCCGAGGCGACGATCGACGAGATCCGCTTGGCCAGCCGTTGTGCTCGTGCCGGATCGGCCATGATTGTCCTTCCCGAAGGGATCGAAAGGCGCTCCCCTCCCGCGCGGTGCCTGCGCGGCACACTCGCGGAAGGGGAGCACTCGAGAGTGATACGCGTCAGTCGCGCGGCTTCTCCTGCAACTCGTAGGACTCGATGACGTCATCGACCTTGATGTCGCTGTACGTCAGTGTGAGACCACATTCGTAGCCTTCGCGAACCTCGGTGGCATCGTCCTTCTCCCGCTTGAGCGAGGCGATGGTGAGGTTCTCCGCGACGACCACGTTGTCACGCAGCAGACGTGCCTTGGCGTTGCGACGCACGATGCCCGACTGCACCAGACAGCCGGCGATGTTGCCGACCTTCGACGACTTGAAGATCGCGCGGATCTCGGCGCGGCCGAGCTCCACCTCTTCGTAGATCGGCTTGAGCATGCCCTTGAGCGCGCTCTCGATCTCGTCGATCGCCTGGTAGATCACCGAGTAGTACCGGATGTCGACACCCTCGCGGTTGGCCAGCTCGGTCGCCTTGCCCTCCGCTCGGACGTTGAATCCGATGATGATCGCGTCCGAGGCGGCCGCCAGGTTCACGTTGGTCTCGGTGACGCCACCGACACCGCGGTCGATGACCCGCAACGAGACCTCGTCGCCCATGTCGATCCCGAGCAGCGCCTCTTCGAGGGCCTCGACGGTACCGGAGTTGTCACCCTTGAGGATCAGGTTCAGCTGGCTGGTTTCCTTCAGCGCCGAATCGAGATCCTCGAGGCTGATCCGCTTGCGGCTGCGTGCGGCCAGCGCGTTGCGCTTGCGCGCATTGCGGCGGTCGGCGATCTGACGCGCGATGCGGTCTTCCTCGACGACGAGCAGGTTGTCACCGGCACCGGGCACCGAGGTGAAGCCGATGACCTGCACCGGCCGCGACGGCAGCGCCGCCTCGATGTCGTCACCGTGCTCGTCGACCATGCGACGCACACGACCGTAGGCGTCACCGGCAACGATCGAATCGCCGACGTGCAGCGTGCCGCGCTGAATGAGCACGGTCGCCACCGGTCCACGTCCGCGGTCGAGGTGGGCCTCGATGGCCACACCCTGTGCGTCCATGTCGGGGTTGGCCCGCAGGTCGAGCGACGCGTCCGCGGTCAACAGCACCGCTTCGAGCAGTTCGTCGATGTTGGTGCCCTGCTTGGCAGAGATGTCGACGAACATCGCCTCGCCGCCGTACTCCTCGGGGATCAGACCGTACTCGGTGAGCTGACCCCGGATCTTCTGCGGGTCGGCGCCTTCCTTGTCGATCTTGTTGACCGCCACCACGATCGGCACATCGGCCGCCTGCGCGTGGTTGATGGCCTCCACCGTCTGCGGCATGACGCCGTCGTCGGCCGCGACCACCAGGATCGCGATGTCGGTGGCCTTCGCACCGCGGGCACGCATGGCGGTGAACGCCTCGTGACCGGGGGTGTCGATGAAGGTGATCAACCGGTCGTCACCGTTGAGGTGCGTGTTGACCTGGTAGGCACCGATGTGCTGGGTGATGCCACCGGCCTCGCCCTCGCGGACGCTGGCATTACGGATCGTGTCGAGCAGTCGGGTCTTACCGTGATCGACGTGACCCATGACGGTCACCACCGGCGGACGCTGCTCGAGATCTTCCTCGTCGCCCTCGTCCTCGCCGTAGCTGAGGTCGAAGCTCTCGAGGAGTTCGCGATCCTCGTCCTCGGGGCTCACCACCTGGACGGTGTAGTTCATCTCCGAGCCGAGCAGCTCGAGCGTCTCGTCGTTGACCGACTCGGTCGCGGTGACCATCTCACCGAGATTGAACAGCGCCTGGACCAGCGAGGCCGGGTTGGCGTCGATCTTGTCGGCGAAGTCCGACAACGATGCGCCGCGGGCGAGCCGGATGGTCTCACCGTTGCCGCGCGGCAGCCGGACGCCACCGACGGCCGGCGCCTGCATCGAGTCGTATTCCTGACGCTTCTGCCGCTTCGACTTGCGGCCCTTGCGCGGGGCACCACCGGGACGACCGAACGCACCCGCGGCACCGCCGCGGCCACGACCGCCGCCACCGGGACGACCGCGGAAACCGCCACCACCGGCGGGAGCTCCACCGGGAGCGCCGCCACCGCCGCCGCCGCGGTATCCACCGCCGCCGCCACCCCGGTTTCCGCCGGGACCGCCACTACGACCACCCGGACGGGCGTCGGGACGGGCGGCGCGACTGGGCATCGCACCCGGATTCGGGCGCGGGGGCATGTTGCCGGGGCTCGGACGGGGTCCGCCCTGGCCGGGAGCCGGACGCGGACCACCCTGACCGGGTCGGCCACCCTGGGCACCGGGGCGACCGCCACCGGGGCGGGGTCCGCCCTGGCCCGGGCCGGGACGACCGGCCGGGGGTCGAGGTGCCGGCGCGGGTGCCGATGAGTACGGGTTGTTGCCGACGCGCGGTGCACGCGGGCCCGGCTTCGGGCCACCGGGACGCGGTCCCGGTGTCGGTCCGCCCGGCTTCTGGGCCGGTGCGGGCTGCTGTGCGGGCGCGGAACGCTCGGCGGCCGCAGGCGCCGGGGCTGCCGGCTTCGGGGCAGCGGGCGTCGCCGGTGCCTGTGCGGCGGCGGGCGTCGGAGCTGCCGGGGCCGGGGCGGCCGGTGCCGGGGATGATGCGGCCGGCTGCGGGGCCGGGCGAGTCTGCTCGGTACGGCTCGGGGGCTTCTGCTCCGCTGCCGGTGCCGGCTTGGGACCGCCGGGCTTGGGGCCCGGACGCGGACCTGCGCCGGGCTTGGGGGCGGAACCGTTGGTGCCGGGCTTGGGCGCCGACGAACCGCCGTCTTTGTTCGGGAATGATTCGCGGAGTCGACGGGCCACCGGGGCCTCGACCGTCGACGACGCGGATTTGACGAACTCGCCCTGTTCCTTGAGTCGCTCGAGCACCTGTTTGCTCGTCACGCCCAGTTCCTTGGCCAGTTCGTGCACGCGGGCCTTGCCTGCCACTGCTCTCCTCACTTGGAGGCCGAGCGGGCTGCCCGCTACGGCCTCGGATTACGTCCGATACGTGCTCATCGTGGTGACTTCACGGTGTGCTCATGTCTTCTGCTACCTGTTCCGGCCCGGTATCGGGCCTGCTGTCGTCCGTGGTCGGTGATGGTGCAGCTGCACCGATCACTTCTGCATCGAACACTTCTACGAGGTCGTCGGGGTTCACGACGAGACGCGACGCCCTCAGCGCCGGGGCGAACGCTCGCCGCCGCACCGCGGCGGACACACAGTCCTCCCGCGGATGCAACCACGCACCCCGTCCCGGCATGGTCTTCGCGAGATCGACGACGATCGTGGGTCCGTCGGCACCCTCTCGGGCGACGACGCGGACCAGTGCGGTGATGTCGGTACGAGACCGACATCCGATGCACATCCGAATCGGACGACCCCGACGGCCATCGTCGGGTGACGAGGTCGACGGCTTTCGCTGAACCATCGCTCAGTCTAGCGCTAGTGGCCGCGACTAGGACAATCGGCTGCTGCCGGGCGTGCCCGGGCCTGCAGCACGGGCGTCGTCTGCATCGGACCGGATGTCGATCCGCCATCCGGTCAGCCGTGCGGCGAGTCGGGCATTCTGTCCTTCTTTGCCGATGGCCAGCGACAACTGGTAATCCGGCACCACGACCCGGGCTGCCTTGGCGTCGAGGTCGACGACCTCGACGGACACAACCTTCGCCGGTGACAACGCATTCCCGACGAACACCGCCGGGTCGGTGTCGAAGTCGATGATGTCGATCTTCTCCCCCGCGAGCTCACTCATCACGTTGCGGACCCGCTGACCCATCGGCCCGATGCACGCCCCCTTGGCATTGAGGCCGCTGACACCGGTGTGCACGGCGATCTTCGATCGGTGTCCGGCCTCCCGGGCCACCGCCACGATCTCCACCGATCCGTCCTCGATCTCCGGGACCTCCAGGGAGAACAGCTTGCGCACGAGATTGGGATGGGTGCGCGACAGGGTGATCTGCGGTCCGCGCTGTCCACGGCTGACGCCGACCACGTAGCACTTGATGCGGTCGCCGTGGGTGTAGGTCTCGCCGGGGACCTGCTCGGCCGACGGGATGATGCCCTCGGTGGCATTGGCCTCGTTGCCGATCTGCACCACGACCATGCCGCGGGCGTTCGCGCGGGCATCCTGCTGCACGACGCCACCGACGATCTCACCCTCGTGGGCGACGAGATCGCCGAAGCTCTTCTCGTTCTCCGCGTCACGCAGCCGTTGCAGGATCACCTGCCGGGCGGTGGTCGCCGCGATTCGCCCGAACCCCTCCGGGGTGTCGTCGTATTCGTGGACGACCTCACCGTGCTCGTCGAGTTCTTGCGCCATCACCCGGACCGCGCCGGTCTTGCGGTTCACGTCGATCCGCGCGTGCGGGGCGAACCCGTCGGTGTGGCGGTAGGCGGTCAACAGTGCCGTCTCGATCGCGGTGATCACCGTGTCGATCGGGATGCCCTTGTCGGACTCGATCATCCGCAGGGCGTTGATGTCGATGTTCATTGCTCGTGGACTCCTATTCACTTGTCGGCGTATTCACTTGTCGCATGGTCGTTCTCGATGCCCGGGCCTGCACGGGTCGGCGCATCTCACCGTCGTGCGCATCTCTCACAATTCTGCGGTACCGGGGTCGCGACGGCGCGCGATCTCCGCGTCGTCGAGTCCGCACCGGGTCAGTTCGGCGACGCTCGGACGGGAGAAGTCGACCTCGACGACGGCACGGTCGACGGCGTCGAGCCGGACGGACTCCACGGCGATCCGTCCGCGGTGATTGACGACGATCTCGACAGTCTCGTCGTCGACGGCGCCGATGCGGCCGACGATCGACGCGCCGTCGACGCCTCTGATCGCGACCTTGCGGCCACGCGCGCGCCGCCAGTGCCGCGGCAGGGTGAGCGGCCGGCCGACGCCGGGCGAGGTGACCTCGAGTGTGTACGGGGCGTCGGAGAGATCGTCATGGGTGTCGAGCGCGTCGGAGATGTCACGGGTCAACTCACCGAGCAGGTCGAGGTCGGTGCCGGCGTCGGAGTCCACGATCACCCGGATCTCGTCGGTGCCCGCGGAGGTCGAGACGATCACGTCCTCGAGGTCGAGTCCGCGATCGGTGACGAACTCACCGACGAGTTCGCGGACCCTCGTCCGGTCGATGGTCACCGTGGTCTCCCTCGTCTTCAGTTGTCCGGTTCACCCGTGGCACGCAGCCCGTGTGGCTGCGTCGGCGCCCGTCCATCGTAGAGGACGCCTCCGGGCCCGACGAAGTGCGCGCGGACGGGCGTGCCGTGATCGCCGTCCCACCGCACCCGACTGGCATCATGTGTCGGGTGAGTCTCCCGCACCCCGGTGAACCGGCCGGCCGGTCCGCCGGCGTATCCCGTCGAACTCTGCTGCGGGGCAGCGCCGTCGCCGGCATCGGGATGGTCACGGTCACCGTGGCCGCGGGGTGCGATCGCGGACCGGATCCCGCCGAGACCACCGCACAGGCACTGCTGCCTCTCGCACGCTCGGCGCTGGCCGACGCGGCCGCGGCGCGGGCCCTCGCCCCGCAGGTGACCGACTATTCGGCGGCCCTCGGCGTGATCGCCGAGCAGCGGGCCCAACACGCCCAGGCGTTACGCGAGGAGATCACCCGACTCGATCAGACACTCACGGACCAGATCGCACCGTCGGGTACCGCCACGTCCAGTGCCGCGCCGCCCGGCACACCCACCCAGGCGGCGAACTCGCTGGAAGGGCTGCGTTCATCACTGAACTCCTCGGCGAAGGCGGCACGCGCCGCCGCGATCGCGCTGTCGGGGTACTCGGCCGGCCTCGCCGGGGCCGTCGGCGCCTCGACGACAACTCTCGTGGAGGTCCAACTGGCATGAGTCCCACCACCGACTCCCTGACCGACGCCGCAGACGCCGAGAACGCGGCGATCTTCACCTACGGCGTCCTCACCGCGTTCGTCTCGGCGACCCGCCGCTCGACGGTCGAGGACAATCTCACCGCACACCGCGCCGCCCGCGACGCCGTCAACGACGCCATCACCAAAGCCGGTGGTACGCCACCGGAACCGGCTGCGGGCTATACCCTGCCGCTGACCGTGAACGATCCGGTGAGTGCCGCCAAGGCGGCGCTGGCCGCCGAGGTCGACTGCACCGTCGTCTATCGCTCGGTGCTCGAGAAGGCCGATTCCGGTTCTGCCCGCACCCTCGGTGTCGACCAGCTCACCGGGTCGGCGTTACGCGCCGCCGATTGGCGAATCGCCTTGGGCGACAAGCCCACCACCGTGGCCTTCCCCGGGCAGCGCTGACCCGCGTCCGACGCGGACTCACCCACCGCACGCGCGCGGCCGGGCCGGCGCTCTCAGCCGCGGACGGTGGCGGTGATGGCGTCGGCCGCGTCGGCCACGGCCACCTCGACGGACTCCCCGGAGAAGCGGTCACGTACCTCGACGACCCCGTTGGTGTACCCGCGTCCGACGACGACGACCGTCGGCATCCCCAACAATTCGGCGTCCTTGAACTTGACCCCCGGTGAGGCCTTGCGATCGTCGAGCAACACTTCGAGGCCCGCGGCGTCGAGTTCGGCGGCCAGTGCCTGTGCACCGTCGATCGCCGCCTGATCCTTGTTCGCGATGACCAGGTGCACGTCGAACGGTGTGACCGCCCGCGGCCACCGCAACCCCTTGTCGTCATGCCATTGCTCGGCGAGCACCGCGACGAGCCGTGACACACCGACACCGTAGGACCCCATCGTCAGGCGCACGGGCTTGCCGTTCTCGCCGAGGACGTCGACCTCGAAGGCATTGGTGTACTTCTGGCCGAGCTGGAAGATGTGGCCGATCTCGATACCCTTGGCACTCACCAGCTCGCCCTTGCCGTCCGGCGACGGATCACCGTCACGCACCTCGGCGGCCTCGATGGTTCCGTCCGGCGTGAAATCTCGACCGGCCACCAAGCCCACCACATGATGGTTCGGTTCGTCGGCTCCGGTGATCCACGACGATCCGTCGCCGATGCGCGGATCGACGAGGAAGCGAACCCCGTTGGCCGCCAATCCCTTCGGCCCGATGTATCCCTTGGTGAGGAACGAGTTGGCGGCGAAGTCGGCATCGGTGAGCAACTCGACCTCGGCGGGCTCCAGCGAGGCCTCGAGGCGCTTGAAGTCGACCTCCCGATCCCCGGGAACCCCCACACCGAGAAGCTCCCAGTCAGCCCCGGGTTCGCGGACCTTGACCATCACGTTCTTGAGGGTGTCCGCGGCGGTGAAGGCGCCCTCGAGGTTGGCGTTGGCCCACGCCACCAGGGTGTCGATGGTCGGGGTGTCGGGCGTGCGGTACACCTTTGCCGGTGGCAGCCCGTCGAACGGGATGGGTTGCGCCGCAGGCGTGATGACTGCCTCGACATTGGCGGCGTAGCCCGATTCCAGGCATCGGACGAAGGTGTCCTCACCGACCTCGCTCTCGGCGAGGAACTCCTCGGACGCGCTGCCGCCCATCGCGCCGGAGGTGGCGGCGACGATCACATAGCGCACCCCGAGACGCGCGAAGATCTTCTGATAGGCCTCACGGTGGGCGTGATAGCTGGTCTTGAGCCCGTCGTCGTCGAGGTCGAACGAGTAGGAGTCCTTCATCACGAACTCGCGGCCGCGGAGAATCCCCGCACGCGGCCGCTCCTCGTCGCGGTATTTGGTCTGGATCTGATAGAGGATGACCGGCAGATCCTTGTAGGAGGAGTACTCCCCCTTGACCAGCTGGGTGAAGAGTTCCTCGTGGGTCGGCCCGAGCAGCATGTCGGCGCCCTTGCGGTCCTTGAGGCGGAACAGCGCGTCGCCGTACTCGGTCCAGCGGCCGGTCTCCTCGTAGGGGTCACGCGGCAGCAGCGCGGGCAGCAGGATCTCCTGCGCACCGATGTTGTTCATCTCGTCGCGCACCACCTGCTCGACGGCCTTGAGCACCCGGAGTCCCAGCGGCAGCCAGCTGTAGACGCCGGGTGCTGCGCGCCGCACGTAGCCGGCGCGGACCAGCAGCTTGTGGCTGGGGACCTCGGCGTCGGCCGGGTCGTCGCGCAGCGTCCGCAGGAACAGATTCGACATGCGAGTGATCACGGGGGAAAAGTCTAGTCGGGCCCGCGACCCGGTTTCCCCGGCCCGTCCGGCACGGTCGATACAGTGTTGCGGTGCTTGTCCTCCTGCCGCCCTCCGAGACGAAATCCGATGGTGGCGACGGTCCACCGCTGAACCTCGACGCCCTGTGGTTCACCGAGCTCACCTCCATCCGCAAGCGCCTCGCGGACATTCTCGTCGAGCTGTCCGCCGACCTCGACGCGAGCCGCGACGCCCTCGGCCTGGGTAAGACCCAGCTCTCCGAGGTCGACCGCAACGCCGATCTGTGGCACTCGCCGACGCGCCCGGCCATCGAGCGCTACACCGGCGTCCTCTACGACGCACTCGATCACCGTGGGCTGACGCGCGCGGGCAAGGCCAAGGCCGCCGACCGGCTCGCGATCGGTTCGGCACTGTTCGGCGTCGTGCGCTCGACCGATCCGATCCCGGCCTACCGACTCTCCGGGGGCTCGAAGCTCCCCGGACTCCCGACGTTGGCGTCGGTGTGGAAGCCGGAGCTCTCCCGCGCCCTCGACACCGTCGACGACCTCGTCGTCGACCTACGATCGGGGATTTATCAGCAACTCGGCCCGGTGTCCGGGGCGATCACCGCGACGGTGATGACCGAGGCCGCCGATGGCAGCCGAAAAGTGGTGAGCCACTTCAACAAACACTACAAAGGCCTGATCGCCCGCGAGTTGGTGCGCACGCGTCGCACGGTGCGTGACGTCAATGCGCTCGCCGCGGTTCTCGCCGACGCGGGGCAGCGTGTGGAGATCGCGCGAGCCGACGAGATCGTGGTGATCACGGACCAGGGCCCACATTTGCGTTAACGTTTGCCGTGTTAACTATAGTGGCGGTCATGTCCGAGCCGATGTTCGTGTGCAATATCGATCCGCGCACCCGCGACATGCGCGACGAACCGTTCGCGCACGAGAACCTCGACGCCTTCGTGCAGCGGTGGCCGGGTATCGACGTCGCCGTGTCCCCCGATACCGTCACCTTCGACCCGACCCCGGGTCCGGAATGCGCAGAGACCGTCCTCGACGTGTTGACCACCGTGGGTGGGACCGCTCTCGGCGCACATCTGCCCACGGCGATCAGTTGCGATCGCGCGTGGCTGGGTGCCGATCATCCGCCCATGACCACCCTCGTCCTGGTCCGCGATGCCGACGAGATCCGCGACGCGTTGACGATGGACGCGGTGCATCCGGGCATCTACGACGGCCCGCGCTCGAGCCTGCGGATGGTGCGTCGATGGTCCGACGAGCACGTCGCGACCGCGCTGGGCGGCAAT
This sequence comes from Gordonia sp. N1V, assembly GCF_029269935.1. Taxonomy (NCBI): domain Bacteria; kingdom Bacillati; phylum Actinomycetota; class Actinomycetes; order Mycobacteriales; family Gordoniaceae; genus Gordonia; species Gordonia sp. N1V. The sequence goes on from NZ_JARJDD010000006.1 coordinate 148,856, forward strand.
GTCTTCCTCAGGATCGACGGGGAGCACGTTCACGTCTCGGGCCGATGGTTCGAGACGACGCCACAGATCTTCACCGGAGGCGCGCTGCACGACGTCGATGGTGTGCGCACGAGGACCGCACGCCAGGGTGCGTCGCCGACCGAGTTGCGGGCCGGCCTGACCTATGCCGCCGACGGGTGGGTGATGCACCCCGAACTGTCGCGATTGCGCCTGGTCGGTCACGGGGTCGAATTGATCGTCACCGGACCGCAGAAGATCTCGGTGCGCCCGGCGCACTGACGAACACCGCTACGATTGCCTCGAACTCACGTCATTGACGTCGAGGGTGGCGTTGGCGGCTTCCTGCGCCGCCTGCCCCTCGGCGACCTCCTCGGGGGTGAACCGCATGAACACCACGACGACGGCCGCAATGACCGCTATCCCCGCGCAGCACGCGAATCCCAGCCCGTAGCCGTCGGCCTGAGCGGCGAGTTGGGTGGCGTTCATCGTTTCCACCGGTGCGGTGGTACCGCCCTGCGAGAGCGCGCGCGAGGTGACCATCGCACCGACCACCACGAGCCCGACGGCACCGCCGAGATTCTGGGCGACCTGCGCGAGTGCGGTGAGCGGGCCGATCTCGGTCGGCTCGACCCCGGCGATCACCGACAGGGTCAGCGGGATGACGGCGAGGCCGACACCGAAGCCGATCACCACGACCGGAATCGCGATGCTCGGGAAGTAGCCGGGCATCTCGGTGGCGATCGACGACGCGTACAGGCAACCGGCGAGGATGATGGCGCCACCGACGAGCACCAGCCAGCGCGGCTGGACCATCAGGGCGAGTTTGGAGGCGATCGCCGCGGCCACCCCGAGGCCCACCGCGAACGGCACCACCGCCAGACCGCTCTGGATGGGCGTGTACTTGAGGATTCCCTGCAGGTACAGCGAGATGAACACCGCCATGCACATCATGATCATGCTGGCCAGCAGGATCGCACCGAGCGCCGCGACCCGACTGCGGTTGTCGAACAGTCGCAGCGGCAGAATCGGATTCGCCGCGCGGCGCTCCCAGACGATGAAGGCGACCAACGCCAGCCCACCCAGGATGAACGACCCGACCACGATGGGCCTGTCCCACCCGTTCGGGCCGTCGCTGACCGCGAGCACCAGCAAGGTGCAGCCCAGCGTGGCCAACACCGCACCGGGAACGTCGAGGGGCATCCGCTCCCCCTGCGACTCACGCAGGGCGAACAGCGCGCCCACCACCACCGCGAGTCCGATCGGCACATTGATCAGGAACACCAGGCGCCAGGAGATCTGGGTCAGTACACCGCCCAGGATGAGTCCGGCGACCGACCCCACGCCGGTCATCGCGGCGTAGATGGCAAAGGCCTGGCTCCGCGGCTTCCCGGGTGCGAAGGTCGTGGCGACCAACGCCATGGCGGTCGGTGCGGCGATGGCCGCCGAGGCCCCCTGCAGCGCGCGGCCGATGACCAGGCTCTCCTCGTTCCAGGCCAACCCGCACAGCAGGGAGGTCGCGGTGAACGCGGCCACGCCCAGGATGAACATCCGTTTGCGGCCGAAGGCGTCGCCGAGACGGCCACCGAGCAGCATCAGCCCGCCGAAGGCCAGCACGTAGCTGGTGATGACCCAGTTCGCCGACGACTCGCTCAGGGAGAGGCTGTCGCGGATGCGCGGCAGGGCAAGCGCGGCGACGGTGCCGTCGAGCACCATCAACAACTGCATCCCCGACAGCACCAGGATCGCCAGACCGAACACCGGCCGGTACTGATCCGACGGCGCCGTGGTGGCATCGCTCGACGCCGAGAATGTCGACATACCGGTCGACGCTACCGCTGACGGGCTCGACTATGCCAATCCCCGTTGACGTATCGGTGTCCGCCGGGTGGCTTGGGGACGCGCCCGGTCGGCGGTGTGTCAGGCGAACGCGAGCACGTCATCGGCGTCGGTGAAGCCCGCGACGTCGCCGATGACGACGATCGCCGGCGGACGTAGGCCCTCACTCTGCGCGGTCTGCGCGGCGTGCGCGAGATCGGTGCGGAGCACGCGTTGGGTGGGCAGTGAACCGTTCTCGATCATCGCGACCGGGGTGTCGGCGGGGCGTCCACCGGACAGCAGCGCCTGCGCGAATTTCTCCACCCGCTCCACCGCCATCATCAGCACGACCGTGCCGCGCAGTCGTGCCAGCGCCGACCAATCGGTCAGCGAGTCGGGATGATCGGGCGCCACATGCCCCGATACGATGACCACCTCGTGCGTCACACCACGATGGGTCACCGGGATACCCGCGGCCGACGGCACCGAGATGGGACTCGCGATGCCCGGGACCACCGTCACCGGGACACCTGCGGCCACACACGCCTGCAATTCCTCGAAGCCGCGACCGTAGACGTAGGGGTCGCCGCCTTTGAACCGGACGACGAACTTGCCCTCCTTGGCCTTGGCGACGAGGACGTCGTTGATGGCTTCCTGCTTCATCGCCCGCCCGTACGGGACCTTCGCGGCGTCGATGATCTCGACCTGCGGCCCCAGCGCCGCAAGCAGTTCCGGCGGTGCGAGTCGATCGGCGACCACGACGTCGGCGGCCATCAACAACCGCAGTCCGCGGACCGTGATGAGGTCGGGGTCGCCGGGCCCGCCACCAACCAGTGCCACACCGGGCGGGTGCGGTGGCTCCTCGACCCGGAGATCACCGTCGGCCAGCGCCGTACTGATCGCCGCTCGCAGTGCCGCCGACAACTTGTGGTCGCCGCCGGCGAGAACCCCGAACTGGATGTCCCGGTGCCGCCCGGAAGCCGGGGTCACCGCGGTGCCGAACCGGGCGTCGTCGGCGCGCACGCAGAACGTGTGCCGACGCTCCGCCTCGGCGACCACCGCGGCGTTCACCTCGGGGTCATCGGTGCAGGCCATCGCATACCAGGCGCCGTCGAGGTCACCGTCGGCATAGGCGCGATGGTGCAGGGTGATGCCACCGAAGGATTCGACGGCGGGTGTCGGCTCGAGAGCCACCACGTGCACCTGCGCCCCCGCCGCCACCAGATTCGGTAGGCGTCGCTGGGCGACCGATCCCCCGCCGACCACGACGACCTTGCGGCCCATCAGGTCCAGGCCCGACAGATAGTGCGGATGGCCCGATCCGGGGTGTGCGGCGGCAGACATGAGAAGAACCGTACCGACTGCGTGGCGATCGGCAGCGCTCAGATCGCTCCGTGTGCGAGTGGTGCTCGCCCGGCGCCGTCGAACTCGCCGATCACCCGGTGGGATCGGTCACAGGGGAAGTTCGCCGGTTCGGCGAATGTGTGCCCACACATCGGCCGCCGGCACACCGAGTCGGTGCGCCGACGCCTCGAGCAGCGCTCCGAGCAACACCGAACTGCAGTACTCCCCTGCCGCCGGATCGGCGGCATGGGCCCGGATCTCGTTCCACCATGTCGGATTGTGGCTCGCGGCCGCCTCGGCCATCGCGATGGCCGCCTCGAAGCCGTCGGGTACGTCGGACGGCGCCGAGTCGCACGAGCCGCAACACTGTCCGCATCCATCGCCGGTGTCGGCCAACAGGTTCCGCGGGTTGTCGATCACCGTCATGCGCCGGCCCTGGCCTTGCGCTCTTCGCGTTCGAGCGCGCGCTCGCGGGCGCGTTCGAACTTCTCGACCTTGACGCTCATCTCCTGGAGATACTCGGCGAGCTTGTCCCGATACATCTGGCCGAGCGGGCCGAAGTCGTCGCGCTCGAAGATGCGCCACTTGCGCAGCACCGGCATCACCACCTCCGAAAGGTGTTGCGGGAGATCGTAGATACCGCCCTTGGCGATCAGGACGGCGTTGCGTCGGAAGTTCGGCATGGTGGCGCCGGGCATCTGGAAGTTCGACACGATGCCGTAGATCGCACACATCGCCTGATCGGGGACGAGGTCGAGCGCGCCGGCGACGATGTTGCGGTAGAAGAGCATGTGCAGGTTCTCGTCGGCGGCCACGCGCGCCAGCATGCGATCGGCGATCGGGTCACCGCAGGCCTTGCCGGTGTTGCGATGGCTCACCCGGGTCGCGAGTTCCTGGAAGCTGACGTAGCTGACCGCGAAGAGCATGTCGAAGCTGTGGTCGCGCTGACCGTCGTCCTCGGGCAGCGGATTGAATCCGTGCGTCATGTGCTGCATGCGGGTCTCTTCGAGTTCCACGGGATCCACGCCGCGCGTGACGACGAGATAGTCACGCATCACCGTTGAATGCCGCATCTCCTCGGCGGTCCAACGCCCCACCCAGAAACCCCACGCATCGTCGAGGGTGAAGTTCTCGGCGATCACCCGGTGATAGGACGGCAGGTTGTCCTCGGTGAGCAGGTTGGTGATCATCGCGGCCTTGGCCACCTCGGACAGCTTGGACTGTTCGGGGTCCCAGTCGAGGCCGCCGAGGGCGGCGAAGTTGCGACCGTCGTCCCACGGCACGTAGTCGTGCGGATGCCAGTCCTTGGTCATCTTCATATGACGCTCGACCTCTGCCTCACAGACCGGCAGCAGTTCGCGCAGCAGGTCCGACCCGGTCATCCCGGTGTCGCTCGCGGATCCGATCAGGGTTGTCACTTCGCAGCTCCTAAGTTGGCGATTTGCGTACCCGTGGGTTCCACTCTTGCGAAACCTCACCAGTCCCACGTGAGCCGAAGGTCCCGGATGAGTGGGGACCGACGTCGCGTTCTGCGGCGTCGGGTGCGGTAATTTCGAGTCATGGCCACAGACCCGCGCCCATCCCAGGCCACCCCCGCCGCACCGCCGGCCGCGCCACCGACACCGACGCCGACACCCCAGACCCCGACCGCCGCGGAGCCATCCGAGGCCGGTCCCGAACACCCCGTGCGGGTGTTCCTCGTCGACGACCACGAGCTCGTCCGGCGCGGACTGCGCGATCTCCTCGGCACCGCCGAGGACATCGAGGTGGTCGGTGAGGCGGCGACGGTCGCCGAGGCGCGGGTCGGCATCCTCGCCGCCCGACCCGACGTCGCCGTCCTCGACGTCCGGCTGCCCGACGGCAACGGGGTGGAGCTCTGTCGTGATGTGCGCGCAGTCGATCCGTCGGTGCGCTGTCTGATGCTGACGAGCTACGCCGACGACGACGCGTTGCTCGCGGCGGTGCTCGCCGGCGCATCGGGTTTCGTTCTCAAACAGATCCTCGGCCGCAACCTGGTGGCCGCGGTTCGCACCGTCGGTCGCGGCGGGTCGCTGCTCGACGACCGCAGCACCGCCGCCCTGCTGGCCAAGCTCCGGGACGGCAAGTCGCAGGCCGACCCGCTCGCGGAGTTGACCCATCAGGAACGCGAGGTCTTCAATCTGATCGGCGACGGCCTGACCAACCGGCAGATCGCGCAGAAGATGTTCCTCGCGGAGAAGACGATCAAGAACTACGTCTCGCGCATCCTGGCCAAGCTCGACATGCAGCGCCGCACCCAGGTCGCGGTGATGGCCACCAAGATCCGCGACGGCAAGGCCTGAGACGGCCCGCAGCCGCCTCAGGCCGGGGTCAGCGGCACCGACCAGGTCAGTGTCGTGCCACCGTGGCCGTGGGATGTTCCGCCCCGGGTGTCGATGTCGAAGGTCCCGTCACATTCCTCGGCGCGACGGGTGAGATTGGCCAGTCCGCGATAGGTGACCGACTTGTCGATGCCCACACCGTCGTCGCTGATCTCCACGCGCAGGACGTCGTCGGCGCTGACCGACACCGAGATGTGTTCGGCGCCGGAGTGCCGCAACGCATTCGACAATCCCTCACGCAGCACCGCGTCGATGTGCGGACCAAGCGTGTCGGGCACGACGGTGTCGACCGGTCCGACGAATTGCACACTCGGGGCGATCGGCGCATGGGCCGACAACTCGGAGACGATGTCGAGTACGCGCCGGCGCAGCGTCGAGGTGTCGTGGTGACCGGAGACGGTCTGCAGGTCGAAGATCGACGTGCGGATCTGCGCGATGGTCCGGTCGAGGTCGGTCATCACCTGCTCGAGGCGGTTGCTGACCGAGTCGTCGACGGAGCAGGCCCCGTTCTCCCGGGCTGCCTGCAGGGTCTGCACGGACATGCCGATGGCGAAGAGCCGCTGGATGACGTGATCGTGGAGGTCGCGTGCGATCCGGTGGCGGTCTTCGAGAACCTCGAGGTCGCGTGCCATCTGCTGCTGTTCGGCGTACACGACGGCCAGGGAGACGATCTCGGCGACACCGGCGAGACCCGAGATCTCCTCTTCCTCCCAGAACGGCTTGCGTTCGGAGGTGATGACCACCCACCCGAAGGTCCCCGAGGCCCGGTGCAACGGCTGCAGCGTCACCCATCGAGCACCCCGGGCGGCCAGGTCCGGGCCCACCTCGTCGGCGGGTAGCACCGTCATCTCCGACGAGGACGGCACCTTCAGCACGCTCGGATCGAGTCCGGTGCGGGTGGCGCCCTCCACCGCCAGTTCGCCTTCCTCGTCGGTGATCAGGTACACGTCGACGGCACCGACGAGTTCACGCACATCCGAGCACATCCGGGACAGGGTGTCCGACAACGCGATTCCGGCGAGCGGCTCGGATCCGCGTCGCACCAGGATCTGCATCCACCGGTGTCGGGTGCGGGCGCGCTCGAACAGTTGCGCGTTGTCGACGGCGATCCCGGCTGCCACCGCGAGGACCGCGACGAGTGTCTCGTCGAGTTCGGAGAACCCAGCGCCGCCTCGTTTCTCGGTCAGATAGATCCGACCGTAGATGGACCCGCGGATGATCACCGGGGCGCCGAGGAAGGTGGTCATCGGCGGATGGTGCGGCGGGAATCCCACCGACGCAGGGTGTTTGGCGAGGTCGGGGACTCGCAGCACGTGCGGATCGTCCATCAGCACCCCGAGCACGCCGCGGCCGACCGGCAACGCCCCCATCAGCGCCCGTTGTTGCGGCGTGATCCCGGTCCAGACGAACTCGCTGAGGCCGCCGTCGGGGCCCCGGACACCGAGGGCACCGTATTGGGCGTCGACCACGCCCACGGCGACCTCGACGATCCGTTGCAGCGCATGGTCGAGTTCGAGCCCCTGCCCGACGAGGAGCACCGCCTCGAGCAGATCCCGCAGGATGTCGGGGTTGTCGACGCCGTGCGACGCGAGTGCGTCGAGGGCCTTGGTCACCTCATGGGCCGGCATGGCTGCTCTCCTCTCGTCGTCGGGTCGCGATGTGCGGCTCTCGGGGCCGGATTCCCGCAGGTGTGTTCGGCGAGACCCGCTGTGTTGCGCGACGTTCGGCGGCCCGAACGAACCGGAGAATCGCGCGCGGCACCGCCACCGGATGCACGTGTAGATACGACGCGTGGACCGAACCCGCCCCGATGCCGTCGGTGGCCGGCCGCGCCGTGCCGTCACGCCACGCCCAGGCAGGTTGTGCCGCAACGAGTTCGACAGTCGATCGATGGAACTCGTGGCCGGTCACCCGACTGCCCGCCGGGTACAACACCGAGTCGGCGACGGCGACAGCGTCACGGTAGCCGAGGGTCAGGCGCGGACCGAACCGCCCGACACCGTCGATCACCCCGGCCATCGGATGTCCATCGAGTTCGCGACACAGATAGAGCAGTCCGGCGCATTCGGCGTGGATCGGCGCACCGGATCGGGCCAACGCATTGATGTCCTCGCGCAGAGGTGTGTTCGACGACAGCTCTGCGGCGTGTTCCTCGGGGAACCCGCCGCCGAGGACGACGCCGGCGGTTCCTTCGGGGAGCCGGTCGATCAGCGGGTCGATGTCGATGGTCTCGGCGCCTGCGGCCCGGAGCATCTCCGCGTGTTCGGCGTAGCCGAAGGTGAATGCCGCACCGGCGGCGACCGCGATGACCGGCTTGGCCGCGGGCGGATCGGTGGGGCCGCGGACCTCGGCAAGCGTGTCGTCGGGTGACCACGCCGGCGCCGACTGTGCGGTGCGGGTACGTGCGGCGGCGACGATCGCGGGAACGTCCAGACCCGCCGACACGGTCGCGGTCATCGCCGCCACCGCGGCCACCGCGTCGGCGCTGCGTTCGGCGGCCGGAATGAGGCCGAGATGCCGGGACGGCACCGTGAGGCTCGGATCACGATGCAGCACACCGAAGACCGGAAGTCCGACACGACGACACGCCTGGCGGAGCACCGCCTCGTGCCGGGGAGAGCCGACCCGGTTGAGGATGACCCCGGCGATCCGGGCTGTCGGCGAGAAGCCGAGGAAGCCGTGCAGTACTGCGGCCAGCGACTGACTGTGCCCGGCGGCGTCGACCACCAGGATGATCGGGGCGCCGATCAATACGGCGACATGTGCGGTGGAGCCGATCCCGTTCGGGTCACCACTGTCGGGATCACCCCCGAGGTGATCACCCCCGACGCGGTCACCACCGTCGGGGTCATGGGAACCGTCGGCACCGATGCCGGTGATGCGGCCGTCGAACAGGCCCATCACCCCCTCCACGACGGCGATGTCGGCACCGCGGGTGCCCCAGGAGAACAGCGGCGCGATGAGGTCGGCACCGACGAGGTTCGGGTCGAGGTTGCGTCCGGTGCGGCCTGCGGCCACGGCATGGTAGCCGGGGTCGATGTAGTCGGGGCCGACCTTGAACGGCGCGACGCGGTGCCCGGCGGCCCGCAGTGCCCCGATCAGGCCGGTGGTCACCGTGGTCTTGCCGCTACCCGAGGCGGGCGCGGCGATCACCACGGCGGGGATCGAGGCTGGGCCGGTCACCATTCGATGCCCTTCTGCCCCTTGCGTCCGGCGTCCATGGGGTGGGCGATCTTGTGCATCTCGGTGACGAGGTCGGCGGAGTCGATGAGTGCCTGCGGGGCGCGACGACCGGTGATCACCACGTGCTGGCGTCCGGGCCGCTCCCGCAACGCGGTCACGACGTCGTCGGTGTCGATCCACCCCCAGTGCAACGGGTAGGTGAACTCGTCGAGGACGTAGAAGTCGTGTTCGGCGGCGGCGAGCCGGCGTGCGATCTCCGCCCACCCCGCGCGGGCGGCCTCGGCGTGATCCTCGGCGGCGTCGGTGTTGGCGCGCAGCCACGACCACCCTTGTCCCATCTTGTGCCATTCGACGGGCCCGCCCTGCCCGGTGGACTCATGGAGTTCGCCGAGCGCGGTCAGCGCCGACTCCTCGCCGACCCGCCATTTTGCGCTCTTGACGAATTGGAACACCGCCACCTTCATGCCGGCGTTCCATGCGCGCATCGCCATCCCGAATGCCGCCGTCGACTTGCCCTTGCCGTCGCCGGTGTGCACGGCCAGGACCGGCATGTTCCGTCGCTGTCGGGTGGTGAGCCCGTCGTCGGGTATCGCGGTGGGGACGCCTTGCGGCACGTGCCTACTCCTTGTTCGCCGATCGAATCCGGTTGTGTGTCCAGGGTGTCACGTCCGGCGCGGCGGTGCGGCCGTCCGGACGGCGTGCCGGCGGTGTGCGCTCAGGCGGCGGGCGGACCGATCCGCGCCGCCGGTGCCGTGTTCGGGCGCACCGATCGGCCGAGGGCCGCCACACCCAGCTCGTCCATCGGGATCAGATCGGCGCGCAGGTGGGCGGCGAGATCAGCGGCCAGGCCGAGACGCACCATTCCCTGCTCGCAGTCGACGACGACCCCGTCGATTCCCTGCCGTCCGATCGACGCGGCCGCAGCACGCGCGCGTGGCGCGGCGTTGGGCCCGGCGGTGGCGCGCCCGTCGGTCAGGACCACGAGCAGTGGACGTCGCTGGGGTTCGATGCGGCGGCCTCGGGCGATCAGCTCCTCGGCGGCCAGCAGACCCTCGGCCAGCGGGGTGCGTCCTCCGGTCCGGACCGACGACAGCCGGCGCACGGCGATGTCGACCGACTTGGTCGGCGGGACGACCAGTTCGGCGCGGGCACCGCGGGCGACGATCACCGCCACCCGATCCCGTCGGGTGTAGGAGTCGCGCAGCAGATCCACACACAACTCGCTGACCACTGCGAGCCTGCGGCGAGCGGTCATCGATCCACTCAGGTCGACGACGAAGACGACGAGGTTGCTCTCCTGCCCGATCCGATGGGCACCGCGCAGGTCCTCTCGACGCACCCGCACTCGTCCGTCCTCCTCGGTCCCCCGGCCGGCGGCATTCAGGACGGTGCCGAACAGGTGGACCGGCGTCCCGGCATCGAATTCCGCCGCGGCGATGGTGTATCCGCGTCGGCTGCGGGCCGCCGAGCGCCGGCCCGGCTCGCCGTCGCCGATCCCGGCGACGGTGAGTCTGCGCATGCGCGGCGCGGTCGTCGGGTCGGTCGGCGCTCCGAAGACACCGCCCGGCCGCGGTCCCGGGGTGGTCGGACCCGAGGCGTCGGAATCGGGCTCGGCGGGTGCGGGACCATCGGCAGCCGAATCGCTGGGAGCCGAATCGTCAGTCGGCATGGATGATTTGGCGGGGTCTGCTGCCGAGCCGTCCGGACCACCCCCATCCGGTTGATCGGTTGCCGGCGCATTCCCGTCCGGCCCACCGCCATCCGGTGGTTCCGGGGTGTCGTCGGGGCCCGCCGCTTCGTCACCGGCCGCGAGTGCGTCGGCGAGCTCCTGATCATCAAGGCCCGACTCGTCGAACGGGTTACGCCGACGCCGGTGCGGCAGTGCGAGTTCGACCGCCACTCGGACATCGTCGGCGTCGACCTCGGATGCGCCGCGCAACGCGGCGTGGGCCGTTGCCGTGCGCGCGACCACGATGTCGCCGCGCAGTCCGTCGACCTGTAGGTGCGCGCAGATACCGGCGATCCGTCGAAGTTGCGCGGTCGGCAGCTCCACGCCGTCGACGAGTCGGCGAGCGTGTGCGATCCGTTGTGCCAGTTCGCCTTCGGCATCGGAATAGGCCGCCGCGAATGCAGCGGGGTCGGCGTCGAACGCCATCCGCCGACGAACGATCTCGACCCGCTCGTCCACATCACGACCCGCGCTCACGTCGACCGCAAGTCCGAACCGGTCCAGCAACTGCGGACGTAGTTCGCCCTCCTCGGGGTTCATCGTGCCCACGAGGACGAAGTCGGCGGACTGGGTGTGTGAGACGCCGTCGCGCTCGATGGTGACCCGACCACTCGCGGCCGCGTCGAGCAGCACGTCGACGAGATGATCGGCAAGCAGGTTGACCTCGTCGATGTAGAGCACACCGCCGTCGGCACGTGCGAGCAGCCCCGGCGTGAACTCGGCCTGGCCGTCGCGCAGCACCCGCGTCAGATCCAACGACCCGATCACCCTGTCCTCGGTGGCCCCGATCGGCAACTCGACGACCCGACCCGCCTGATCGGCCCGTCCCTCGCCGATCAGGGGTCCGAGTCCGCGCACGATGGTGGATTTCGCGGTGCCCTTCTCACCGCGGATCAGTACACCCCCGATACCCGGCGAAACAGCACTGAGGATGAGTGCAAGTTTGAGCCGCTCCTGCCCCACCACCGCGGTGAAGGGGTAGCGGATCACCGGACGAGACGTCGGATCCGCGGTGACCAGGGTCTCGGGGCTCACCGTCTTTGCACTCACCGTCTCGGCACTCACCGGCCGCTCCCGGCGACCCGGATCATCGACACGTGCGGGATGCCGTCCTCGAGGTACTCGTCACTGTCGGCGCGGAAGCCGAACGCCGCGTACATCTGCGCCAGATAGGTCTGCGCCTCGATGCGGCACACATGATCGCCGACCTCCTCGAGGGCCGCCGACAACAGGCGTGCGGCCAGTCCCTCTCCCCGATGGGATCTCTCGGTGCACACCCGGCCGATCCGGAATTCCGGTCGACCGTCGGCGTCGGACCCGTCCTGCATCAGCCGCAGTGTCGCGGCCACCGTGTCGGCGCTTGCCTCGTCATCGGGGACACACCAGAAGTGGCGCGTCGACGGCTCGAGGTCACGGCCGTCGAGTTCCGGATACGGACATGCCTGCTCGACCACGAACACGTCGACCCGCAACCTCAGGATGCGGTAGAGCGTGGTGGGGTCGAGGTCGGCGGCCGGTCGGGACTGCAGGCGGTAGGTACGCGGGCTCGATGACGTCATGATGTCGCCAACTATCTCAGACCGCCGTGGGGTCGGTCACCCCGCAGTCGTGGCCACCGGGTCGTCGCCGGTGATCAGCGGTGCGTTGCCGGTCAGCTGCAGGCTCGCGCTGGTCCAGCCCCACACCTGCCGGAACAGGTCGCGGTTGTCGGAGAGCTTCTGGCCGAACGACGGGATCATCTCGGTGAGCTTCGGTGTCCACGACCGGTACTCGGTCGGGAAGCACTGCTCGAGGACGTTGAGCATCGCGGGCACCGCGGTCGACGCACCGGGCGACGCACCGAGCAGACCCGCGATCGTGCCGTCACCGGCGGCGACGACGGCCGTGCCGAATTCCAGCGAGCCGCCCGCACCCGTCTTGCGGATCACCTGGACACGCTGACCGGCGGTGATCAGCTCCCAGTCCGATCCGAGCGCGCGCGGCACGAACTCCTGCAGCGTCTTGACCCGATCGGCCGGGCTCGCGGCGAGTTCGCTGATCAGGTACTTGAGCAGCCCGAACTCCTTGGGCGCGATGGACATCATCGGGATCAGGTTGCCCGGCTTGACCGACGCGGGCAGATCGGTGATCTTGCCGCTCTTGAGGAATTTCGGCGACCATCCCGCGTACGGGCCGAACAACAGCCCCTTCTTGTGGTTGATGACGCGGGTGTCGAGGTGCGGCACCGACATCGGGGGCGCACCGACCGCCGCCTGGCCGTACACCTTGGCCTGGTGCTGGTCGATGAGATCCGGATTGGTGCACCGGAAGAACTCACCCGACACCGGGAAGCCGCCGAATCCCTTGGCCTCGGCGATCCCCGACTTCTGCAGCAGGTGCAGCGCCCCGCCACCGGCCCCGACGAACACGAACTTCGCATGCACCGACCACTTCTCGCCGGTGCGGCGGTTCTTGAGCTTGACGATCCAGCTGCCGTCGGACTGCTTGTCGAGGTTGGTCACCGCGTGCCCGAAGTGGATGTCGCCGCCCTGGCTCACGAAGTTCAGCAGTTGCTGGGTCAGCGCGCCGAAGTCGACGTCGGTGCCGTCGGTGAACCAGTTGAGTGCGACCGGATCGGAGAAATCGCGCCCGATGGACATCAGCGGCAGCCGCTTGGTGAATTCGCTGGGGTCGTCGATGAACTCCATGCCCTCGAACAGCACCTGGCTCGAGAGCCGCTCGTGACGCTTGCGCAGGTAGTCCACACCGGCCTGGCCATGGGTGAAGCTCACATGCGGGATCGGATTGATGAACTCGTCGGGCGAGGTGAGGATGCCGTTGTCGACGGCGTGCGACCAGAACTGGCGGGAAACCTGGAACTGCTCGTTGATGTTGAGCGCCTTGTCGATGTTGACGTCGCCGTCGGCGGTCTTGGGGGTGTAGTTCAACTCGCACAGCGCCGAGTGGCCGGTGCCCGCGTTGTTCCACGGGTCGCTGCTCTCCGCGGCAGCGGCGTCGAGCCGCTCGAACAGACTGATCGACCAACTGGGTTCGAGCTGGCGCAACAGTGCGCCAAGCGTCGCGCTCATGATGCCCGCGCCCACCAACGCCACATCCGTCTTGATCACCGTTTGAGACACCTGGACCCCAATTCACGCAGCCGGGACGACCCTCGCCCTCTCTCGTGACAGCCATTCTCCCCCATCGGTGGCGCCCGGCCACAAGCACTCCGCGCAACTGTGGGCTGGGCGACATCGACGAGGACCTCCCACCAGCGGCCTAGAGTGGATTCGTGACGTCTTCCCGCGCCCGTGCCGACAGCGCCGATCAGTTCACTCCAAAGAAGTCCTCTACCCAGCAGTCCACCACCCCGAAATCCATCAACACCGACACGCCCGAGTGGCAGCCCGACCGGTTCCTCGACCGGTACGAGGTGGCGACCATCGCGCTGGGGCCCGATCCCGACGACGAGGATCCGATCACCGCGACGCTCGTGCGACGCCCGGCTGCCGACCGCCACGCCGAGCACGGCGCGGTGATCTACATCCACGGGTTCACCGACTACTTCTTCCACGAGCCGCTCGCCGACCACTTCGCCGACCTCGGTTATGCGTTCTACGCGATCGATCTGCGCAAGTGCGGCCGGTCACTCGAGTCGCACCACACGCCGCACTACGCCACCGATCTGCAGGTCTACGACGAGGAACTCGATGCGGCGATCGACCTCATCGTCGGCGAGCTCGGCGCCGACACACCGATCATCGTCGGCGCGCATTCCACCGGCGGACTGATCGCAGCGATGTGGCTGGATCGATTGCGGCGCAATGACTCCGAGCGCCACCAGCGCATCGCCGGACTGATGTTGAACAGTCCGTGGCTGGATCTGCAGGGCGAGGCACTGCTGCGCACGTATCCGGTGAGCATGCTGATCAAGACCGTCGCCGCCGTCCGGCCGAAAACCGTTATCCCGCAGGAACTCTCGGCCGCGTACGGCGAGAGCCTGCACGACAGCGCCAACGGTGAGTGGAGTTACGACCTCGAGCGCAAGCCCATGGGCGGCTTCCCGGTCACCTTCGGTTTCCTCAACGCGGTGCGCACCGCGCAGCGCCGCCTGCACCACGGCATCGACATCGGCGTACCGGCGCTCGTCCTACGTTCGGACAAAACACATTTCAGCCGCAGCTACTCGACGGCGATCGACGCCGCCGACGCCGTCCTCGACGTCACCCAGATCGCCGCATGGAGCGGATCACTGGGCAACCGCGTGACGACCGTCCCCATCACCGACGCCCGCCACGACGTCTTCCTGTCGGTCGCCCACTCGCGCGAGCAGGCCTACCGGGAGGTCGATACCTGGCTCACGAGGACACTCGACGTTGCCACGACCACGAAAGGACGGTGACCGGCCCCGTGCCCGACACCACCATCGACACCACCACCACCGCGCATGTCGATCTCGCGATCATCGGGTCGGGTAGCGGGAACTCGTTGCCCGACGAGCGATTCGCCGACCGGAGCATCGCCATTTTCGAGGAGGGCGTCTACGGGGGCACCTGCCTGAACGTCGGATGCATCCCGACCAAGATGTTCGTCTACTCCTCGGAGGTCGCCGAGATCGCCGCGCACGGCGGCAAGTACGGCGTCGACTCGCGCGTCGCCGGGGTCGACTGGCCCGCGATCGTCTCGCGGGTGTTCGGGCGGATCGATCCGATCTCCCAGGGCGGCAAGCGTTATCGCGTGGAGGACTGCGACAACATCACGGTCTACGACGCGCACGTCGAGTTCGACGGCCGCGACGACGCCGGCCGCTACCGTCTGGTGACCGACGACGCGGTGGTACTCGCCGACGAGGTGGTCATCGCCGCCGGGTCGCGGGCGACGATCCCCGCCGTCATCGCCGCCTCCGGGGTGCGCTACCACACCAACAACGACGTCATGCGCCTCGAGGAACTGCCTCGTCGCATGATCATCCTGGGCAGCGGCTACATCGCCGCGGAGTTCGCCCATGTCTTCGGGGCGTTGGGCACCGACGTGACGATCGTTGCGCGTGGACCACGGCTGCTGCGCAAACTCGATGATTCGGTCTCCGAGCGATTCACCGAAATCGCCGGGGACCGTTGGGATGTGCACCTCGACACCGCCGTCACCGGCGCGGAGAACCTACCCGGCGGCGGCGTGCGGGTGCATACCGCCGACGGCCCGTCCCTGGAGGCCGACGTGTTGCTGGTGGCCGTGGGCCGCGAGCCCAACGGGGATCGGTTGGGACTTGCGACGATCGGACTCGAGTTGTCCGACGACGGCCGGGTCGTCGTCGACGAGCACGGCCGCACCGACGCGGCGAAGGTCTGGGCGTTGGGCGATGTGAGCTCGCCCTATCAGCTCAAGCACGTCGCCAACCACGAAGAACGCGTCGTGCAGGCCAATCTCCTGAAGGGTTGGCAGGCAAGCGATCTGGTGTCCTTCGATCACCGTTACGTGCCCGCCGCGGTGTTCACCCACCCGCAGATCGCCGCGGTCGGACTCACCGAGGCACAGGCCCGCGAGGCCGGCTGGGACGTGACCGTCAAGGTCCAGGCCTACGGCGACGTCGCGTACGGCTGGGCGATGGAGGACACCACCGGGTTCTGCAAACTGATCGCCGAACGAGGTACCGGAAAGCTGTTGGGCGCCCACATCATCGGCCCGCAGGCACCCACGGTGATCCAGCCGGTGATCCAGGCGATGTCCTTCGGGCTGGGTGCAGCCGAGATGGCGCGCGGTCAGTACTGGATTCATCCGGCGATGCCCGAGGTCCTGGAGAACGCACTACTCGGACTCGACCTCGACTGGTGACGCGGCGCTCGTGAACCAACCGGCGCTCGTGACCGGCCGAGGTCCGGGTACCGACGGGCTCCCGGACCTCAGAACACCGCCGAGCGCAGGCTGATCTCGCTGGCGAGTTCGGCAGGCGCCTTCTGCGGAATCCAGTGGTCGATGCCGGGCAGGACACAGAACCTGAAGTCGGAGTAGGCATATCGTCCGCTGCGCTCGGCCTGCTCACGACCCAGAGCCGCATCGCCGTCGCTCCAGACCATGGTCGTCGGGATCTCGACCGGACCGCACGACATGGTCTTGGCGATGTCGCCGGTGAAGTTCGCGCGGTACCAATTGAGTCCGGCGGTCAGCGCTCCCGGTTCCTTGAGCGGTTCGAGTTCCTCGGCGGTCACCCCGGCGCGACGCAGCAGCACGCCGCCACGGGCCAGGAGTTTCCCCTCGGCACCGTCGGCGATGAAATCCTTGATGTAGGAGGATCTCTCACGCTGGTCACTGCTTGCCAGGGAGTCCCGGGTGGCCGAGGGATGACCGGTGGAGACCGCGACGAAACCGGTGAAGCGGTCGGGATAGCGCGATGCCAGATGCCAGGCGACCAGCCCGCCCCAGTCGTGGCCGACGAGCAGTGCGTAGTGCACGTTCATCGCGTCGAGGATTCCGATGGCGTCGGCGACGAGGTGATCGATGCGGTAGGCGGCGACCTCGCTCGGACGCGCCCCGGGGCTGTAGCCGCGCTGATTCGGCACGATCGTCCGCAAACCCGCCTCGTGCAGGCGGGGCACGACAGCGTCGTAACACTGTCCGTTCACCGGGAATCCGTGCAGCAGCAGCACCCACGGCCCCCGGTCGGGTCCTCCCACGGTGACGTCGAAGGTCAACTCGCCGACGTCCACCGTGCGCTGTTCAGTCTCCACCGGCTCAGCCTAGGTGATCGCCCACGTCGCGCGTGGCTCAACGCGTCCTCTGTTGGAGGGAGTGTCTGATCGTCGGCAGTCCCGGGTCGGCGCCGCACCGCACGATCTCGACGAGCTCGTCGAGGTCCAGATGAGCCGACACCAGATCGGCGATCCGGTCGACCTGGGCGCTGCGTATCGCATCGACGCTGATATCGGCGGCGGGTGTGAAATCGGGTACCCCCGACCTCGCCGCCACCTCGCGGAGGAAATCCCGGCGGAACCCGTCGGAGGCCAGAAGTCCGTGCCAGTGTGTGCCGTACGTCGCGCCGCGTCGCGCTCCCTCCGGACCGTCGACGTCGTCGACGAGCCACCCTGTCTCTGCCGAGCGCACCACCCGCCCGTGATGAATCTCATAGCCCTCGATTCCGTGCCCGGCCGCCGATCCGGACACCCGCCGCACCACCTTCTCGGTACCGAAGGTGACGTCGATGTCGAAGATCTGCAGACCGTCGACCGCCGATGGACCCGCGACGGATTCGATCCCGTCGACGATGCGATGCGCGAGCATCTGGAATCCACCGCAGATGGCCAGCGTCGGGCGGTCGGCGGCGGCCCGGGCGATCAGCGCGGCATCGATGCCCCGCGCGCGCAGCCAGGCCAGGTCCGCGAGCGTCGCCCGGGTGCCCGGGAGGACGGCCAGATCGGCGGCGGCGACCGACGCTGCGTCGTCGACCCAGGTCACCTCGACGCCCGGTTCGCAGGCCAGCGCCTCGACGTCGGTGGAATTGGAGATGCGCGGCAAGCGGATCGCCGCGACCCGCAGGCGCGACCCGACGACGCCGTCCACCCCGATGACCGGGTTGGTCTCGGGCGGACCGACCCGTCGGCCGACCGGGCTCGCCAGCGAGTCCTCGGCGTCGATCCACAGGTCCGGATCGAAGGGCAGCACACCGAGCGTCGGGCGGCCGGTGATCTGTCGCACCTGCTCGATCCCGGGCGCGAGGATCGCCGGATCGCCACGGAACTTGTTGATCACATACCCGGCGATCCGCGACTGGTCGTCGGCGCCGAGGATCGCGGTGGTGCCGAACAGGTGCGCCAGCGATCCGCCGCGGTCGATGTCGGTGACCAGCAACACCGGGAGGTCGGCGGCCTGTGCGAGGCCCATGTTCGCGATGTCGGTGTCGCGGAGGTTGATCTCGGCGACCGAGCCCGCCCCCTCGCAGATGACCACGTCGAATTCTTCGCGGAGGGACCGCAATTCGTCGGTCACCACCTCGAGCAGCCGGGTACGTCGGGTGAAGTAGTCGGCGGCGCCGACATCACCGGCGGGCCGGCCACGCACGATGACATGCGACCGGCGATCGCCCCCGGGTTTGAGCAGAACCGGGTTGAACCGCGTCGATGGTTCCAACCCGCAGGCGTAGGCCTGCAGTGCTTGGGCCCGGCCGATCTCGCCCCCGTCGAGGGTGACCACCGAGTTGTTCGACATGTTCTGGGCCTTGAACGGCGCGACCCGCACACCCTGGCGTGCCAGCGCCCGGCACAGACCCGCCACGAGCAGGCTCTTACCCGCATCCGAGCTGGTGCCGCCGATCAGCACGGCCCCTGCCAGTCCACTCGTCCCCGGCACCCCGGTCATCGCGGTCCTTCCGGCGCCGCCGCCCGGGCATTGGCCGCCTCGACCTCGGGGACGTGTTCCTCGGCCCACGCACGCACCGCGGCCAACGGGACCAGCAGCGAGCGGCCGAGCTCGGTCAGCGAGTACTCCACGCGCGGCGGCTGACCACCGTGATCGGTGCGTGCGACGAGTCCGTCGAACTCCAGCGCTCGCAGGGTTTCGGTGAGCACCTTGGGGGTGATTCCCGCGATATGCGCCTTGAGCGCACTGAATCGCATCGGACCGTCGGCGAGTGCGGTGACCACGAAGACCGTCCAGCGCGCGCCGATGCGGTGCAACACCACCCGGCTCGGGCAGGTCGGGGCCATCACGTTGTAGGCCTTGGACACCCACGCCCCCTTCTCCTCGGGACACCGCCGGGGATCGCGCTGGTCGTCGGCGGTTTCGTTGAAGATACCGGTATCAAATCCATACCGTGAATCCCGTCCAGCCTACCCACGTCCAAGGAGTATGTGATGAACCAATCCCTGTCCGGTACCACTGTTCTCGTCATCGGCGGTGCCAAGCACCTCGGACTCGCGATCGCCCGGCGAGCCGACGCCGCAGGGGCCTCGGTGGTCATCGGGGCCCGCGATCTCACCGCGGCGCAGTCGGCGGCCGCCGACCTCGGCAGCGGCCGGGCAGTGGCGATCGATGTCACCGACGAGGCGTCCATCGCTGCGGCCGCGGCGGAGCTGGGCGCCGTCGATCACATCGTGTCGACCGCCGCCGCTCATCACAACGTGGCGGTCCGCGATCTCGACCACGACGCGACGGTGACCGCCTTCGAGGCCAAGGTGATCGGCCCGATGCTGGTGGCCAAGCACTTCGGGCCGAGAATGCCCGCGACCGGCTCGATCACGCTGTTCTCCGGTGTCGCGGCGTGGAAGCCGGCACCGGGATACGCGGTGATGGGGATCACCAACGGTGCCGTCGCATTCGCCGTCAGTCACCTCGCTGTCGAACTCGCACCGGTGCGGGTCAACGCGATCTCGCCGGGCATCGTCGACTCGGGCACCTGGGACGGTATGCCCGAGTCCGATCGTGACGCGTTCTTCTCCGGTGTCGCCGAGGGTATCCCGGCGGGGCGGGTGGGAGCCGTCGACGACATCGTCGACGCTGCACAGTGGCTGCTCACCGCGGGTTTCGTCTCGGGTGAGACCATCCACGTCGAGGGCGGTGCCCGCAGCGTGTGACGCGTCCCCGTGCCTCGGGCGGAGAGCGGGTGGATCAGTTGTCGGGGATGGTGAGGATCTCCGCGCCATCCTCGGTGACGACGAGGGTGTGCTCGAACTGGGCGGTCCACTTCTTGTCGACGGTGACCACCGTCCAGCCGTCGTCCCACATCTCCCACGGCAGCCCGCCGAGGTTGATCATCGGCTCGATCGTGAACACCATGCCGGGTTCGAGGATGGTGTCGACGTTCGGCTGGTCGTAGTGCAGCACGACGAGCCCGTTGTGGAAGGTCTCGCCGATGCCGTGACCGGTGAAATCGCGAACGACGGTGTAGCCGAAGCGATTCGCGTACGCCTCGATGACGCGACCGATGACGTTGAGTTCGCGTCCGGGTTTGACCGCCTTGATGGCGCGTTCGGTGGCGATGCGGGTGCGTTCGACGAGGTCGCGTGCCTCCTGTGAGACGTCTCCGGCGAGGAAGGTGGCGTTGGTGTCGCCGTGCGCGCCGTCGATGTAGGCGGTGACGTCGATGTTGACGATGTCGCCGTCGGCGATGACGGTGGAGTCGGGGATGCCGTGGCAGATCACCTCGTTCAACGAGGTGCAGCACGACTTGGGAAAGTCCTTGTAGCCCAAGGTCGATGGATAGGCGCCGTGATCGATCATGTACTCGTGGGCGATGCGGTCGAGTTCGTCGGTGGTGACGCCCGGCGCGACGGCCTTACCGGCCTCGGCGAGCGCGTTGGCCGCGATCTTGCTCGCCACGCGCACCTTCTCGATGACCTCTGGGGTCTGCACCCAGGGTTCGTGCCCCTCGTTGACCTTCGGCTTCCACACGTACTCCGGACGTTCGATGGAGTCGGGAACGGTCCGGATCGGCGAGAGCTTGCCGGGACGCAGTGGGGCACGCACAGTCATGGCTTCCACCATAGGACGCCGACCCCGAGCACCCCCTGACCACGGGGTCCGCCGGCACCCGCGCGCCCTTGACTAAGGTGAGCCTGGGCAATGGCGCGGGCTCGAGTGACGAGCGGCGCGACCACCGGAGAACGGAGACATCGGTGCGGCAGCAGCATCTCATTCCCCACCGGCACCAGGACCGGACGAACACGACAGCGATCCTGGTGCTCGCGGTGTTCGCGCTCGTCGGACTGCTTGTCGGGGCGTGCAGTACCGCGCCGATGGACCAGTCCTCGTCCTCCCAAACCGCCGACTCGCATCTGCGCAGTGGCCCGCAGACCGCGACGCTGCCGGGCTCGGATGTGACGCCGGTGACCACCTCTCCCACGACCACCCTGCCGGTGACCGTCGATTCCGACGGCGGCGGCAAGGTGACGGTCACCGACACCAGTCGCATCATCGCCGTCGACCGCAATGGCACACTCGGCAACATCGTGTTCGCCCTCGGCCTGGGCGGCCGCGTGGTGGGGCGTGATCAGTCGACGACCTTCCCGTCGGCGGCCAAGCTCCCGGTGGTCACCGGCAATGGTCACCAGCTCAACTCCGAATCGGTGCTGGCGCTGAACCCGACCGTCGTCCTCGTCGACTCCGCCACCACACCACCGCAGGCGGTCGACGCGATCCGTGCGTCGCAGATCCCGGTGGTGACGTTCAGCTCGACCCGCACCATCGCCACCACCGCCGACCTCATCCGGTCGGTGGCGGCCGCCCTCGGCGTGAAGCCGGCCGGCGAACAGCTCGTCAAGCGCACGGAATCGGAGATCACCGCGGCCAAGGCCACGCTCCCGCACCCCACCGGCGACCCGAAGATCGCCTTCCTCTACATCCGCGGACCGCACCTGGTGCTGTTGGCCGGACCGAACTCCGGTGCCGACGATCTCGTCTCCGCTCTCGGCGGCACCGATGCGGGTACCGCCGCAGGCCTCACCGCCGAGTTCACCGCCGTGACCGCCGAGGCGCTGCTGCGCGCGAATCCCGACGTGATCCTGGTGATGACGCAGGGCGCCGATTCCGTCGGCGGTCTCGACGGGGTGCTCGCGCTGCCCGGTGTCTCCGACACGAACGCCGGACGTGCCCGACGAGTGGTGCAGATGGACGAAACCGAGGTGCTGTCGTTCGGACCGGACGTCGGCAAGGTCATCGGCGCGCTCGGTCACGCGATCTACACATGAGGGCCCCGACCACCCGACGCTCGCCCCCCGGTACGTCCGGGCGGGTCTCGGCCCCGCTCGTGCTCGTCGTCCTGGTGGTCGCGACGATCGCCGTAGCGATCACTTCGGCGGCCATCGGCCAGATCCCGGTGCCGCCCGCCCAGGTACTCGGCAGTCTCGCACACCATTTCGGCCTCGACATCGGCACGATGCCCACCCATCCGCAGGGTGAGCACGCGCTGTGGGTGGTGCGGTTCCCGCGAATCGTATTGGGGCTGATCGTCGGCGCCGCCCTCGGCGCCGGCGGCTGCCTGCTGCAGGGGGTGCTCGCGAACCCGCTCGCCGAGCCCGGTGTCATCGGCGTCTCCTCGGGTGCCGCCGTGGGTGCGTGCCTGATGATCGTCATCGGCGGGGTCGGCATCAACGGGTGGGCGCTGGCCGGTGCGGCGTTCGTCGCGGCGCTGATCACCACCGCCGCGGTCTACGTGCTCTCGCTGCGGGATGGCTCCTCGTCGGCGATCATGCTGGTGCTCACCGGCATCGCGATCAACGCCTTCGCCCTCGGGATCATCTCGTATCTGACGTTCATCGCGACCACGGCGGCCCGCGAACAGATTGTGTTCTGGCAGTTGGGCTCGCTCGCGGGCGCGAACTGGAACGCCGTGTGGGTGACGCTGCCGCTGGTGGTCGCCGGTGTCGCCGCGGCCATGCTGCTGGTGCACAAGCTCGACCTGCTGGCCCTCGGTGAGATCCAGGCGGCCTCACTGGGCGTCAACGTCGAGACCGTCCGCCGGCAGGTGGTCGTGCTGGTCGCGATCCTCACCGCGGCGGCCGTCGCCTTCACCGGCATCGTGATGTTCGTCGGGCTCGTCGTGCCGCACGTGATGCGTCTCATCGTCGGCCCGCGGCACGCGACCCTGTTGCCGGCCAGCGTCATCGGTGGTGCGCTCGTCCTGGCCGCGGCCGACCTCGCCTCACGAACCGTTCTCGGCGGTGCCGATCTCCCCCTCGGGGTGTTCACCTCGCTGGTCGGCGGACCGGCGTTCTTCATCTTGCTGCGTCGCAGTCGCCACGCCGGAGCGGGGTGGTGACGGTGCCGCAGCCACGTGAGGGATCGCAACGCCATTCGGGCATCCGGGCCGAGAACATCGTGGTGACGCTCGGCGGTCGCGACGTCGTCGACCACGTGTCCCTGGAGGTGACTGCCGGTGAGTTGGTGGCTCTCGTCGGTCCCAACGGTTGCGGCAAATCGACTCTGCTGTCGGCGTTGTCCGGGGTGCGGACCCCACAGCACGGCACGGCGATCATCGACGGACACGATGTCGCACACACTTCCCATCGTGATCTGGCGCGACGCCGGTCGATGGTCACCCAACACAATCGTGTCGACACCCCGTTCACCGTCGGCGAGGTCGTGGAGATGGGACGGTACCCGTGGTTACGAACCCCGCACGCTGCCCGCTCACCGGAGCTCATCGCCGACGCGATCACCCGCTGTGACCTCGATTCACTTGTCCACCAACCCTTTCCGCAGCTCTCCGGCGGCCAACAGGCCCGGGTGTCACTGGCGCGGGCGTTGGCGCAGAACACGCCGGTGATGATGCTCGACGAGCCGACCGCCGCCCTCGACATCCGCCACCAGGAGCAGGTCCTGCAGATCCTGTGCGAGCACCGCGATTCCGGGGCCGCGATCCTGCTGGTGGTACACGATCTCACCCTGGCCGCGGCCTACGCCGACCGTGTCGCGTTGATGAAGGACGGCCGACTCCTCGCATTCGGCCCGACCCGAGAGGTGATGACGAGCGAATTGCTCTCGGAGACCTACGATCACCCGGTCGACATCTTCGAGCGGGACGGCAGGCTCATCGTGATGCCGTTGCGGCGGTAGCAGCCGACAGGCCCGATCGTCGGGCACGCCGGATCGCCGGCCACCAACGACCGAGGATCACACCCCGAAGCCGGGCGGCAGGAAAGAGAAGAAGTCGCGGGTGACACCGACCGCGTTGTTCGAATCCCCGCCTCGCACAACGAGCGTCGCAAAGGCCAGATCTCCGCGATAACCGGCGAACCAGGCGTGCGAGCCGCCGTCGAACTCGGCCTCACCGGTCTTGCCGTAGACCTCGCCCTGCCCGGCGATGGCGGTGCCGGTACCGGTGAGCACCACCTCGCGCATCATCGGCCGCAGCTGTCCGACGACGTCGGGGTTCAGCGTCGCCGACGGGCCGCCGACCGTCGTCGGGCGATCCAGGATGAGTTGCGGCACGGGCATCTTCCCGTTGTTGGCCACGGTCGCGGCGACGAGCGCCATGCTGAACGGACTGACCAGGTCCTTGCCCTGCCCGAAGCCATCCTCTGTGCGGGCGACCAGATCGTTCTCGATCGGCACCGATCCGGTCGAGGTCGCCAGACCGGGGATGTCGAAGGTGCGGCCGATCCCCATGGCCGCCGCGGCGTGCGCCAGATCCGAGGGCCCCATCTCACTGGCCAGTTTCGCGAAGGTGGTGTTGCAGGACTGCGCGAACGCGCGCTGCAGGGTGACCGAACCGAGCGCGAACTGATCGTAGTTGGGGATGGTGCGTGGACCGATGGTGATCTCGCCCGGGCACCCGACGATCGAATCCGGATGAATCATCGACGCGTTGAACGCCGCCGACGACGTCACCATCTTGAACGTCGACCCCGGCGGGTAGAGGCCGGTGGTCGCGATCGGGCCCTGGGTGTCGGCGGCCGGGTTCTGCGCGACCGCGAGGATCCGCCCGGTGGAGGGTTGGATGACCACCATCGCGATCTGAAAGGTGTTGGTGGCGTTCACCGCTCGCTGCGCGGCGTTCTGCACCTGCCGCGACAGGCTCAGCGGCACCGCCGCCGCCGGCTCGGGCGCATGGTCGGCGAGGACGTCGGCGTCGAGACCATTGGGGTTCACGGTGACCACGCGCCAGCCGGCCCGGCCGACGACCTCGTCGTCGACCACGCCGCGCACACCATTGAGCAGTACCGGCGCGAAGGTCGGATCGGTGGGGACGAGTTCGGACTGCTCGTTGTACACCACACCCGGGATCGCGAGTTGATCGCGCAGCCGGTTGAAGTCGGCCTCGGCGAGCCGGGTGATCGGATACTGCTGTCCCGACGACGTCGACTCCTCGGCGATCCGTTGTGGATCGAGATTCGGCGCGAACGGCGCGAGGACACTCACCAATTGGGTGACGGCATCACCGACCGAGGTCCCGGCGGCGGTGGCCGCCTTGGCATCGAAGTTGATGCCGATCACGGTGCCGTTGTCCATCACCTCCGACCCGTCGGCCTCGTTGACCGTGGCCCGCGGCGCCTCGGTGATGCGCAACGAGAGACGTTGATCGCCACCGAGATTGGGGTGGATGTCGGTGGTCGTCCAGCGCACCTGCCATCCGCTGGCATCCGAGCGGATCGCCTTGACGGTGCCCGGATAGCCCCACTGCCGGCCGTGACCGAGCTGCCAGGAATAGTTCACGTCGATGTCGGCGGTGTCCTGGTCGATCGAGGCCTTGCCGGTGGTGCCCGACATCGATTCGGCCGACAACCCGGTCCACGCCGACTGCAGTGCGGTCTGCGCCGCCTGCGGATTGTCGGTCAGCGCCGCCGCTTTCGCGGCGTCACCGTGCGCGTAGGCATCGAGAAACGCCTGGACGGCCTGTCGGGGACCATCGTCGTCGGACGAGCATGCGCTCACCGCGCACAGCGCGAGCACGGCACTGGTCAGCACAGCCACCACACCGGCGGCGCGACGCGTCGGAAAGTCCATCGAGTGCCGATACTAGGACCCGCACGACATCGAATACGGTTGCCACGCGGCATGATCGCCGCGGTGTTCCTCCGCGGTGTTGGCAAGCGGCGCTACCCTCCGACGCCGGCCGGTGCCGGATGGCGAGACCCGGGGGTACGACGTCAGTCGATGAGAATCGTCGCGAAGGTCCCGACCTGGGTGAAACCGATTCGGCGGTAGGCGGCCTGGGCCGGCAGATTGAAGCTGTTGACGTACAGGCTGGGAATGCGTCCGAGTGCGGTGATCGCGGTGGCCACGGCCGCCGTTCCGGCGCCGCCGTAGCCGCGCCCCCGCATGCGTGGGTCGACCCACACCCCCTGGATCTGCCCGACCGCCCGCGACATCGACCCGATCTCGGCCTTGAACACGACCTCACCGTGCTCGAATCGGGCGAACACCCGACGTGCGGCGATCAGCGACGCCAGCCTGCGCCGATACGACCGGCCGCCGTCCCCGGCACATGGATCGACACCGACCTCACCGATGAACATGTCGACGGCCGCGGGCAGATACGCCTCGAGATCGTCGTGGGTGACCAATCGCACGTGCGGGTCGGGCTCGACGTGGGGCGCGCCGTGCAGCGCCATCAGCGGTTGTACCGGTCGGACCTCGCGCGCCGGGCCCCAGGTGGCCCCGATACGGTCCCACAGGGTCAGGGCCAGGTCGGCGTCACCGACGATGGAGGAGCACACCCGGGCGCCCGCCGCCGCGCGGTCGGCGAAGTACTCCATGTCGGCGGCCGTGCCACGCAACGGGATCAGGTTGGCGCCCGAGAAACACAGGGAGGTCTCGGGCCGGCCCGCGGTCCACATCTCCCCGCCCAGCATCCGTGGCTCGATTCCGTGGGACTCGAACCGTGCGGCGACCATGCACATCGGGACCGGGTCCGAGTTGAGGACACGACCCACCGCGGGTGCATCCCGCGCCCCGAGCGGCTTGTCGCCCAGCAGCTTCAGCACCGCGCTGCTCCTTCGTCCCATGTGATCCTGCGGTGTGAGCGTAGCCCGATATCAGTTCACCACGCGTGAGGAACTCAGGACACGGTCACGACAGGCGGCCCCGCGGGCGCGCCTTCTCCAGTTTCTCCCGATTCGCCCGCAATTCGCAGCGCTTCCTCGATCAAGGTCTCGACGATCTCGGCCTCCGGCACGGTCTTGATGACCTCACCCTTGACGAAGATCTGTCCCTTGCCGTTGCCCGAGGCGACACCGAGATCGGCCTCACGCGCCTCACCGGGACCATTGACGACACACCCCATCACCGCCACCCGCAGCGGCACCTCCATGCCCTCGAGCCCGGCGGTCACCGCGTCGGCGAGCTTGTAGACGTCGACCTGGGCACGTCCGCACGACGGGCACGAGACGATCTCGAGCTTGCGGGGCCGCAGGTTCAGTGACTGCAGGATCTGGTCGCCGACCTTGACCTCCTCGGCCGGCGGCGCCGAGAGCGACACGCGGATCGTGTCACCGATGCCCTGGGAGAGCAGCGCACCGAACGCGACCGACGACTTGATGGTGCCCTGGAACGCCGGCCCGGCCTCGGTCACCCCGAGATGCAACGGGTAGTCGCACTGGGCGGCGAGCTGCCGGTAGGCCTCGACCATGACCACCGGATCGTTGTGCTTCACCGAGATCTTGATGTCGCCGAAGCCGTGTTCCTCGAACAGGCCCGCCTCCCACAACGCCGACTCGACCAGCGCCTCCGGGGTGGCCTTGCCGTACTTGCTCATGATCCGCTTGTCGAGCGATCCCGCGTTGACGCCGATCCGGATCGGGATGCCGGCGTCACCGGCGGCCTTCGCGACCTCCTTGACCCGGCCGTCGAACTCCTTGATGTTGCCCGGATTGACCCGGACCGCCGCACAGCCGGCGTCGATCGCGGCGAAGATGTACTTCGGTTGGAAGTGGATGTCGGCGATCACCGGGATCTTCGACTTCTTCGCGATGATCGGCAGCGCCTCGGCGTCCTCGTTGCGCGGGCACGCCACGCGCACGATGTCGCAGCCCGACGCGGTCAACTGCGCGATCTGCTGCAGGGTCGCATTGATGTCGTGGGTCTTGGTGGTGGTCATCGACTGCACCGAGATGGGGTGATCGCTGCCGACGCCGACCGATCCGACCTGGATCTGGCGGGTCTTGCGTCGCGGTGCGAGCACCGGTGGCGGTGCGGCGGGAATGCCGAGCCCGATCGAGATCGGGTCGGTGACCGTCGAGCCGGCCGGAGTCGGGTCAGAT
This sequence comes from Gordonia sp. N1V, assembly GCF_029269935.1. Lineage (NCBI taxonomy): Bacteria > Bacillati > Actinomycetota > Actinomycetes > Mycobacteriales > Gordoniaceae > Gordonia > Gordonia sp. N1V. The sequence continues at coordinate 176,953 of NZ_JARJDD010000006.1, forward strand.
GCGGACATCTCGTTCTCCTGAGGAGTTCGGTGTGCGCGAGCGGGAACTCGCGAGGGCTGGGCGCGGGCCGGTCGAGCCGGGGCTGGTGGCGGCCATCAATTCGGGATCGTGATCGGGTTCACGATGTCGGCGGTGAGGGTCAGCACCATGAACGCGGCCATGACCACCACCACGGCGTAGGTCAGGGGAAGCAACTTGTAGTAGTCGATCGGTCCGCCGGGAGCCCGGCCGAACCATCGACGCACCGTGTCACGTCCCTTCTCGTACCCGACGATGGCCATGTGTCCACCATCCAAGGGTAGTAGCGGTACGAGATTGAACAGGCCCAGGAAGAAGTTGATGCTGATCAGCAGCAGAAGGAAGGTGTCCCACAGTCCGCGTTCGGCCGCCTGCCCGCCCAGGACGGTGGCGCCGTACACGCTCACCGGGGTGTCCGCCGAGCGCACACCACCGGTCACCGCGATCCACAGATTGTGGACCTTGGTCGGCATCGACAGCAGCGCATCCCAGGTCTGATGCGCGAGTTCGGCGGTGAAGACCGCCGCACCGGGCAGGATCGTCACCGGGTTGTAGTGCTTCCACAGCGGCGGCTGCTGGAACTGGATTCCGACCTTGTTGACCGTCTGCGAGGTCACCTTGCCCGACTTGTCGGTGACGGTGGTGGTCACCGGCTGCGGGGTCATCGTCAGGGTCACCCGGCTGCCGTCGCGCTCGACGAGCAACTGCACCGGACCGTTGCTCTTCTGGATGAGCGGGGTGATCGCACTCGCGGTGGTTCCGGCGACCCCGTCGACCGCGATGATCTTGTCGCCGGGGCGGATTCCGGCCGCACTGGCCGGCCCCGAACCGGTGCAGCGCGGCTCCGCCACGTTGCCGTCGGCGTCGACGGTGACCGTCGAGGTGAGACAACTCACCTTGTCCACCGTGGTGCCGACCGCGGGCGGCGACAGGTCGGGCAGTCCCCAGATCAGACCGGCCACGATGATCAGCACGAAGCCGAGGATGAAGTTCTGGGCCGGGCCTGCGAACAGCACCACCAGACGCTTCCATGCCTTCTGCCGGTACATCGCCCGACCCAGCTCATCGGCGGTCAGCTCCTCATGCGGGGTCATACCGGCGATGTCGCAGAAGCCACCGAACGGCAACGCCTTCACGCCGTACTCGGTCTCACCCCGTCGCGTCGACCACAGCGTCGGACCGAAGCCGACGAAGTAGCGCCGAACCTTCATCCCCGTCGCCTGTGCCGCCCACATGTGCCCGCACTCGTGCCAGGCGATCGAGGCCAACAACGACAAGGCGAACAGCACGACGCCGATCGCGAATACCACTTCTCTCGACTCTCCGTTTCCTCACGCCACCGCTACTTCACCCCACGGCACTTAACCCCACGGCGCGTCCTCACCGCTGCATCGTGGCCACCAACTCTGCGGCGCGGGCCCGTGCCCACGCATCAGCGTCGAAGATCTCCTCCACAGTACCCGGGGTTTTACGCCACTGATCTGCATCGTCGAGCACGCGACCGATGATCTCCACGATCCGCGGAAAGGCGATGCGGCCGTCGAAGAATCCCTCCGCGGCAGCCTCGTTCGCGGCGTTGTACACCGCGGTCAGGCTGCCGCCTGCGGTCCCCGCCCGGCGGGCCAGGTCGATCGCCGGGAACACCACGTTGTCGACCGGCTCGAACGTCCACGACGACGCCGTCGAGAAATCACATGCCGTCGACGATCCGGGCACCCGATGCGGCCAGCCCAACGCCAACGCGATCGGCAGCTTCATCGACGGCGGTGACGCCTTGGCGATCGTCGCACCGTCGACGAAGGTGACCATCGAGTGCACGATCGACTGCGGATGCACCGTCACATCGATGCGGTCGTAGGGCACGTCGAACAGCAGATGCGCCTCGATCACCTCGAGCGCCTTGTTCACCAGGGTCGCCGAATTCAGCGTGATCATCGGGCCCATCGACCACGTCGGATGACGTCCCGCCTGTTCGGGCGTCACATTCTCGAGCCGGCCGGCGGTGAACCCCCGGAACGGACCGCCCGACGCCGTCAGCACGAGCCGGTCGACCTCGTCGGCGCTACCGCCACGCAAACACTGCGCGATCGCCGAATGCTCCGAATCGACCGGCACGATCTGCCCCGGTGCCGCAGCCGCCAGCACCAGCGCTCCCCCGGCCACCAACGACTCCTTGTTCGCCAAGGCCAGTCGCGCACCCGACCGCAACGCCGCCAGACTCGGCCGCAAACCGATCGAACCGACGACGGCATTCAGCACCACGTCGGCCTCGACCGACTCGATCAGCCGACACATCGCGTCCGGACCGCCCAGGACCCCATCGCCCAACTCGGCCACGAGTTTCTCGGCCACCGCCGCATCCGCGACGGCCACCCGGTGCGCAGGCACACCGAACTCGCGGGCCTGCCGGCCCAACAAGTCCGGGTTGCCGCCCCCGGCACCGACGCCGACCACCGAGAACAACTCCGGATGCTCGGAGATCACCTCGAGGGCCTGCACCCCGATCGAACCGGTCGAACCGAGAATCAGCACACGTGTCGTCACGACGACCATTGTCGCCCACCGCGCACCACGGCAAACCGCCACCGCTCGCTACGCTCCCGGCGCCGGTTCATATTCGGCCCGCTCGCTACGCTCCCGGCGCCGGGTTCACAGCGCGCCAGTGCTCGGCGATGTCGATCCGCCGTGCGACCCACACGTCGTCGTGGGCCGCGACGTGATCGAGAAAGCGCTCGAGCGCCGCCACCCGCGCCGGCCGGCCCACCAGACGACAGTGCAATCCCACCGAGAGCATCTTCGGCGAACCCTGTTCACCCTCGCGGTAGAGCACGTCGAACGCATCTCGCAGATGCGCGAAAAACTGTTCACCGGAAGGGAATCCACCCGGCGACGCGAAGCGCATGTCATTGGTGTCGAGCGTGTAGGGCACCACGAGGTGATCGACCTCGGTGCGAATTCCGTCGGTGGTCCGGCCGACCTTGACCCAATAGGGCAGATCATCGGCGTAACTGTCCGAGTCGTAGACGAAACCGCCCTGCTCCACGACGAGCGACCGCGTGTTCGGCGAATCGCGGCCGGTGTACCAACCCAGCGGACGGGACCCGGTGATCTCGGTCAGCAGCTCCACGGCAGCGCGCATGTGTTCGCGTTCGACGTGCTCGTCGACCATCTGATAGCTCAGCCACCGGTACCCGTGACAGGCGATCTCGTCACCGCGTTCGAGGAAGGCCGCCACCACCTCCGGGTTACGCGCCATCGCCTGCGCCACCGCGAAGATCGTCAACGGCCAACCGCGACGCTCGAAGGCCCGCAGCACTCGCCACACCCCGGCACGGGAGCCGTACTCGTAGAGCGATTCCATGCTCATGTGGCGGTTCGGGAATGACTGCGCGCCGATCATCTCCGACAGGAATGTCTCGCTCCCGCGGTCGTTTTCGAGGACGTTGTTCTCACTGCCCTCCTCGTAGTTCAGCACGAACTGCACCGCGATCTTCGCGTTCGACGGCCACTGCGGATCCGGCGGTGTGGCACCGTAACCCACCATGTCGCGGGGGTAGTCCTCGGAGCGATAGTCGGCAAGCGATCGGGTCGGCGGATGCATGGGCGCATTCTTGCACCGATCTCCGACGTCGTCCCGTCGGGCGATACCCCCGCCTTCCGACGCCACGCGAGACGCGGCATGGGGAGTGAGACACGGCGCCACCGTGCCCGCTATGCTCTTCTGGAAGTACTACTACCGATCGTCAGAGACCACTTCTGACGTGCGCAGCGAGGAGTCAACGTGGCAGGCACCGACGTGGAGCACGCGGCAAGCACCGACGTGGAGCACAGCGACGAGATCGACACCGGGTGGGTGCGCGAGCCCGCCGACGCGCCATCGGCGCGTTTCGGCTGGCACGGCGTGGCGACCCGCACGTTCTACATCGCGGGCTGGGTGGTGGTCGTGTTGCTGTTCGCGATGTTCTACGGAAACCACGTCGGGCACGTCGAGGACATCTGGCTGGCCGCGTTCGGCGTCATCGTCGCCGCCTTCCTGCTGCGCGGCATGCTCACGAAGAAAAAGTGGAGTTGACCGCACGACCTGTGAAACCCACACGCACCCCGGCGATTACTTTTCGCCGGGGTGCGCTGTTGTGTGGGCGCTGCCGTGTGGGGTCCGGTGGTCGGCGGCTCAGCCGTCGGTCTCCTCGGCGGCGAGTTGCCCGCACGCCGCGGCGATCTCCTGGCCACGGGTGTCGCGGACCGTGCACGACACACCCTGGGCCCGGACACGCCGGACGAACTCCCGCTCAACGTCTTTCGGGCTCGCATCCCACTCGGAACCCGGCGTGGGATTGAGCGGGATGAGATTCACATGCACCAGGGACCCGAGTGCCCGATGCAGCTTCTGGCCGAGCATGTCCGCGCGCCACGGCTGGTCGTTGACGTCGCGGATCAGTGCGTACTCGATGGAGACACGCCGGCCGGTGGAATCGGCGTAGTACCGCGCCGCGTCGAGCACCTCGGCAACCGACCAGCGGTTGTTCACCGGGACCAGCGTGTCGCGCAATTCGTCGTCGGGGGTGTGCAAGGAGACCGCGAGCGTGACCGAGAGATTTTCGTCGGCCAGTCTCCGGATCGACGGCGCCAGACCGACGGTGGAGACCGTCACCGAACGCGCCGAGATCCCCAGACCCTCGGGCGCCGGCGAGGTGATCTGCCGGACCGCCGAGACCACCCGCTTGTAGTTGGCGAGCGGCTCACCCATTCCCATGAACACGACGTTCGACAGGCGCCCCGCATCCCCGAACTCCCCGTCGCGCAGAGCCCGCGCGGCCGCGCGCACCTGGTCGACGATCTCCCCGGTCGACAGATTTCGGTCGAGTCCGCCCTGCCCGGTCGCGCAGAACGGGCACGCCATCCCGCACCCGGCCTGGCTGGAGATGCACAGCGTATTACGGTCGGTGTAGCGCATCAGCACGCTCTCCAGCAGCGTCCCGTCGTGCAGACGCCACAGCGTCTTGCGGGTGCTGCCGTCGTCGCAGGAGATGTGGCGCACCGGGGTGAGCAACTGCGGGAACAACGCGGCACCGACCTTGTCACGTGCCCCGGCCGGAAGATCGGTCATCTCCTCGACGTCGGCGGTGAGCCGCCCGTAGTACTGGCGTGCGAGCTGGTCGGCGCGGAACCTCGGAAGCCCGAGATCGCCGACCGCGGCGACCCTGGCCGCCTGATCGAGGTCGGCGAAGTGTGTCGGCGGACGTCCGCGTTTGGGCGCGTCGAACACGAGCGGCAAAGACGTCATGTTCCCATTGTCGCATGTCATGATGGGTGCATGAGCACACCGGATTCGTCCTCCGAGCGCCCGGCCACCGACTCGTCGACCCGCGCCCGCAATCCGGCGCCGCTCGATGACTCCCACGTCGCCGCCCAAACCGCGATCGACGACGTCAAACACACACGCACCCGCGCCACCTTCATCGGCTGGGTCGTCGGCGCGATCATCACCATCCTGCTGTTGATCTTCATCCTCGCGAATCTGGGTTCCCAGCAGATCAACTTCTTGTTCGCGAAGGTCAACCTGCCGGTCGGCGTCAGTCTGCTGATCGCCGCGATCGCCGGCGCCCTGATCACCGCGATGATCGGCGGTGCCCGCACCTTCCAGCTGAACCGCGCCCTGAAGAAGGCCCGAAAGGCCAACTGACGGGGTTGTGACGGGCGCGCCGTCGAGGCGGCGGTAGCCCATTCACAGCAGCGCGGTCAGCACCGCCCAGACGATGAACGCCGACGGCAACAGCGAGTCGAGTCGGTCCATGATGCCGCCGTGACCGGGCAGCAGGGTCCCCATGTCCTTGATATCGAGGTCCCGCTTGACCTGTGATTCGACGAGATCTCCCAGGGTCGCGCACACCACGAGGACAGGTCCCAGGATCACGCCGACCCACCACTGGGTGTCGAGCAGGAACATCGTGGTGCACACCGCACCCGCGGTACCCACCACCAGCGAGCCCGCCAGACCTTCCCACGACTTCTTCGGGCTGATGGCCGGCGCCATCGGGTGCTTGCCGAACAGCACACCGGCCGCGTAGCCGCCGACGTCGGAACACACGACGACGATCATCAGGGTCGCCACGCGCGCGGCCCCGTGATCCTGATGCACCATCAGCACACCGAACGAAGCCAGCAGCGGGAGCCAGGCGAGCACGAACACCGACGCGGACAGATTGCGCAGATAGTTCTCGGGCGCACGAGTGATGCCCTGCGCCAACAGCTTCCACACCATGATGACGAGCACCGTGGCCACGAACGCCACCAGGACCCCGGTTGTCCCCCATGGCCAGCTAGACCAGATGATCGCCTGACCGCCGACGAGCAGCGGCCAGAACGCCACGTCGTAGCCCCCGTCGCGCAGTCGTTTGGTGACCTCCCAGGTGGCGATCGCGAACGCCACCGACACAACGATGTACCAGACCCACGGCGCGAACAGCAGTATCAGGATGATGCTGACGCCGAGGGTCAGCCCGACCCCGATCGCGGCCGGAAGGTCACGGCCTGCGCGCGACTTCCGCGGCGCGGCCGTGTCGGGCTCGCCGGGTGTGCCGCCGGTCCCCGACGATTCGTGTGACATCGTTGTCGTTTCCGCCTGTCGTCTCGCCTCGTCCGTCTTGCCTCGTCTCGGTCGTCGTCCTCGGTGATACTCACACCGCGGGCGTCACTCACACCTCGAGAAGCTCGGATTCCTTGTGTTTGACGAGTTCGTCGACCTGTGCCACGTAACCGGCGGTGGTCTTGTCGAGATCCTTCTCGGCGCGGACCACGTCGTCCTCACCGGCCTCGCCGTCCTTCTGGATGCGTTTGAGTTCTTCGACCGCCTTACGGCGGACGTTGCGGATGGAGACCTTCGCGTCCTCGCCCTTGCCCTTGGCCTGCTTGACGAGGTCCTTGCGACGCTCCTCGGTCAGCTGCGGCACGGCCACGCGGATCAGGGTCCCGTCGTTGGTCGGGTTCACACCGAGATCGGAGTTGCGGATGGCGGTCTCGATGTCGCGCAGGGTCGACGCCTCGTAGGGCTTGATCACCACCAGCCGGGGTTCCGGGGTGTTGATACTGGCGACCTGGGTGATCGGTGTCATGGCGCCGTAGTACTCGATGACCACCTTGTTGAACATCGCCGGGTTGGCCCGGCCGGTACGGATCGAACCCATGTCCTCACGCGCGACGTTCACCGCCTTCTCCATCTTTTCCTCGGCGTCGAGCAGCGTGTCGTCGATCATTGTGTGTTCCTGTTTCGTCGTGGCGGGTCGGGCTGGATTCGGCTCGCCGGTTCGTCGGGATCGGTGGTGGGTCTGGCCTCCGCCGATCAGGTCCTCACCAGTGTCCCGATGCGCTCTCCGGCGATGGCACGCGCGATGTTCCCACGTTCCAGCAGATTGAACACCAACATCGGCATCTTGTTGTCCATGCAGAGGCTGAAGGCGGTCGCATCGGCCACCTTCAGTTCTCGGTCGAGGACCTCACGGTGGGTGATCTCGCGGAACAGCGTGGCATCGGGATCGACGCGGGGGTCGGCGCTGTAGACGCCGTCCACGGCCTTGGCCATCAGCACGACCTCGGCCTTGATCTCGAGCGCACGCTGCGCGGCGGTGGTGTCGGTGGAGAAGTAGGGCATGCCCATCCCGGCGCCGAAGATGACCACCCGACCCTTCTCCAGATGTCGCTGCGCACGCAACGGGAGGTACGGCTCGGCCACCTGCCCCATCGTGATGGCGGTCTGCACCCGCGTCGTGATTCCCCGCTTTTCCAGGAAGTCCTGCAACGCAAGACAATTCATGACAGTTCCGAGCATGCCCATGTAGTCCGAGCGCGCCCGGTCGAGGCCGCGTTGTTGGAGTTCGGCGCCGCGGAAGAAGTTGCCGCCACCGATGACCACGGCCACCTGTGCACCGGACTCGACGACCTCGGCGATTTGGTCGGCGACCGTGGCTACGACGTCGGGATCGAGACCGACCTCTCCCCCGCCGAACATTTCGCCACCGAGCTTGAGGAGCACGCGGCCGAAGCCGGTGCGTTCGGACTGTCGGGTGTCGGGGGTTTCGCTCATCAACATCCTCACTCGTCGGTTCGACTCACCATCTTATGGTCCCGTCCGTCCGAATCGGAGCGCGGCGCCACCGACGGGCAGCGAGAAGGTGCGCCCGAGCGCCTCGATCGGCCGAGCAGAACCCCCGTCACACCGCCGCCCACCAGGCACGATGACGGTCCGGGCGGATACCTCAGCAGCGCTCGGTGACGTCGATCCCGTACAGCGGCGGCCGATCCTGCATCACCGGATAGTTGCGGACCGGATCGAAACCACCCTGCCCGTCGGGAACGAACTGCGTCAACGGAGCCGCCGAATCGTCGATCCCGACACGCCGGAGAAATGTCGCGACGATCTGTCGTGACATGACGCCGACCTCATGCAGTCCATGCTCATGGGGAGATCGTGGCTCATCGGGAGGTCGTGACGCGAGCTCCACCTGACCGATGGCGTCGATCCCGTCGCGATGGAGTGTGTCGAGCAGAATCCCGATGTCGACGCCTTCGCCGGGTGCGAACGGAATCGACGTCAGCAAGTCCCGGCCGGCGGCGAACTCACCGGCGAGGGGCTCGATCACCCCGGACAACTCGGGTCGCAGCGCTGCGATCAGCTGACGGACCATCAACTCGGTGACCCGACCGCCGCCGACCAGGTCGGCGTCATCGGCGACATGACTGTGGCGGTAGCCCTTGACCAGTCGCAACTCGTCGACGGTCAGCAGGGGTTCGATGAGTCGCGCCACGTCGGCGGGCTCCGATCGCGCGCCGTCAAGGACCACGACGAAGTCACCGGTGGACGCGGCCACCGAGCGCCACAGCACCTCGCCCCGGCCCGGCAGAGTCGCGAGCCCCGGCAGCGCCGACGTCGTGGGGACCACGCGGACGCCGCGTGCCTCGCACGCCTGTGCGTCGCCGGCGCCGTCGGTGGTCACCACCACCTCATCGACCAGGGACCGGCAGGCCGACGCGAATGCGCCGAGCACCACGTCCACCGCCGCCGCCCCATCGGCGACCACGGGCACCACCACGGAGATGGATCGGCCGGCCTTGGCTGCGACGAGTTCGTCAAGGCGGCGATCCCCGAGAGGTTGGGTCCCGTCGGGCCGAGCGAGATGCCAGGTGTTCGATTCCCACCAGGTCGCGGCGTTCTGACCGGTCGCGATCGTCACCTCGCGAGCGCCTGCGCGAATTGCGGCCATGCGCGGTGCAATTCGTCCTGCCAGTAGGGCCAGGCGTGCGTGCCGCCCTGATAGAAGTGGAACGTCGCCGCGACACCCAGCTGCGTCATCCGCCGCTGCAGGTTGTGGGTGCAGGCATCGGTGGCCGTCTCGATGACCGCGCCGACGGCCAATTGCTCGGACAGCTTGGTCGCATCGCCGTCGATACCCGGCCCGTTGAGCGTGTCGTAGCGGCCGGGTGTACCCGATCCGTTGGAGATGTAGATCGACTTGCCGCGGAATCGGTCGGCGTGGACGTAGGGGTCGTTGGCCCGCCATTCGGGGTCGGTGGGAGGGCCCCACATGTTGACGGTGTCGCCGTGGCCCCTGCCCTCGACGACCATGCGCACCGCGGCCTGCCCCGCAGGATCGCTCGTCTGCGCGCACCCACTGAACGAGCCCAGCGCCCGATACAGGTTCGGGGCGCGCAGAGCCAGCTGGAACACCGACGTCCCGGCCATCGAGATCCCTGCGATGGCGTTGCGTCCGTCGCCGCCAAGGTCGCGGTCGATGACGGTGGGCAGTTCGGATGTCAGGAAGGTGGCCCATTTCTGGCGGCCGAGGACCGGATCGTCGCGACGCCAATCGGTGAAGTAGCTCGCCGCACCTCCCATCGGCACCACCACGTTGACGTCGTCGTCGGCGAAGAAGCTGCGGATGTCGGTTTGATCGAACCAACTGCTGCCGCCGTCGCCTCCGGCGGCACCATTGAGCAGGTACAGCGTCGGCGCGTGTGCACTGCGCGCGGGGATCATCCGGACGTCGATGGTGCGTCGCATGGCCGGCGAGTACACACCCACCGCAATCTCTCGGGGCGCGATGTCGTGGCGGTAGACGATGCTCGCGCCGCCCGGATCCGCACGTGCGGTTCCGACGGTCGACACGATGACAGCTGCGAGAACCAAGAACAGCACGACCACAGTCGATTTCACCCGAGGCCGATCGAGTGCGCGGGTGCGGGGCAAGGGCGACGGCATGGTGATTCCTCCGGTGACGGGGTCCCGCTGAACCGGAGAACACGGAACCAGAGAACGCGGGCGTCGAAGACTGGTGCCGACCTGGTGAGTCGACGCTCGGAAGTCTGCCCGATGGTGTGAACACTTGTCCACAGCTTGCCCGAAAACCAACTGAGTCATCTGACCAACCGCGATCAAATGCACTGTTCTACAGTCGGTTTGGTCGGATTACTCAACTGTCACTGGTTGCCAACGTCGTGGGACGGCTGTACTGTCACCCCACAACGTGTGTGTCCTGCAGCACTTTTCGACAAGCCGCCCGATACGGGCTATTGCGTGCGCCGCACGAAATCTACTTCTCGAGAATCGAGGTTGTCGTGGTCAGTTTCGGCCTCATCGACGAATGGGAGCCCCGCATCGGTCGGCTGACGAGCTGGACGATGTCGCAGACCGCGGTGACCGCCGCCGCCGGCGCCCCCATCCATCCGGTCCCGCCGTCGCATCAGCAGGAGGCCTACCTTCGTGCCGCACAACGCAATCAGTCCGCGGGCTTCCGCTTCTCCCGATTGTGCCTACAGGCCTTCGACTTCCACTCACCACTCGATGCCGATGCACTGACCCGCACCATCGACGCCTTCTTGCGTCGTCATGACACCTTTCGTTGTTGGTTCTCCGAGGAGCCCGACGGCTCCATCGCACGCCACGTCGTCGATCCGGCGATCATCTCGATGACCCCCACGACACACGGGGACATGGACTCGGCCTCAGCGATTCGTGAACACATCCAGAACGAGACACCGGGGCCGTTCTCGTGGGACTGCTTCACCTTCGGAGCCATCGAATGGGAAGGTGGCTTCACCCTGTACGGTGCCATCGATCACCTTGATACCGATGGCATCTCGCAGGCACTCACGTGCACCGAACTGATCACCCTGTACATGAACAAGGCGTTCGGACTCGACACCGGACTACCCGAGGTGGGCAGCTACATCGAGTACTGCGACCATGAGCGCACCGTCTCGGCCGCCCTGACGCGGCAGGCACCACAGGTATGTCGTTGGGTGGAACTCCTCCAGGCCAATGGCGGTGTGCTGCCCGGATTCCCGTTACCGCTCGGTGGCGAGAGCGAGGATCACACGCGCAGCGCACTCCTGACGATGTCGGTCTTCTCCGAGGACGACGCGCAGCGTTTCGAGGACGTCTGTCGCGCACATGATTCCAACATGACCGCGGGGCTGATGGCGGTGGCCGCCCTGGCGAGCTACGAATTCAGCGGGTGCACAGAGTATCTCGGTATGACACCGAAGAGCACCCGTGCGCCGGGTCCGGCACTGAATTCGGTCGGCTGGTTCACCAGCCTGATCCCGGTGCCGATCACCGTCGGTGCCGACGCGACGTTCACCTCGATCGTCGGCCCGGCAGCCGAGAGTTATGCCGCGGGTAAGGAACTCACCGATGTGTCGTTGCATCGGGTACTCGAGTTGGTCGAGCCCGACGACGGCATCGACGTGGCACCCGGATGGTCGGTACCGATGGTGTCCTACGTCGACGTGCGCAAACTCCCCGGCGTGGACGTCTTCGACGCCATCAACGGTTGTCTGTACGGCAATCGGGGCAGCAGCGAGGAGGTGTTCATGTGGATCAACCGATTCCGCGACCAGACGTCGATGACCTTGCTGTTCCCCGACACCGACGAGGCGCATGCGGCGCTCCCGCGATACACCGACGCGCTGCGCACGATCATGGCCACCATCGCCCGCTCCGGTGACTACCGTCCGACGGTGCTCGCGCTCACCTGATCCGACCGATGACCGGTACCGAGCACGCGAATCACCCAGCTTCACAGAACAGTTCCGCGTGTGACGCGCCCGCCCCGGTGCCGCCGCGCAGCTCGTGGTTGGCCCTCGCCGGTGCCCTGCTCGGGGTGTTCATGCAGATGCTCGACACCACGATCGTCAACATCGCCCTGCCGGATCTGACCGTCGAGCTCGGCGCCTCGACGGCCCAGCAGTTGTTCGTCCTGAGCGTGTATACGCTCGCGTTCGCGTGCACGTTGTTGACCGCGGCGACGCTGGGCGGTCGGTACGGGCGGCGACGGTTGTTCGTGTCGGCACTGATCGCCTTCACCGTGACATCGGTACTGTGCGGCGTCGCCCGTACCCCGACCGAGCTCATCGTGTTCCGCGGCGTACAGGGGGTCAGCGCGGCGCTGATGTCGGCACAGACCCTGGCGTTGATCACCGCATTGTTCGCCAAGCCGCTGCATCCGCGGATCTTCGGCATCTATGGCGCGGTCGCGGGGGTTGCCGCAATGCTGGGCCCGGTCATCGGCGGCGTGCTGATCAGTGCCGACATCGCCGGGTGGGGCTGGCGCACGATCTTCTTCGTCAACGTACCGATCGGCATCGTCGGATGTCTGCTGGCTGCCGGACGCCTCCCCCAGATGCGCGACGGTGTGCGCGGCCGACCCGACATCATCGGGGTTGTCCTGTCGAGTACTGGACTGTTCGGTCTGCTCTACCCGCTCGCCGTCGGACGCGAGCAGGGGTGGCCACCGCAGCTGTGGGCGATGCTGGCCGGCTCGGCAGTCCTGTTGATCGCCTTCGCCTTTCACGAGCGGCGACTGACCCGTACGGGTGGCCGCCCGCTGCTGCACACCGATCTGTTCGCGGCGCGCCGATTCACCGTCGGCCTCCTGCTGTCGTTGCTGTTCTTCAGCGTGTTCGCGGGATTCTTCTTCACCGTGTCGGTCTCGACCCAATTCGGTTTGGGGTACTCGCCGCTGCGCACCGGGATGCTGGCTCTGCCGTTCGCGATCGGCGCAATCGTGGGCTCGGTGTCCTCGGGTGCGCTCGCCGAACGTCTGGGCGCACCAACGGTGTTGAGCTGTGGTGCGATGGTGGTGGCCATCGGCTTCGGCTGGCTCGCGGTGATGCTCGCGCCGGACAGCGCATCCCTGTCCGTACCGGCGGTGATCGCCCCGCTGCTGATCGGGGGCGCGGGCACCGGCTTGTTCGTCGCTCCGCTGCAGACCACCATCCTGGTCGACACCGCACCCGAGACGGTCGGCTCGGCATCGGGATGCGTACCGACCGTCCAGCAGATCGGCGCGTCCATCGGCCTGGCGGTGGTCACGATCTTCTTCTTCGGCCAGGTCGCGAGCCAGTCGGCAACGGCCGTCCCGGCCGCCGGCTCGAACCTCGCCGCCTCACTCGAGACGACCTCGATCGACCCGGTGTTCCGCGGCCTCGTCGTCGACCGCTTCACGCGGTGCGCCTCCGCCCAGCTGACCTCGCCGCATCCCGATCGCCCCGCTCCCGGGTGCGCGACGCACGGCGACCGGCCCGGGCTCGCCGGCCGGCTCGCCGCCCAGACCGGCCCGCAGATCCATGCCGCGAGCCGCGAGGTGGCCGCACGGACCTTCGTCGGCGCGTTCCGCTCCACGCTGTGGGTGTTGGCCGCCGCTGCCGTCGTCGTGGCCGGGTTGTGCCTCGGACTGCACCGGAGCCGGACCACACGATGACCACGGTCCCGCGGTGACCGAAAACCACAGGCCGTTATGAACCACCGGCACTACTGAACGGCGCGACATCCGAGAGGGCCCCGACCCACCGTGGTGGATCGGGGCCCTCTCGGATGGCCTCGTGACGGGTCGGTCAGGCCTGGCCGACCTCGAAGCGGGTGAAGCCCTTGACGGTCGCGCCGGCCTCGTCGAGAACGTCCTTGACGGTCTTCTTCGAGTCCTTGACGAACGGCTGGTTCACCAGGACCGCGTCCTTGAGGAAGCCCTTGAGCCGACCCTCGACGATCTTCGGCAGAGCCTGTTCGGGCTTGCCCTCGGCCTTGGCGGTCTCCTCGGCGATACGACGCTCGTCGGCCTTGACGTCCTCGGGGACCTCGTCCTCGCTGGCGTAACGGGCCTTGAGCGCGGCAACCTGCTGCGCGGCGTTGCGCGCGGCCTCGGCGGCGGCGTCGCCCTCACCGGTGTAGGACACCAGCACGCCGACGGCCGGCGGCAGATCCGACGCACGCTTGTGCAGGTAGATCGCGACGGGACCGTCGTAGAACACGACGCGACGCAGTTCGAGCTTCTCGCCGATCTTGGCCGAGAGTGCCTGCACGGCGTCGGCGACGGTTCCGTCACCGAGCTTGGCTGCCTTGAGCTCCTCGACGTCACTGGTCTTGGCGGCCAGCGCGGCATCGAGCACCTGGTCGGCGAGTTGCTGGAACTCGGCGTTCTTGGCGACGAAGTCGGTCTCGGAGTTGAGCTCGATCATCGCGCCGTCCTTGGCGGCGACGAGACCCTCGGCGGTGGACCGCTCGGCGCGCTTGCCGACGTCCTTGGCGCCCTTGATGCGCAGTTCCTCGACGGCCTTGTCGAAGTCGCCGTCGTTGTTCTCGAGCGCCTTCTTGCAGTCCAGCATTCCAGAGCCGGTGAGCTCGCGGAGACGCTTCACATCGGCTGCGGTGTAGTTCGCCATCGTTGGCGAGCCTCCTTAGAGAGAGTGATCGGTTACTCGGCGCGTCCCGTGGGTACGCCGGGGGTCAGGACGCCGGGGTGGCGTCGCCCTCGGCGGGCGCGGTGGCCTGGGTGAGCAGTTCCTGCTCCCACTCGGCGAGGGGTTCGCCGCTGCCGGCCTCCGGCTTGGAGTCGTCCGACGCCGCACCGGCGCGGGCCTGCACGCCCTCGGCAACCGCCGAGGCGATGACGCGGGTGAGCAGCGCGGCGCTGCGGATGGCGTCGTCGTTGCCCGGGATCGGGTAGTCGACGACGTCGGGGTCGCAGTTGGTGTCGAGGATCGCGATGACCGGGATGTTGAGCTTGCGTGCCTCACCGACAGCAATGTGCTCCTTGTTGGTGTCCACCACCCAAATGGCGGATGGCACCTTGGCCATATCGCGGATACCACCGAGGGTCCGCTCGAGCTTGTTCTTCTCGCGGGTCAGCATCAGGATTTCTTTCTTGGTGCGACCCTCGAAGCCACCGGTCTGCTCCATGGTCTCGAGTTCCTTGAGACGCTGCAGACGCTTGTGGACGGTCTGGAAGTTGGTGAGCATGCCACCGAGCCAGCGCTGGTTCACGTACGGCATGCCGACGCGGGTCGCCTCTCCGGCGATCGACTCCTGCGCCTGTTTCTTGGTGCCGACGAACAGGATGGTGCCACCGTGGGCGACGGTCTCCTTGACGAATTCGTAGGCCTTGTCGATGTAGGTCAGCGTCTGCTGCAGGTCGATGATGTAGATGCCGTTGCGGTCGGTGAAGATGAATCGCTTCATCTTCGGGTTCCAACGGCGGGTCTGATGCCCGAAGTGTGCGCCGCTGTCCAGCAGCTGCTTCATGGTCACGACAGCCATGAGGTCTCATTCCTTTGTGTCGGTTGATGTTCGGTACCGGGTGGTTCGAACCCTGGCGCCCGTGTCCGCGCGGAACCCGGAGGTACCGGGACCGCCCACGCGGAGCGTTGTCGACCTCCTCCACGACGGGAGGCGATCTGGTGACGAGCGCGCGAAGTCACCCCGCCGTCGGCGAGGTGCCCGATCAGTCTACGCGTATGCCCTGCACAGCTCCAAAATCTGCCCTGCACAGCTCGGTGGATCGCGGCCGACGACCTGCGGCCGCGGAATTCGTTCGACACAAAGGGAGCCGATCGTCGGTGCGCTGCGTCTGATCTGTCATGACCATTCCCCTGCGCCTTCGGCGCGCCCTTGTCATCGGCGTGGCAGAACTCGTCGTCGTGGTGTCGTTGCTGCTGGCGGTACCCGCATTCGTCGGCGCGCAGCCGTCCTCCGCGGCGAATGTCAGCGCGCCACCGGGTTCGCGATACTCGGTGCCGCTGTCGCCCCGGCCGACGGTGGTCCGCGGGTTCGACGAACCGACCCGGCGCTGGCAGCCGGGGCACCGTGGAATCGACCTCGCCACCACCTCCGGCACCGCGGTCCTGGCCGCGGGTGACGGGATCGTCCGCTTCGCCGGGATCGTGGTGGGCAAACCGACGGTGTCGATCGAGCACGACGACGGGGTGATCACCACCTACGAGCCGGTGCGCGCCGGCGTGGGTCGGGGTGTCCGGGTGCGTCGTGGACAGGCGATCGGGACGATCGAGGCGGGCCACCCCGGATGCACGGCGGCGGCGTGCCTGCATTGGGGAGCACGGCGTGGGAGCGGCCGCGCGGCGGACTATCTCAACCCGCTGGCCCTCCTCGGCGCGGTGCGGGTGCGACTGAAACCGGTCGACGGTCCGGTGTCACCGTGAGTGATTCACGCGCGGGGGTGGGCCTGCTGATGAGCTGCGCGCAGGCGTTCGACGCTGACATGGGTGTAGAGCTGGGTGGTGGCGAGCGAGGAGTGGCCCAGCAGCTCCTGCACCACCCGCAGGTCGGCGCCACCCTCGAGCAGATGCGTTGCGGCGCTGTGGCGCAGTCCGTGCGGTCCCATGCGCGGTCCGTCGATCGCGGCCACAGCCGTGGCCACCACCGTCCGGGCCGTGCGCTGGTTCAGGCGTCCACCCCTCGCCCCGAGCAACAGCGCAGCGCCGGAGCCGTCGGTGGCCAGGCGGGGGCGACCGTGGGACAGCCAGGCCTGTAGGGCGTGGTCGGCGGGTGCCCCGAACGGAACGGTCCGCTGCTTGTCGCCCTTGCCGATCACCCGCAGGACCCGGCGACCGGTGTCGACGTCGTCGAGATCGAGTCCGCACAGCTCGCCGACGCGGATCCCACTGCCGTACAACAACTCCAGGATGACCCGGTCGCGGAGGGCGATCGGGCCGACGTCGTCCTCGGCGGTGGAATCGCCCGTGTGTGCCGGCGACACGGCGGACACCGCGGCAGCGGCTTGCTCGGCGGTCAGCACTGCAGGCAGGGTGCGATGCGCCCGGGGCGCCTGCAGCCGCGTCGACGGATCACTCGCGAGTAGACCTTCGCGAACGGCCCACGCGCAGAAGGTCTTCGCCGAGGACACCTGGCGGGCAACGGTGGTGCGGGCGGCGCCGCGGCGCGTGTGTTCGGCCAGCCACGCGCGCAGCAGGCCGAGATCGATCGCCGAGATCGCCGCGCCACGTGCTCCGGCGAAACTGATGAGTCCGCGAACGTCACCGGAGTAGGCGCGGATCGTGTGCTCGCTGTGTCCCTTCTCGAATCGCAGATACTCGGCGAAGTCGGCCAGCACCGTGGATCCGCGTCCGACGTCGGCGCCCACGCCGTCGACGGAGCCCGGCCGGTCGGCCCGGTCTGCATCGGTCATGCGGTGAGCACATCGCTCGACCGCCGATCCGGCAACCACACACGCCGTGTCGTTGCCGGATCGGTACAGCCCGGACCCGATCGTGACGGGTCGAGGTGGCCTCAACGAACGAGGTTGCGCACCCGTTGTCCGAGCCCTGGCTTCTCGGCGCCTTCCTCGGTCTCGCGGAGTTCGGCCTTCCACTGCCGGAATCCCTCCTCGGTACGGCCGCGGCGCCAGTACCCGGAGATCGATGCGTTGGCCGCACCCACCCCGCGCTCCTTGCGGACGTAGGCGCGCAGGTTGTGCATGACGGCCTGCGCCTCACCGTGGATGAACACCTGCGGCTCTCCCTCGAGCCAGGCTGCCTCCCGGACCGCAGCGACGAGCGGTGCGTTGTCGCCGGCCTTGTCCTCGCCGACCTCGCCTGCCCCGCCACCGCGATGCAGCCAGGTGATCTCGGCGCCGGCGGGTGCGCTCAACTCGAGTTCGTCGTCGGGGCCGGCAACCTCGATGAAGACCTTTGCCACGGCATCGGGGGGCAGTGCCTCGAGGGCCGCGGCGACGGCGGGCAGACCTGCCTCGTCGCAGGCGAGCAGGTGCCACGGTGCGGCCGGATCGGGGTGATATCCGCTACCCGGGCCGAGGAAGTGCACGGTGGTACCAGGTTCGACACTCGCCGCCCAGGGCCCGGCGAGCCCCTCGTCGCCATGCACGACGAAGTCGATGAGCAGTTCTCGACGCTCGGCGTCGACCTTACGCACCGTATAGGTGCGCAGCGTCGGTTGTTGTTCGGGCGGAAGCGATCTCGATGCCCGTGGGTCGAAGTCGTCGGGGAACTCCACCCCCTCGGGCATGAAGATCAGCTTGACGTACATGTCCGTTTCGGCACGTCCGTCCCTGCCGACGGCGGGCACGAAGTCGTCGAATCCGTCGCCCCCGAGAAACAGTCGCACCATGTGCGGGGTGATCTGTTCACGCCGCAGGACCGTCATCGTGTTCACTCGCTTGGCCATGGGACCTCCTTCACCCGAACCATAGTACGCCGGGTTAGGTCAACCTAACCTGCGGGTCCGGGTGAAGGCGTCAGGCCAGGCGCCATCCGCTGCCCTCCATGGCCACCAGACCACCGAGTTCCAACACGGCAAGTGCCGCCCGGACCTCGCCGATCTCGACGCCGGCCGAGAACACCACCTCCTCGACCGTGACTGCGCCGCGACCCGGCAGCGCATCGTGGACGCGTTGTTGAATCGGCGTGAGTCCATCGGTGCTGCGGGGCGTTCCCCGGTCGGCGACTCCCCCGCCGTCGGGGGCCGCCATCGTCCGCACGGCGGCGCCATCGGCCACGAGTGCGGCGCGTCCGTCGGCAATCAGCTCGTGACAGCCGACCGACGTCGCCGAGGTGACCGGCCCCGGCACCGCACCGAGCGGTCGCCCGAGTTTCACCGCCCACGCGGCGGTGCTCACCGCACCGGAGCGGGCGCCCGCCTCGACCACCACCACGGCGTTCGACAGGGCGGCGACGAGACGGTTGCGGGTGAGGAATCGGTGGCGCGCCGCGGTGGTGTGCGGCGGGTACTCGGAGACGATGACACCGCGCTCGGCGATCTCGGCGAGCAGACGGGAGTGCGCAGCGGGATAGTCGCGGTCGATACCGCATGCCAGGACCGCCATCGTCGCTCCGCCACTGGCGAGCGCCGCGCGATGGGCGACCCCGTCGATCCCGAACGCGGCACCGGAGACGATGCCCCACCCGTGGTCGACGAGTTCCTCCGCGAGCAGGCCGGTGACGTGCTCGCCGTACGACGAGGCGGCACGCGATCCCACGAGGGCGATCGAGGCCGCCGCCAGATCGTCCAGCCGGGCCGGTCCGCGCGCCCACAGCGCCAGCGGCATCCCACCGCGCTCACCGGTGTCTGCATTCGCCAGTGCCAGCAGCGAAAACCCCGGCCATTCGTCGTCGTCGGGGGTCACCAGCCGCGCACCACATTTCTCGGCGACCGCGAGGTCCGACTCCGAGCGGTCGTCGCCGGCACGCGCCTGCGTCACCTTGAGCACGGCCTCGTGCCCGCGCGGCACCTGCCCGCGCGCGATGGCCGCCGCGGCCTCGACGACGCCGATCTCGGCGACCAGTGCTGTCAGCGGCACACACGGCGGTTCGGCGACGCGGGCCAGATAGGCCCACGCGCGTCGTTCGGATTCGGTCGTCGTCATCGATAGCTCCCCCGATCGCGGTAGAGAAGTGCTTGGGCCACTTCGGTTTCGGTGGGCACCGTGCCCCCGGCCAGGTCGGTCAGCGTCCAGGCCAGCCGCAGCGCGCGATCTGCGCCGCGCGCGGTGAGTCGCCCCTCCCGTAGGCTCAGGTCCACCGGCCGAACGACCTTGGGCGGCAGCCGGAAACGCCTGCGCAACGCCGGTCCGGGTACCTCGGCATTGGTGCGCCAACCGAATTCGCGCCATCGCTCGGCAGCCGCGCCGCGCGCCGCGGTGACCCGTGCGCGGATGTCGGCGCTCGACTCGCCGGTCTCGGTGGCCAGCGCGACGTTGCCGGGCGGATCCATCCGCACCCGGATATCGACGCGATCCATCAGCGGCCCTGACAGTTTGCCGAGATAGCGCCGCCGGACCACCGCACTGCAGATGCACTGCACATCCCGGTTCGGTGCGCACGGACACGGATTGGCGGCCAGGATCAATTGGAAACGCGCGGGATAGACGGCCACCCCGTCGCGCCGCGGCACCTTGACCACCCCCTCCTCGACCGGTTGGCGCAGGGAGTCGAGGACTTTCGGGCCCATCTCGGCGCACTCGTCGAGGAACAGCACCCCGCGGTGGGCCAACGACACCGCCCCCGGCCGTGCCATCCCGGTACCGCCACCGAGCAGCGCGGTGGTCGTCGTCGTGTGATGCGGATCGATGAACGGAGGCGCACTGACCAACGGCGACCCCGGTGAGAGCACTCCCGCGATCGAATGGATCGCCGTCACCTCCAGCGACTCCTCGTCGTCCAGTGGCGGCAGAATTCCCGGCAACCGCCGCGCCAGCATCGTCTTCCCGATCCCGGGCGGCCCCGTCATCAACACGTGATGGCTTCCGGCAGCAGCGATCTCGAGCGCATGCCGCGCCTGCGCCTGGCCCACCACGTCGACCATGTCGGCAACCGCGGCCACCGGCGGCGGCACCGCATTCTCATCGACCGTGTCAAGCACGAACGACCCCGCCAGCCACCGCACCACCTCCCCCAACGTGCGCGCCCCACCGACCTCGATCCCCGACACCAACGACGCCTCGGCCACCGTCGCCAACGGCACCACCGCCCGCGCAAACCCCGCATTCCGCGCCTCGATCACCGCAGGCAACACCCCGGCCACCGGCCGAATACCACCGTCGAGCGCCAACTCCCCCAACATCACCGTCGAGGACAACTTCACCGGCGAAACCTGGTCACGCGCAGCCAGAATCGCCACCGCGATCGCCAGATCATGCGCCGAACCACGCTTGGGCATCGTCGCCGGCGACAGATTGACCGTCACCTTCAGATCAGGAAACGTGAACCCCGAGTTGCTGATCGCCGCCCGAATCCGATCCCGGCCCTCCCGCAACGACGCATCGACGTTACCGCCGATCGCAAACGACGGAAGCCCCTGGCCCACATTGGCCTGCACCTCGACCGGCTTGGCCTCGAACGCATTCAAACCCACCGAATGCGTGCGCCCCAACGACATACGCGCCGGCACCAGATCCTCACTCGGTGATACCGACATGATGGCGCACCTCCGCCCGCTCCATCGCCGACGGATTCGACCGATCCAACTGCACCGAGATGACATCAAACCGAATGCCCGGCCACCAGATCTTCTGCTGCGCCAACCACATCCGCGTCAACTTGCGCATCCGCGCCAACTTGTCGGCCGTCACCGCCGCCACCGGGTCGGCGAAGACCCGCGACGCCCGCGTCTTGACCTCCACCACCACCAACCGACGTCCGTCAAAGGCGATCAAATCCAACTCGCCGTAACGATTACGCCAATTGCGTTCCAGGATCGACCAACCCAGCTCGGTCACGAACTCGGCCGCCCGATCCTCACCGAGCCGGGCCACCTCCGCCCGCCCCAGACGACCACCCCGGGCTCTCACAGGTTCCGCTGTCATGACGACAACGATCGCGCCTCACACCCGCACCACCGACCCCCACGACCCACAACACCCCCACCACAGTGCACACGGTCATAACTGTGGAGAAATCAGGTACGAAAAAACCCACCACGAAGCGACGTCAGGAGAAGCGTCGACTCCCAGACTGTGGTCACAGCCGGGTTCAGGGCTCGTCGGGCAGCCGCAACTCGGGCTTCTCGAGCTCCTCGATGTTGACGTCCTTGAAGGTGAGCACACGCACCTGTTTGACGAACCGGGCCGGGCGGTACATGTCCCATACCCAGGCATCGCTCATGCGGAGTTCGAAGTAGACCTCGCCCTCGGCGTTGCGGGGCACCAACTCGACGGCGTTCGCGAGATAGAAACGGCGCTCGGTCTCGACCACGTAGGTGAACTGGCCGACGATGTCCTTGTACTCGCGATACAGGGACAACTCCATCTCGGTTTCATACTTCTCGAGATCCTCAGCGCTCATCCTGTAAGCCTATCGCGGGAACCGTGGTCACCGGCGTCGGGCGCGGCCGCGCCGACACCGGGCTCCGCGGTGGCGAGCAGCCGCCGCGACGCGACGTTGCGGTAGGACATCCGGTGTTGCACAGAAGGTCCGAGTCGGTCCAGACAGGACATGTGCAACGCGGTGCTGTAGCCCTTGTGGACGGCGAACGAGTAGCCGGGCACCTCGCCGTCCATCGCGACCATGATGCGGTCACGCGTCACCTTCGCCAGGATGCTGGCCGCAGCGATACATGCGGCCGCACCGTCGCCGCCGATGACCGGCAGCGACGGTACCGTCAAACCGGGCACCGGGAAGCCGTCGGAGAGTACATATCCCGGCACGACGTCGAGCCCGGCGACCGCGCGGCGCATGCCCTCGATGTTCGCGACGTGAATGCCGATGCGGTCGATCTCCTCGGCCTCGATGACCACCACCGACCACGATTCGGCGTAGCGGGTGACCGCACGATAGAGCTTCTCGCGCGCCGCCTCGGTCAGCTTCTTGGAGTCGTCGAGCTCGGCCAGTGAGGCGAGTTGGGTGGGCCGCAACACGCATGCGGCGACGACCAGCGGACCGGCACATGCGCCGCGCCCGGCCTCGTCGACACCGGCGACCGGCCCGAGCCCGCTGCGGTGCAGGGTGAACTCGTAGGTCCGGAGAGCCGCGGCACGGCGAACCGGGAATCGTGGTGGCCACCGGCTCATCACGCCACCTCGCCGGCCGACGCCGGAGCGGGTGACACCGCGCAGACGAGTACATCGATGGTCATGGCGTGCCGCTCACTGCTGCGGGTCGACCGAGCCCACACCGCCCATCCGGGAGAACGGGTAGATGATGAACTGCGTTTTGCCGCGGATGTCGTCGACCGGAACGGTGCCGTCGCTGCTCGCGGTGATGTGGTACCGCGAGTCCGAGGATCGGGTGCGGTTGTCGCCCATGACGAACACGCTGTTCTTGGGCACGGTGATCGGACCGAAATCCTTGCCCAGGCAGCTGTTGAGCTTGCCGTCGTCACCGATCGCGCTCGGCGTGGCGGTGCCGTTGGCGAGGTTCTGCTGCTGCAGCGCCATGTTGACGTAGGGCTCCTTGAGCGCCTTGCCGTTGACCTTCACACCGACGCCCTCGTTGTTGCGGCATTCGACTGTCTGCCCCCCGACAGCAATGATGCGTTTGACGTAGTCGTTCTCGTCGGGAGGAGCGAATCCGAACCAGGACAACGCATCCTGCAGATGGTGTACCACCGGGTTCGAGGATCGCGGTGACACCCAGCCGTCCTCACCCCACGAATCGGGAACCTTGAACACGACGACGTCGCCGGGTTTGGGGTCCCCGAACGTGTAGGAGAGTTTGTCCACGAAGATCCGGTCGTTGGAGCACCCGGTGCACCCGATGAGGGTGGGCTCCATCGACTCGGAGGGAATGACGTACTGACGACCGATGAAGGTCTGCAGAATCCAGCTGATCAGCAGGACACAGGCGACGATGATGATCGTCTCCCGCAGCAGCGAACCCTTCTTCTTCTCGGGCTTGTCGCTCTTGGTCCGCCACGGCCGCGATGCTCGCGGACCGTCGTCGGCGGGATCGGTACTGCCGGAGGGATCGGTGCCGCCGGCGGCGTAGGCGCGGTCCTCCCCGGCGCCGTCGCCGTCGCGATAGGTGTCAGCCACGTCGTCAGGGTAGACGCGTCAGCGCTTTTCCTTGATCTTGGCCGCCTTGCCGCGCAGATCGCGCAGGTAGTACAGCTTCGCGCGACGCACGTCGCCGCGGGTGAGGACGTCGATCTTGGCGATGTTCGGGCTGTGCACCGGAAAGGTACGCTCCACGCCGACGCCGAAGGAGACCTTGCGGACGGTGAAGGTCTCGCGGATGCCGCCGCCCTGGCGGCGGATGACGACACCCTTGAAGACCTGGACGCGTTCCTTGCTGCCCTCGATGACCTTGACGTGGACGTCAAGGGTGTCACCGGGACCGAATTCGGGGATGTCGTCGCGCAACGACTGCTTGTCGATGGTGTCCAGGATGTTCATGTGTCGTGGTCCTTATTCTGGCGTGGCGTGAACAGAGGAACCTGGCGGCCCGCCCTGATCCCCGGGGATCACCCGAGGTCAGGAGTGTGGTTCGACCGGTTCGTGCTCCGAGTCATGGTGTGTACCGGGATGGACGTCCGCAGGGGACGCCGGCATCAGGCAACCCGACTATTGTGCCAGACGACCCCCGGCCCGACGAAATCGCCGGTCACGGTCCGGCGACACCGCGCGACGACCGTGACGCGGCGGCGACCAGCGCTGCGCCGGACGCCGCGATCGCCGCTCGCGCCTGCGCCGACGGCGGTGACGCGGAGGCGACCGCCAACGGTGTGACGCCGGAGCTCTGCATATGGTGCAGCAGCGCGATCTCCGGGGCACGGCCGTCACCGACGAGTTCCTCACCGGACCGTATCGACATGCCCCGGCGCAGGTAGGGCACCGGGTCGCTGGTCGCGATCACCACCGTCCGACTGGTCTGCGGGTGCTCCCCCACTCCGACGGCGACCTGCACCCACGATCCGACGGCACCGGGCAGTGACATGTGCAGGGCGGCTGCCCGACGGGCAAGCGCGTCGTACTCGGCGCGGGTCAGTTCAGGCGGCTCGTCGGACTCCGCGTCGGGACCGGTTCGGGGGCCGGCCGGAACACGCCGCGCCGCCGCACCCACACCTGCGCCGGCCGCGGCCGCGCCGAGACCGGCGAAGCCACCCATCGGCATCATCCCACTCGTGGCGCCCGCGGAGCTTCCGGTCCGATCATCGGTGTGCTCACCGCCACCCGCACCTAACGGGTCGGCCTGCACAAGCGCGCCGGACTGTTCGGTGTACTCGTCGCCGGCGGCCGTCAGTGCCATCCGGCCCGCACTCGCGGCCCGCACGGCAGACGTGTCGTCGCCGAGTGCCGCGGCAAGCGCACCGAGCATCTGGTCACGGTCGGTGATCGCCGTGACCAACTCGACTCGCAGACGCGCCGCGGTGGTCAGATCGGCGAACGCCTCGACGGTGTCCGCGGCGGCGGCCACCGCTCGTGCAGTCGCGGGCAACGCGGCGTCCTCGCCGCCGACGAGGTGCTCGCGTCCGGCGAGGATCGCCCGGGTGAAACGGCCGTCCCCACCCTCGACGTCGCGATATGCGGAGGCGAGGTCGGCCGCGATGTGTTCGAGTCGCTCGCGCAGGGCGGCCAGTGCGGTCGCGACCTGACGGAGGGTCGCGTCGTCGGTGGTGGGCCAGCATCCCGGGACGAGGCTCTCGGCCAGCGCACGGGTGTCGCCGCTCCACGGCTGCCCGCTCATCGTGCCGTCATCGCAGTCGCCCACGATGGTCGAAACCGCCTGCCGCACGACCATCGGTGTCGACGATATCGCGGGTCCCGGCGTCGATCGACGCCGCGTGGGTGGTGACGTCGCGGACGGCGCTCGCCATCGCACCGGCGAGAGAGCTCACGACGCCGGCGAATCCGGTGCGGAACCGCAGCGCTCCGGGATCGTCTCCGAGTGCCGAATCGAGCTGTGCCAGAACCACTTCGAGATCGGCTCCGAGGTCGTCGAGGCGGCGGGCCGCGGTGGTGAGCGCGGCATGCAGTGTGCCGGTGGCGTCGGTGTCGACGTCGACCCTTTGCGGATCGGCGGTCATCGGGCGGACGGCTCGATGTCGGTGAGCGCCGGCGCGACCGTGCTCGCGGCGGTGAGCAGTTGCGCACGTTGGGTGCGCAACATGCCGTCGGCATCGGCGACGAGTCCGACGATCAGTTGCGCGAGTTGCTCTCCCCGATAGCGCCGCATGGCCGACGCGGTGATGTCGAGGCCGACCAGCACGCCACGCGCATCGACGGTCACCGACACCGCGCGATCCGGGCTGGTCGCCGTGGCGGTGAGACCGGCGACGGCGTCGGCCACCCGCCGCACCTCGCCACGCTGCCGCTCGACCTCGTCGAGCATGTCCGCCCAGCGCGCACCGCTCACTCGACTGTTGCCGGAGTCCCCCACCGTCGCCTCCCCACTCACACGGATCGGTCGATCATATCCCCCGAATCCGACATCGGTTGGGTGGGAATCCACAGGATTGGACCGGTCAGTGAGCGGGGTGATCGACGCCCGGTAACAGGTCGGGGCGACGCTCACGGGTGCGTTGCATCGACTGCTCGTGACGCCACGCGGCGATCTTGGCGTGATCGCCGGAGAGCAGGATCGGCGGCACCGGGAGATCCCGCCAGATCTCGGGCCGCGTGAAGCTGGGGCCCTCGAGCAGGCCGTCGGAGAACGAATCCTCCTGGTGGGAGCGGGGATTGCCGAGGACACCGGGTATCAGCCGGACGGTGGCCTCGATCATCGCCATCGCGGCGACCTCGCCACCGATCAGCACGAAATCGCCGAGTGAGACCTCCTCGACGCGCACCCGTCGTGCGGCATCGTCGAAGACCCGCTGGTCGATGCCCTCGTAACGTCCGCATGCGAACACCAGATGTGGGTGCTCGCTCCAGCGATGCGCCGTGGCCTGATCGAACGGCACACCGGCTGGGGTGGGGACGACGAGCAGCGCGTCGTCGGGGCACACCTCGTCCAGACACGGACCCCACACCTCGGGTTTCATCACCATGCCGGGGCCCCCGCCATAGGGCGAGTCGTCGACACTGCGGTGGACGTCGTGGGTCCACGCACGCAGGTCGTGCACCCCGAGCTCGACGACTCCACGCTCGATTGCCTTGCCCAACAACGCAACCCGAAGCGGCTCGAGGTACTCGGGAAAGATGCTGACGACGTCGATGCGCACGTGGGGCGATTCCCCGGTCACTGCGCCGAACCGTTGGCGTCGTCGTCACCACCGGCGTCGGCGGCCGCGTCGTCGATGAGGCCGGGCGGCGGATCGATCTCGATGCCGTCGAGGGTCACCGTCGGCACGATCTCCCGGACGAACGGTACGAGAACCTCCCGATCGGCGTCGGTGCGCACGACCAGGATGTCGTTGGCAGGCAGGTGCAGGACGGAATCGACGACGCCCACGGCCACACCGTCGATCGTCGAGACCGCAACGCCCTCGAGTTCGTGGTCGTAGAAGGCGTCGGGGTCGTCACCCGAATCGACCTCCGAGCTGTCGATGAGGAACAGCGTGCCGCGCAGGGCGTCGGCGGCCGACCGATCGGTCACCTCGCCCAGCGACAGCAACAGCCGCCCGGAATGTTCCCGGGCGGCTGTCACCGTGAAAGTGCGCTCGCCCGCGCCTCGCGGCAGTCGGCCGAGCAGGGTCGTCCCACGCGCGAACCGCTCCTGCGGTTCATCGGTACGGACGTCGACGACGAGTTCGCCGCGAATACCGTGCGACTTGGCCACACGGCCCACCACGAGCTCCATCGGACTCCGGGAGATCAGCGATCGGTGTCGACGATGTCGACACGCATCCCACGACCACCGATACCCGAGACGAGAGTGCGCAGCGCGGTCGCGGTGCGGCCGTTGCGGCCGATGACCTTGCCGAGATCCTCGGGGTTCACGTGAACCTCGACCAGACGGCCACGTCGGCCGGTGATCAGCTCGACGCGGACGTCATCGGGGTTGGTGACGATGCCGCGGACCAGATGCTCCACCGCATCGGCGACGACAGCGCTCACGCCTGAGCCTTGTCCTCGGCGCCGGATGCGTCGTCAGCGGTCTCGGCCGGTGCGTCGTCCTTCTTGGCGGCCTTCTTCTTCGGGGTGGTCGCCTCGGCGACGGGCTCGCTGTCGGCGGCGGCGAGCGCAGCGTTGAACAGGTCGAGCTTGGAGGTCTTGGACTCGGCGACCTTGAGAGTGCCCTCGGCGCCCGGGAGGCCCTTGAACTTCTGCCAGTCACCGGTGACCTTGAGGATGGCGGTCACGGGCTCGGTCGGTTGCGCGCCGACGCCGAGCCAGTACTGGGCGCGCTCGGAGTCGACCTCGATGAGGCTCGGCTCTTCCTTCGGGTGGTACTTGCCGATCGTCTCGATCGCGCGGCCGTTACGGCGGGTGCGCGCGTCGGCGACGACGATGCGGTACTGGGGGTTGCGGATCTTGCCGAGCCGCGTGAGTTTGATCTTGACAGCCATGTCTTCATCTTTCGTGTGGTCACTGCGCAATTCAGCGACCCCACCGGTTGTGGGGCCCGGTTTTGCGATCTGTCTCGGTGTGACCGTCGGGCGGTGCGTGACCGGGTCCGACGAACCAGCAGATCATTGTGCCAGACCGGGTGAGCGAGGGAGAAATCGAGAGAGCCATACCCGGCCGGGCGACCCCTGCCGGGAGTGCGGACATGCGGTTATCCACCCCGCGAAAGATAACCGCATGTCCGGCCTCATGTCGGTCCGTCTCGCGCGTTCACGTCGATCGGACTCGCCCCGTGGCCGGGCCGCCCAGACGGCCCGGATGCAGTTGCGGACTGATCACGCCTGCAATGCATCTGTGACCCTACCGAACAGTAATAAAACGCACCAATGGTCGACGGGTGATTTGGATCACAAATGTCCCCTGCGCAGGGACCCATGTGTCAGATGTGATCAGACGTGGATACCGGAGCAGACGACCGCTCGCGGATGCCGGAGCACACCGAGATCGGAGACCGGATTCTCGTCGAAGACCAAGAAGTCGGCGCGATCACCGTCGGCGAGGAGATCGGCCCCCAGCCACCGACGCGGTTCGGCACTCGCCGCCGCGATCGCGCCGCGCGCACCGAGACCGATGCCGGCGAGACGTTCGACCTCGTCGACGATCCGCCCGTGCTCGACGAAACCACCGGCATCCGTGCCGGCGAAGATTCTCACACCCGCCTCGCGCGCGGCGGCGAAGGTGTCCGCGGCGCGCGCGTGCAGGGCGCGCATGTTGGCCGCATATGTCGGGAACCGGTCGGCTCCGTCGGCGATACCCGGGAAATTGTCAACCTGAATCATGGTGGGCACCAGGGCAATAGAGCGCTCGACCATGGCATCGATGTGGTCGGCGGTCGCCCCGGTTCCGTGTTCGATGCAGTCGACTCCCGCGGCGATGAGGTCACCGAGCGCATCGGTACCGAAGACATGCGCGGTGATGCGTGCCCCGGCATCGTGGGCAGCACGAACCGCGGCGTCGAGTTGTGCACGGTCCCACAGCGGCGCGAGATCACCGACCTCACGGTCGATCCAGTCGCCGACGATCTTGACCCAGCCGTCCCCCGCGGCCGCCTGCCGCGTCACCTCGCCGGCGAGATCGTCCGGATCGTCGAGATCGACGCCGTAGTCACGCAGGTACCGTTTGGGCCGCGCAATGTGCTTGCCCGAGCGAATGAATCGCGGCGCCAATGGGTCGTCGTCGAGCGGATGGGTGTCCAGGGGCGAGCCGACCTCACGGATCAACAGGGTGCCCGCGGCCACGTCCTGACGCGCGAACGCACGTGCCTGATCGATCGTCACCCCGAGCCCGGGGGCGATGCCGACATGATTGTGGGCATCGACGAGTCCGGGCAGGATCCACACGTCGTCGGCTGCGGTCTGCGCATCGGGAATGGGTTCGGTCCGGATGCGCCCGCCGCGCACCCAGAACTCGATCGGCTCGTCGGTGAGCGGGTCACGACCCCGGTAATGCCGCGGCTCGCCGTGGTCGATCGGTGAATACCGGATCGAGTCCCGTTCTGCTGCAACGTCTCCGGGCATCGACCCGTTACTTCTTCTTCGGCTGCTGGAACTGGGAGATGTCGATGCCCTCGAGTCCGGGTGGGAGCTGGTCGAGTCCGGCGGGCATGTTCGACAGATCCGGGAAACCACCCGGCATCCCGGGGAATCCGCCGCGCACCTTCGGTGGCGTGGGTCCGCGGCCCTTGCTCTTGCCCTTCTTCCCCTTGCCCTTCTTGCGATTGGTCTTGCGGCCCGGGCCCATCATCCGTCCGGACATCTGCGCCATCATCTTGCGGGCCTCGAAGAAGCGGTCGACGAGCTGATTGACCTCGCTGACGGTGACACCCGAGCCGTTGGCGATACGCAGACGCCGAGAGGCGTTGATGATCTTGGGGTTGTCCCGCTCGGCCGGCGTCATGCCGCGGATGATCGCCTGCACGCGGTCGAGCTGCTTGTCGTCGACCTGCGACAAGGCGTCCTTCATCTGCCCGGCTCCGGGCAGCATGCCGAGGATGTTGCCGATCGGGCCCATCTTGCGGATCATCTGCATCTGCTCGAGGAAGTCCTCGAGGGTCAGTTCACCCTGGGTGATCTTGGCGGCGGCCTCTTCGGCCTGCTGGGCGTCCCAGTGTTCCTCGGCCTGTTCGATGAGCGAGAGCACATCGCCCATGCCGAGGATGCGGCTGGCCATCCGGTCGGGATGGAAGACGTCGAAGTCCTCGAGCTTCTCACCCGAGGAGGCGAACATGATCGGCTGCCCGGTCACCTCACGCACCGACAGGGCTGCACCACCGCGGGCATCACCGTCGAGTTTGGTCAGCACCACACCGGTGAAGCCGACGCCCTCGGCGAACGCCTCGGCGGTGGTGACCGCGTCCTGACCGATCATCGCGTCCACGACGAACAGCACCTCGTCGGGACGGGTCGCGTCACGGATGTCGGAGGCCTGCTTCATCAGCTCGGCGTCGATTCCGAGACGACCCGCGGTGTCGATGATGACGACGTCGTGGTGCTTGGCGCGGGCCTCGGCGACACCACCGGTCGCCACCGACACCGGGTCTCCGGCGGTCACGCCGAGCGGGTTGATCCCGACGGGGGCTGCCTCACCGCTGATGCTGGTACCCGGGTGCGGCGCGAACACCGGGACGCCTGCGCGTTCACCGACGATCTTGAGCTGTGAGACCGCGCCGGGACGCTGGAGATCGCAGGCGACCAGCAGCGGGGTGTGGCCCTGCTTCTTGAGCCAGGCGGCGAGCTTGCCCGCGAGCGTCGTCTTACCGGCACCCTGGAGGCCGGCGAGCATGATCACCGTCGGCGGGGTCTTGGCGAACCGGACGCGCCGCGTCTCGCCGCCGAGGATGCCGACGAGTTCCTCGTTGACGATCTTGACGACCTGCTGAGCCGGGTTCAGCGCCGCGGAGACCTCGGCACCCTTGGCGCGTTCCTTGATGCGCGCGATGAACGCACGCACCACCGGCAGCGACACGTCGGCTTCGAGCAGCGCGAGGCGGATCTCACGGCAGGTGCGGTCGATGTCGGCGTCGGAGAGGCGGCCCTTGCCGCGCAAATCCTTCAGCGCACCGGTCAACCGATCGGAGAGGGAGTCGAACATTCCACCATCTTTCCATGACCGGCTCGTGCTGCGCCCGACGCGGGTGCGCGTCGGGCGCATCACGGCGACACGGCAGGCGCCGCCGACCGCTCGATCCCGCGAGGCGTCAGCTGATGGGTACTCCCGATCGGCCGCTGCCGCCGAAACTCGCCGGCCCCGGATGGTCGTCGGTTTCGGTGCGTGGCCGCGGTGGCGGACAGACCGCGAGCACCGCGTCGGCCAGCTCCGTCCGACGCTCGGGGGTGTCCTCCCCCAGCACGAGACAGA
The DNA here is from genome assembly GCF_029269935.1 of Gordonia sp. N1V. NCBI lineage: Bacteria > Bacillati > Actinomycetota > Actinomycetes > Mycobacteriales > Gordoniaceae > Gordonia > Gordonia sp. N1V. The sequence continues at coordinate 208,569 of NZ_JARJDD010000006.1, forward strand.
ACGTGTCGACGACCGTGTTGCCCAGGGTGGCGACCTTGGCCCAACGCACCACGACGCCGGCGTGCTCGATCACGTCGCTGACCCGGCTCAACAGACCGAGCCGGTCGTCGGTGCGCAACTCCATGAGCACCCCTCCGTCGAGATCGGAGGACGTCCACAACACACGCGACGGGGCTACCGCGAACAATGCGGGCACCGCGTTGGCGGCCACCGTGGCGGGATCGTCGGGTGCGCCTTGCGCGACGGCCACCGCCCCGGGGGTCGCGACGATCGTGCCGATCGTCGGGGTCGGCGACTCGCGTTCACGTTTGTCGAGCCGCTCGAGCACGTCGAACTTGCCGTCGACGGTCGCCATGAGCTGCTGTCGCAGCAGCCCGGCCTCGGGCGGTGTCCCGAACACGGGCACCACCACGAAGCTGTTGATCGCGCGATTCTCGTGGCTCTGGACCGTCGCCGACAGCGAGCGCAATCCGTTGAGCGCCAACACACCGGCCATCTTCGACAGCATGCCCGGATGGTCCGGGGCGACCATCAGTACGGAGTAGGTGTGCAAGCCGTCCGTCGGTGTGATGCGGACCGCGAAGTCGTCGCTGCGCGCGAGCGCGATCATCTCGTCGGTCAGCGGTTCGGGGGTCGGCAGTTCCTCACCGTCGAGCAGGCGGGTCGCGCGCCGCACCAGATCGTTGATGAGTGAGGCCTTCCAGTCACCCCACACGCCCGGGCCCGTCGCCAGCGAATCCGCCTCCGCGAGTGCCGCGAGCAGTTCGAGCAGTAATCGGTTGTGTCCGAGCTTGTCGACGACCTCCTCGGCGGTGGCCGGGTCGTCGAGGTCACGGCGGGTGGCCACCGTGGGCAACAACAGGTGGTGTCGGACCATCTGCGACAGGATCGTCACGTCCTGCGGCCACAACCCGATTCGGTTGCCGACCTGGATGGCGAGTTCTGCACCGACGATGGAATGGTCTGCGCCGCGACCCTTTCCGAGATCGTGGATCAGAGCGCCGAGCAACAACAGATCCGGTCGGGTGACCCGGGTCGTCATCGCGCCGGCGTTGACGGCGGTCTCGACCAGATGCCGGTCGACGGTCCACGTGTGCACCGCATCGCGAGGAGGCAGGTCGCGCACCGCACCCCACTCGGGCAGGAGCCGACCCCACAGGCCGGTCCGATCGAGAGCCTCGATCGGGGCGACCATGTGCGGCCCCGAACCGAGCAGCACCAGCAGATCACCGAGCGCCTCGCTCGGCCACGGCTCGCGCAGCTCCGGGGCGTAGTCGGCCAACCGCGACAGGGTCGACGCGCTGATCGGCAGGCCGGTCCGCGCCGACGACGCCGCCACCCGCAGAATCAGTCCCGGGTCCTTGCTGGGAATGGCGTTGCGCGCCAACACGATTTCACCGTTGTGCTCGACGACGCCCTCGTCGAGCGGTCGCCGGATCGGTGAGCGGCGCAGTTTGGCCAACCCGCGTCGTGGCAGCGCATTACCCGCGGTCCGCAAACCGACATCGGTGGAGTACCCGATGGTGCGCGCGGCGTCGCTGATGACCCGTGCGAGGTCGAAACGATCCCCGAGGCGCAGTGCCGCGCCGATCTCGTCGGCATCCTGGGCGCGCACCTGTTCGCGTGGGCGCCCGGCGATCCGATGCAATTCGGTACGGATGTCCAGGAGTCGGTGATAGGCGACCTGCGGTCCGGCGCCGGGAGAATCGGGCCGCAAATTGGCCATGCCGTCGGTCAGTTGGGCGATCGACAACGCACCGAGCAACTGCACGTCTCGGAGTCCGCCGCGACCGTTCTTGAGGTCCGGTTCGGCGCGGTGTGCGATGTCGCCGCTGCGTCGCCACCGATCCCGGGCATGTTCGACCACCGCCGGGAACCGGGTGCGGATCTCCGAACGCCATTGCTGGCGCACCCCACCGATCAGCAGCGACGACAGGTCCTCGTCGCCGGCGATGTGCCGGGCCTCGAGCAGACCGAGTGCGGCGGTGACGTCCTCGGAGGCCACCTGCAGCGCCTGCGGAACCGTGCGCACGCTGTGATCGAGCGCGATGTTGGCGTCCCACAACGGATACCAGAGGCCGTCGGCGACCTCGGAGACCCGCTCGGGTGACTGGTCCTCGTAGAGCAGGATCAGGTCGAGATCCGAATGCGGCAGCAGTTCACCGCGTCCGAGCCCGCCGACGGCGACGATCGCCAGTCCACTACCGGGTTTGATCCCGAGTTCGGCACCCTTGCTGGTCAACCAGAACTCGTGCAGGTCGACGAGTACCTGGCGCAGGCCGGGGGCGTCGAGTCGATTGGGTCCGGACGCCTCGGTCAGCTGGCGTCGGGTTGCCGCGAGATCCGTTGCGGCAACCGGTGTCTGGGAAGGACGCGGCCCCGCGCCCGAATCATCATCGGACGCGGGGCCGTGACCAGTGCTCACGAAGGGCATCGGGCCCTCTCGCTACAGTGCGTCGGCGCCGCGCTCGCCGGTACGGACGCGCACGACCGACTCCACCGGCGAGACCCAGACCTTCCCATCGCCGATCTTGCCGGTGCGCGCGGCCTCGACGATGACATCGACGACCTTGTCCACGGCGGCATCGTCCACGACGACCTCGACCCGCACCTTCGGGACGAAATCAACCGAGTACTCGGCGCCGCGATAGACCTCCGTGTGGCCCTTCTGACGGCCGTAGCCCTGGACCTCACTGACGGTCATGCCCAGGATTCCGGCCTGCTCGAGACCTGCCTTGACGTCTTCGAGCGTGAACGGCTTCACGATTGCGGTGATCAGCTTCATGAGTTAACCCTCTCCAAAGGATTCGGCTGGGATTCAGCGTAGTGGTCGGCGGGTGAGGAATCACGCCAACTCATACGCCGTCTCCGCGTGTTCGGCCTCGTCGATACCGCTCTTCTCCTCGTCATCGGCGATACGCCAGCCGAGCGGCTTGAGGATGAAGGCGATGATGGTGGTCAGAACGCCTGTGAACGCGAGCGCGAACAGCGCGATCACAACCTGAACGACCAGCTGCTTGTAGTCGCCGCCCCAGAACAGGCCGGTGTCCTTGGCAAGGAATCCGATACCGATCGTGCCCCAGAGCCCGGCAACGAGGTGCACGCCGACGACATCGAGTGAGTCGTCGTAGCCGAACTTGTTCTTCAAGCCGATCGCCACCGCCGCCAGCGCACCGGCGATCACGCCGAGGATCAACGATCCCACCGGGGTGAGGTTGCCGCACGCGGGGGTGATCGCCACCAGTCCCGCGACGATGCCCGAGGCGGCACCAACGCTGGTCGCGTGCTTGTCTCGAACCCATTCCACGCCCAGCCAGCCGATCATCGCCGCTGCGGTCGCGGCGGTCGTATTGACCCACACGAGTCCGGCGGACACGTTGGCGGCCAACGCCGAACCCGAGTTGAAGCCGAACCATCCGAACCACAGAAGAGCTGCACCGAGCATGACGAACGGAATGTTGTGCGGCCGGTAGGCAGTCTTGCCGAAGCCCACACGGGCGCCGACGATGAGCGCGAGAACCAAGCCCGCCATACCGGCGTTGATATGGACCACGGTGCCGCCGGCGAAGTCGATCGGTGCGACATTGGCCTTGCCGTCGGTCGATCCGAACATCCACGAGGCGAAGCCCTTTTCGGCCGCGGACATGATTCCACCGCCCCAGACCATGTGCGACAGCGGGAAGTAGACGATGGTCGACCACAGCACCGAGAACACCAGCCATGTCGAGAACTTCACACGCTCGGCCACAGCACCCGAGATGAGGGCGACGGTGATGACCGCGAAGGTCAGCTGGAAGCCGAGGAACACATACGACGGGATCGTCAAGCCGCCGGTCACGACGAGATCGGTTGCCGCACCGTCCTTCATTGGCCCGGGGATCGTGTCGGACAACTGTCCCGAACCGAACAGAGCGAAGGGGTTGGAGAAGATACCCCCGATGTCACTGTCGCCGGTGATGCCGTTGCCGAAGGCCTCCGAGAAGCCCCACAGCACATACACGACGCTCACCGTCGCGACCGAGCCGAAGGACATCATCATCATGTTCAGCACGGCCTTGCCGCGGGACAGGCCCCCGTAGAAGAACGCCAACGCAGGCGTCATCAGAAGCACCATCGACGCGCTGGCGAGCATCCAAGCGGTGTCACCCGCGTCCGGAGTTCCAAAGGCTGTGTCTGGCAGAGCCAATATCACTTGCTTACCTCCCTATACAGCGCCGACGGCTCGGCGCCTGCAAAGAGAGTGTCGGCAGTCGGTTTCAGGCGTGGTGCCCTGGCGTTTCGGATATGTGAACCGCTGACTGCTTTATATTTCGCTGACGTTAAATCCCTGGTCGCTATGCAGCGGCACGCATGATTGTGCAGCGCAAAACCCACACGTTCACACATTCGCAAGAGCCGATGAGGAGGCCCCGGAGCCGTCGTGGCGGAGCCGAGCGTTATCCGGCCTCGGTCGCGCTCAGAGGAGCGCGTCGACGAATGCCTCGGGCTCGAACGGCGCGAGATCGTCGGCACCTTCGCCGAGACCCACCAGCTTCACCGGAACGCCGAGTTCCTCCTGGACGTGGAACACGATGCCGCCCTTGGCGGTACCGTCCAGCTTGGTCAGGACCACTCCGGTGATGTCGACGACCTCGGCGAACACCCGGGCCTGGGTGAGACCGTTCTGCCCCACCGTCGCGTCGAGAACCAGCAACACCTCGTCGACGGGCGCCTTCTTCTCCACGACGCGCTTGACCTTGCCCAGCTCGTCCATGAGTCCGGTCTTGGTGTGCAGGCGACCTGCGGTGTCGATCATGACCACGTCGACGCCCGAGTCGATGCCCTTCGCGACGGCGTCGAAGGCGACCGATGCCGGATCGGCCTGTTCCTTGCCGCGCACGATGTCGGCTCCCACCCGCTCCCCCCAGGTCTGGAGCTGATCGGCGGCGGCCGCGCGGAAGGTGTCGGCGGCGCCGAGCAGCACCCGTCGCCCGTCGGCGACGAGCACTCTCGCGAGTTTGCCGGTGGTGGTGGTCTTCCCGGTGCCGTTGACGCCGACGACCAGGATCACGGCCGGCTTGTCGGCGTGCGGTAGGGCGCGCACGGATCGGTCCATCTCGGGGTGGAGCTGATCGACGAGAACACGCTTGAGCAGTGCCCGGGCGTCATCGGCGGTGCGTACCGGGTTGGTGGCCAGATCGGTACGCAACCGCTCCACGACGGCAGTCGTCGACGCGGTGCCGAGGTCGGCCATCACCAGGGTGTCCTCGATCTCTTCCCAGCTGTCCTCGTCGAGGTCGCCGGCGCCGAGCAACCCGAGCATGCTCTTGCCGATCGCGCCCTGCGAGCGCGACAGACGGCCGCGGAGCCGACCGAGACGCCCCGCGGTCGGCGCGATCTCCTCGCGAGCAGGCGCCTGGGTGGCGCCGGAGGCATCCGCCGGGGCGGCCGCCTCGGTATCGAGAGCGCTGTCGGCGGGAGCGCTGTCGGCGGGAGCGCTGTCGGTGACGTCGGGAGCGCTGTCGGTGACGTCGGGAGCGCTGTCGACGGTATCGGGGGCGCTGTCGGCGACGTCGGGAGCGCTGTCGGCGGGAGCCGGGCCGCCGTCGTCGGTGGCGTCGGGGAGGCTGACCTCGGAGATTCCACGCTTGACCGAGTCACGTGGGATGGAGGCATCGTCGCCGACGGCGGGCTGGCCGTCGGTCTCGGTGCGCTCCTGCGACGGCAGCACCGGCTCGACGGTCGGCGTCGGGCCAGGTGCCGGTGGCGGCGCGGTGGCGGTACCCGCCCCGCCCTGGCTGAAACTGAAACCCGACCCGGCCTGGTATCCACCCGATCTGTCGACCTGGGGCTTGCTGCCGTCGGTGACCTGGCTGTCGGGCTGGTCGGTGAGCGAGATCCGCCGCCGCCAGGCGAGCACGATGCCCACCACGATGAGCGCGAGGATCACGACCACCGCGATGACGATGCCGATGATGATGTCGGTGTTCACTGGTGCACAGGTCCTGTTCTCCGTCGGTCTTGCGGTCGGGGGTGTCCGTCGGGATGTGTCAGTCGGTCGCGGGTTCCGGGGTCGCGAGTTCTGGGGTCGCGGCGACCGGGACGTCGACCCCCCGCAACCGTTGGGAGATCACCGTGGTGATCCCGTCGCCGCGCATGCTGACGCCGTAGAGCGCGTCGGCGACCTGCATCGTCGGCTTCTGGTGGGTGATCACGATCAGCTGTGACCGTTCCCGCAGTTGCTCGAACAGACTGATCAGGCGTCGCAGGTTGGTGTCGTCGAGTGCTGCCTCGACCTCGTCCATCACGTAGAACGGCGACGGCCGCGCACGGAAGATGGCGACCAGCATGGCGACCGCGGTCAACGACTTCTCGCCGCCGGACAGCAGAGACAGGCGTTTGACCTTCTTCCCCGGCGGCCGGGCCTCGACCTCGACTCCGGTGGTGAGCATGTCGCCGGGTTCGGTGAGGATCAGTCGGCCCTCACCGCCGGGGAACAGTGTCGAAAACACCTGTGCGAATTCGCGTTCCACGTCGGCGTAGGCCTCGGTGAACACCTGCAGGATGCGGGCGTCGACCTCCTCGACCACCGACATCAGGTCCTTGCGGGCGGCCTTGACGTCCTCGAGTTGCGCAGAGAGGAACGTGTAGCGCTCCTCGAGTGCGGCGAATTCCTCGAGCGCGAGGGGGTTCACCCGTCCCAACGTGTTGAGGTCTTTCTGTGCCTTCTTGGCCCGTGACTCCTGGGTGGCGCGGTCGAAGGGCATCGGCGCCGGGGCCACCACCTGATCACCACGTGCCTTGGCGGCCTCGTACTCGGCCATTTCGAGCGCCGACGGCGGCATCGGCACGTCCGGCCCATATTCCGCGACGAGGTCGTCGGGCGCCATCGCGAACTGCTCGAGTACCTGCTCCTCGAGTTGTTCGATCCGCAAGGTGGCCTGCGCGCGGGCCACCTCATCGCGGTGCACGGCGTCCTTGAGCGTGCTCAACCGCTGCGAGAGGGTGTTGACGCGGCTCTTGAGTTCGTCGACGGCCGCGGTGCGGGTGGCGCGCACCTGCTCGAGTTCGTCGCGCCCGGCCTGCGCGGTGGCGACGGCGGCGGCCACCCGCTCGGACACCTCCGCAGCCGACGCGGCGACGGCGGCGGCGACCGTGGCGGCCTGCCGTCGGGCCTCGTTCTGACGGCGCACGCGCTCCCGCGAGTCGCGTTCACGCTGCGCCGCGCGCCGCAACGATTCCGAGCGGCCGCGCACCGACGCGAGGCGCTCTTCGGCGGTGCGCATCGCCAGCCGTGCCTCCATCTCGGCGCTGCGGGCCGCGGCCACCGCCTCGGCTGCCAGTGTGCGTTCGCCCGAATCGACCTCGCCGGTCGGTTCTTCGGTGCCCTCACCCTGGGCGAGTGCCAGACGTTGTTCGAGTTCGTCGAGTTTCGCGACCGTCTCGGCGCGGCCGGTCTCGACGAAGTTGCGCTGCCGGGTGAGCCGGTCGGCCTCGGCCTGCGCCGCGCGGATCTCCTGTCCGAGCCGGGCGAGATGTTCGTATGCCCCGCCCACGGCGCTGTCGGACTCGTGCAGCGCAGCGAGTGCCTGTTCGGCGGCTTCCCGGCGCTGTTGCTGTTCGGCCAACGCACCCTGCAGGGCGGCGGCAAGTTCTTCGACCCGCCGGCGGGTGGCGGCGAGGTCGGTGGTCGCGGTGTCGATCGCCGACTGGACCTCCAACGTCGACGGCCGGTGTGATGATCCGCCTTCGATGGTCGCGCGGGACACCCGGTCGCCGTCGCCGGTGACCGCGCGCACGCCGAGCGCTCCGGCCACCTCGACGGCGGCCTCGGTGCTGTCCACCAGGACGGTGTCGGCGAGGATCAGCTCGATCGCGGCCCGGACGGACGGCGCGCAGGTCACCACCGACGACGCCCACACCGCTCCGTCGGGAAGCGGGTCGGTGCGTGGTGAGGGAGTGTGGGTCAGGCCGCCGACGATCATCGACGCCCGGCCACCGTCACCGGCTTTGAGCAACTCGAGGGCGCGCAGCGCCGACGACGGATCGGCGGCGGCGATCGCATCGACCGCACCGCCGAGCGCACCGGCGATCGCGGTCTCGTAGCCGGCGTCGACGGTCAACAGCTCCGACATGGGACCGAGGAGTCCGTCGGCCACATTCTCCATCAGCCAGGCACCGCCGTCGCCTCGCTCGAGGCCCACCGACAGGGCTTCGATGCGCGCGGTCAACGACGCGATCCGCTGTTCGGCCTCGCGTTCCTCGGCCTGCAGTGTCGCGACACGCTCGTTCGACAGGTTGAGCGCGCTGACACAGCGCTCGTGGTGTTCGTCGAGGCCCTTCTCCGAGGCTTCGAGTTCACCCAACGACTCGGCCACCTCGTCCTGCTGGGTTTGCGCGATCTGCGAACGCTCGACCGCAGCGGCGATGGCCTCGGTCAGACGTGTGGTCTCGGCGTCGACCGAATCGGCCTTGGTCCGCAGATTGTCGACCTGCCCTTCGAGGCGTGCGAGGCCCTCCCGACGGTCGGCGATCGCCCGCACCGCGGCCAGATGCGCCTGCTCTGCCGCTGCGGCAGCCCGTTCGCGTTGCGCCAGTTCGTCTTTGGCGCCTTCAAGGAACTCGGCGGCGCTTTCCACCGCGGCCGTCATCTCCGCCTCGGTCTCGGCGGCCTCGTCGGCCTGGCGTTCGAGGTCCTCGGGGTCGGGACCGCTGGACGCGGTGACCGGTTCGTCGAGATAACGGCTGCGTTCGGTGGCGACGCGGGCGGTGGCGTCGACCCGCTCGGCCAATGCCGAGAGCGTGAACCATGCCTGACCGGCGGCCTCTGCGGCGGGCACCACCTGTGCGAGATGCTCTTCGTGATCGGCGAGTTCACCCGACACGGCATCGAGTTCGGCGGAGACCTCGTCCTGCTCGCGACGGATGTTGTCCTCGACGGCGGTGTGCTCGGCCATCTCGGCGCGGCGGGTCACCAGGTCGTCGGCGGCCAGCCGTAGCCGGGCGTCGCGGAGGTCGGCCTGGATGGTCTGCGCGCGGCGTGCCACCTCGGCCTGGCGTCCGAGTGGTTTGAGCTGGCGGCGCAGTTCGGCGGTCAGGTCGGACAGGCGGTCCAGGTTGGCCTGCATCGACTGCAGTTTGCGGACCGCTTTCTCCTTGCGTTTGCGGTGTTTGAGGACGCCTGCGGCCTCCTCGATGAAGGCGCGGCGATCTTCCGGCCGGGATTCGAGGATGGCCGCGAGGCGCCCCTGCCCGACGATGACGTGCATTTCCCGGCCGATTCCGGAGTCCGACAGCAGCTCCTGGACGTCCATCAGTCGGCACGAGTTGCCGTTGATCTCGTATTCGCCCGCCCCGTCGCGGAACATGCGGCGGGTGATCGACACCTCGGAGTATTCGATGGGGAGCGCGCCGTCGGAGTTGTCGATGGTGAGGGTGACCTCGGCGCGGCCCAGCGGTGGGCGGCCCGAGGTTCCGGCGAAGATGACGTCCTCCATCTTTCCGCCGCGCAGTGCCTTGGCGCCCTGCTCCCCCATCACCCAGGTCAGCGCGTCGACGACGTTGGACTTGCCGGACCCGTTGGGCCCGACCACGCAGGTGATCCCGGGCTCGAAGCGCAGGGTGGTCGCCGACGCGAAGGACTTGAAGCCCTTGAGGGTGAGCGACTTGAGGTGCACGACGGTACAGCCTACTCATCTCGGACGAGGCGGGGCCCGCCCCCGGGCCTACTTCTCGACGAATCCGGTCACACCGGCGCGCGGTGCGTCGTAGGAGTCGACGACGAGATCCACGTGCCCCGGCGTCGTGTCGGAACGCAGGAGCGCGACGAGCGCGCGCACCGCCTCGGCCGGTCCCTGGGCGACGACGCGCACCCGACCGTCGGGTTGGTTGGCGGCGTATCCGACGAGGCCGAGTTCCAGTGCGCGGGAACGTGTCCACCATCGGAACCCGACTCCCTGCACGTGTCCGTGGACGTAGGCGGTCAGCCGGATCGCATCGGCGCTATCGGCGTCGTCGGTCATCGTGGTCTCGTCCTGTCTCACTCGGTGTCGATGCGCAGGCCGACCTCGGCTCCGGCTTTGATGGTCCGCCCGACGGTGCACACCGCGTCGATCGCGCGCTCGACGACGACGAGTAGGCGTTGCGCGGCCTCCGGGTCGAGTTCGGACAGATCCACTTCGAGCACCTCGTCGAGACGCGGGTACACCTCGTTGTCCCGGTCGGCGGTGCCGCTCACCCGGATCGTCGCGTCGTAGTCGTCGCCGAGTCGTCGCGACAGCGGCCTGTCCGACGACATGCCGGTGCATGCGGCCAGCGCGATTTTCAGGAGCTCGCCGGGTGTGAAGACGCCTTCGACGTCCTCGGAACCGACGAGTACCTCGGCTCCCCGCGAGGAACGACCGGTGTAGCGACGCGTTCCGGTGCGCTCCACCCACAGCTCGGTGTGCTGATGCGGCGCGGCGGCCGCGTTGCCCTTGTCGGCCGTGCCGTGCCGGTCGGCGTGATTCTCGACGGTCATCCTGAGATCGCTCCTTCGTCCATGGTCCTCGTGGCACCCAACGTCGCGGGCGGGCCGATGCTTCCGGGGTACCGGCAACCGGCGGCGCGGGTCACATCCGTGGTCGGCGCTGACACTGCGGACAGGAGAACGAACTGCGGTTCATGAAGTGCTCACGACGCATGATCCGTCCGCACCGCCGGCACGGCTGACCCTCGCGACCATAGGCGTTGAGCGACCGCTCGAAGTAGCCGGACTGTCCGTTGACGTTGACGTAGAGCGCGTCGAACGATGTACCGCCGACCTTCAGTGCTTGTGCCATGACGTCGGCGGCGGCGTCGATCAGTTCGCGAATCTTCTTGGGCGCCAACGTGTCGGTGACCCTGGTGCCGTGCAGCCGGGCGAGCCAGAGGGCCTCGTCGGCGTAGATGTTGCCGACCCCGGAGATGATCGTCTGATCGAGCAGTGCTCTTTTGATCTCGGTGTGTCGCGCACGGATCCTCGCGACGACGGCCGAGGTGTCGAAGCCCGGATCGAACGGGTCCGGCGCGATGTGTGCGATCGACGCGGGCACGCGGGGCAACACCCCGTCGTCCGAATCCATTGCAGCAGAAGCATTCTCGGGCGTGAACGGGTCGGGCACATGCTCGTCGACGTGCCAGCCACCGAAGGTACGCTGATCGACGAAGCGCAGCTCGTTGCCGTCGGCGAGTTGTGCGCGGATACGCAGGTGGGTGTGGTCGGGTGCTCCCGCCCGTGCGATGAGCATCTGGCCGCTCATCCCGAGGTGGACGACCAGCGCGGCGTCGTCGGTGTCGTCGGCGACGTCGAGCCAGAGGTATTTGCCACGACGGCGCGCAGCGGTGACGGTCTTCCCCGCGAGCCGCGACGCGAGATCGGCGGATTCGCCCGCGTGGCGGCGTACCGCGCGGGGGTGGAGTACCTCGACCGTGGTGATCCGTTGCCCGACAACGTGATCGGCCAAGCCCAGGCGCACGGTCTCGACCTCGGGTAATTCAGGCATCGACGCTCCGGCGCGGGGTGGTCACGACGCCCCGGCGCGGTCGGTCAGGGTCTGCCAGGCCAGTGCCGCCGCCTTTTGCTCGGCTTCTTTCTTGGTCCGGCCGACACCTTCTCCGACGCTCTCGCCGGCCACCACGGCAACCGCGGTGAACTCCTTGTTGTGGTCCGGCCCGGTCGAGGAGACCTGATACTGCGGCGGCCCGAAACCGTGCTCGGCGGTGAGCTCCTGAAGTGAGGTCTTCCAGTCCAGTCCGGCACCGAGATCGCCTGCACGGTCGATGATCTCGTCGAAGAGATCACCGATGACGCGTTGCGACACCTCGAGGCCGTGTTCGAGATAGACCGCACCGAACAATGATTCGAGACCGTCGGCGAGGATCGAGTCCTTGTCGCGACCGCCGGTGAGCTCCTCACCTCGGCCCAGGTACAGGTAGGCCCCGAGCCCGTCGTCGGAGAGGCCGCGGGCCACACCGGCGAGCGCGTGCATGTTCACCACACTCGCCCGGATCTTGGCCAGCTCGCCCTCGGGCCGGTCGGGGAAACGCAGATACAGCCGTTCGGTGATGACCACGCCGAGTACCGAGTCGCCCAGGAACTCCAGGCGCTCGTTGGTCGGCAGGCCCCCGTGTTCGTAGGCGTAGGAACGATGTGTCAGAGCCAGGGTCAGCAGCTCGTCGGAGATCTCGGCGCCGAGTGCGGACAGCAGAGGAACGCACGACGGGGGTTGTTTCCCCCGACGTCTGCCTTCGCTCACTGCGGACCCCGGGACTGCTCGGGATCGGTGTCGGACGACTCCTCATCGACATCGGCGAACTTCTGGGCGAGACCGGCCCAGCGCGGGTCGATGATCTCGTGTCCGTGGCCGGGTTCTGCGGTGGCCATGCGCACACCGCACACACTGCACAGGCCCTCACAGTCCTCGGTACACAACGGCGACATCGGCAGTTCGAGCGCGACGGCGTCGATGATGGACTGCTCGAGGTCGATCCGGTCGTCGTTGATGCGGTGGATCTCGTCGGCGTCGGTGGTCTGCTCGGTCTCACTGTCGGGATAGGCGAAGAGCTCGGTCAGGAAGACGGTGACGGTCCCGTCGACGGGTTCGAGACACCGCGAACACTGGCCCTCGGTTTCGCCGCAGACCGTGCCGCTGACGAGAACTCCCTCGCTCACCGACTCGAGTCGCAGGTCGAGATCCACCTCGGACGCGGCGGGGATACCGATCATCTCCAGCCCGAGCCGTTCGGGTGTCACGGCGGTCCGGTGCACCTCGGTCATCGTCCCCGGACGACGTCCGAGAGAGCGGATGTCGAGCACGAAGGGATCACGGGCGTGCGCGGATGCCTCACCCGTGCTCACACCTGGGGTCACTGCGTTTTCGGCCACAGATGCACCATACGCCCGGGTCAGCGAATCCTCGAATGAGCTCGCCCGGCCCGTGTCGGCACCGCTTCGCGGACTCAGACCGCGAGCGGCGAAACGTCGTCGGCGGCCTCGGACCGGGCCCGACCGCGGGCCGGATCGTGGTCGACGCTGCGGGGATATTCGACGTAATCGTGCATGCCCGCGCCGGTACGCAGCTGATGGCGACCGCGGTTCACCGACCGCAGGGTGTTGGTGAGGGTTTCCTCGAATTGCGCCAGCTTCTCGTCGACGTAGACGTCGCAGTCACCGCGCAACCGGTCGGCCTCGGCGTGTGCCGCGTCGATGATGCGCTCGGCCTCGGATTTCGCGGCGGCGACGACCTCGGCCTCGGACACCAGACGCTGCTGTTCGGCAATGCCGTCGGCGACCGACTTGTCGTAGGTGTTGTTCGCGGCGTCGATGGTGCGCTGCGCCTCGGCGCGTGCCCGCCCGGTGACGGCCTCGAATTCGCGGGCCGCGCTGGACGAAAGCCGCCGAGCCTCTTCGGTCGCGTCCTCGACGAGGGACTTGCCGTGATTGCTTGCCTCGTCGACCATGCGGTCGGCCTGCGACTTGGCGTCGGCGAGGATGCGGTCGGCCTCGGCACGGGCGTGGGCGAGCACCGCTTCCGACTCGGAATCGGCGTTGCCGATCACGGTGTCTGCGTGCGAACGCGCGTCCTCGAGCATCGAGTCACGGCTGTCGAGAACGTCCTGGGCGTCGTCGAGCTCACCCGGGATCGAGTCCTTGATGTCGTCGAGCAGTTCGAGCACATCTCCCCGCGGGACCACACATCCGGCGGTCATGGGGACACTCCGCGCCTCCTCGACGATCGCAACGAGTTCGTCGAGCGCTTCAAATACCCGGTACACAGCCACCCCAATCCGGCTCACGCCAATGGTCATCTGGTGAAACGTCTGTGACTATTGTGCCGAATGGGATGTGTGTGACTAAGGAGGTCACAGTGATCGGCGTGTCGCGTGGTACGCGAACGCAACAGGGTGTGCGGTCAGTCGGGTATCCGGAACGACCCGAAGACCAGCTCCTTGCGCAGTTCGAAGCCCAGTGATTCGTAGAGGCGGATCGCCGTGACGTTCTCGGCCGCGGTGTGCAGGAACGGGATCTCACCGCGCCGAACGATCCCGTCGGCGACAGCCAGGACCAGACGCGACGCCAGCCCCCGACCCCGGTGTGCCGGATCGGTGCACACGGCACTGATCTCGGTGGCGCCGGCCGGATGTAGTCGCTCCCCTGCCATCGCGATCAACGCGCCACCGTGCCTGAGTCCGAGATAGGTGCCCATCTCGATGGTGCGCGGCAGGAACGGCCCGGGTCGGGTGCGGGCGACGAGGTCGAGCATCTCGGGGACGTCGTCGTCGGTGAGGATCACCGCCGCCGGATCCGGTGCGGACTCGACGGCACGGGCGATCATCTGCACACCGGGCAGGGCCATCGTCGTCGCCCAGCCGGGCGGCGGCGTCGGCATCGACCCCGAGATCGGCAGTGTGCCACCGGGACCGAAGAGCTCTACGGCGTCCGACCAATCCGCGGGGCCGGGATCGAGTGGGAACGCCGCGAACACCGACACGTCGCGTCGGTAGCGCAACACCCGTCCGCGCCGTTGCGCGAGATGCCGGTGGTGACCGGTCAGCGACGATCGGACCGGATCGTCGAGGACGTCGACACCCAAACGGGGCATCGGCGAAGCATCAGCCGTGCGCTCACTCATGACTCGATGATGTCCCATCGGCACGACTCCTTTTCCATCCCGCCCCTCTCTGTCCCACCCGTCTTCATCCCGGCCACCTCAGCTGTCGTTGCGCGGCAGACCGGGCGGATTCACCTGTGACGTCGGCACGGCCTCGGCGGAGAGGTTCCACGCGGCCAGCCACTTCGCGTACACACCCGTGGTGATCAGGTGGTTGATCGCGTCGGCGAGCGGCCCGACGAGTTCGTCACCCTTCTTCGTCGTGGCCGCGATCAATCCCTGCAGCGTCGACCCGGCCCCGGAATACGTGCCGGCGACACGGGTGGCTTTCGGGGTGCCCGCGGTCTGCCGGACGTGATAGGAGATGCTCGGATTCGGCGCGAGGTAGGCGTCGATCTTGCCCGAGGCAAGGGCCAGGTTGATCGAGTTGGCGTCCGGGAAGTAGACGACGTCGAGGGTCTTGCCCTCGGCGGTGAGCTTGTCCCGCCACTCCAGCAGTAGGCGTTCCTGGTTGGTGCCCGACCCGACGGCCACCTTCTTGCCCGCAAGGCTCTCGTAGTTGCGGTCGAAGTTCCAGGAGCTCGCCTTGAGCACTTCGAAGGCGATTTCGTCCTTGCGGTAGGTCGCGAAGTCGTATTTTTCCTTGCGCTCTTCGGTGACGGTGATGTTGGAGAATCCGACATCTGTTCGCCCGCTGTCGATTCCGACGAAGAGGTTCTCCCACGTGGCGTTGGTGATCACCGGTGTGAGCCCGAAGACAGCCGCTACGAGGCGGCCGAGGTCGGGTTCGGCGCCGGTCAGCGTGTGCTGATCGGACCCGATGAACGCCAGAGGCGGATACCCCGAGGGCAGTGCCCCGATCCCGATCGACAGCTCCCCGGAGTCACGCACCGCCGCCGGCAGCGCGTTGCGAATCGAATCGACCTGCGGCACAGTCACATCGATTTGGTTGGCGGCGCCGTTGGACACCGCCCCGATGACGACGTCGCCCGGCTTTCCGGATGGTTGCGCGGCGTCGGTGGAACCGCCCGAGCACGCGGTGAGCAGACCGCCGACGAGGCCGAGTGCCACGGTGACGGCACCGAGCCGCGTCGCGGCCCGGCGACGAGCGCGCGTTCGGGGGGTGACGCGATCGGCGGAACGCGTTGGTGACATGGAGTTACTCCGTTTCTGGGGTGTGACGGCAGGGAGGATGACGACGTGCCCCGGCGGGGTCGTCGACGGTGGTGGCGGTCGGTGAGTCGGTGTGTGGTGGTCGATGTGTGGCGGTCAGAGCACTCGGAGCAGGAAGTCCTTGGTGCGCTGGTGTGTCGGATGATCGAGGACCTGATCCGGGGTGCCCTGCTCGACGATGCGGCCGTCGTCGAGGAAGACGATGGTGTCGGCGACCTCGCGGGCGAAGCCGATCTCGTGGGTCACCACGATCAAGGTGGTGCCGGTGGCGGCGAGATCACGGATCACCGCGAGGACGTCGCCCACGAGCTCGGGATCGAGCGCCGAGGTCGGCTCGTCAAAGAGCAGCACCCCCGGCTCGACGGCCAGCGCCCGGGCGATGGCGACCCGCTGTTGCTGACCGCCGGAGAGCTGGCGCGGATATGCGTCGTACCTGTCCGAGAGTCCCACGCGCGCAAGGAGTGCGCGGGCAGCTCGCTCGGCGTCCGCGCGGGTGATCCGGCCGGTCGAGACCAGTGGTGCCGCGACATTCTGGCCGGCGGTGAGGTTGGAGAACAGGTTGAACGACTGGAAGACGTAGCCGATGCGGCGTCGCTGTCGCAGGATCTCGCGTTCGGGCAATTCCCGGAGACGGCCGCCGGTACGGCGGACGCCGATCAGTTCGCCGCCCACGCTGACGTGGCCTGCGTCGAGCCGTTCGAGATGGTTCACGGCACGGAGCAGGGTCGACTTGCCCGAGCCCGAGGGTCCGAGGATCACCGTCACCTCTCCCGGGCGGATCGTGAGGTCGATGCCCTTGAGGACGTGGTGGTCGGCGTAGAAGCGGTGGGCGCCCACGATCTGCACCTCGGCACCGGTCGACGTCGTGTCCGGTGTGATGGCGGCGCGCGTCATGCGGCACGCTCCCAGGGACGCAGGGCGATGCTCCGGCGAGCGCCGGCAACAGCGAACCGCAATCGCTGTATCGGCGTGGGGGGCAGGGTGCGGACCGCCCCTCGCGCGAAGTAGCGCTCGACGTAGAACTGCACGATCGAGACGGCGCTGGTGAGGATCACATACCAGACCGTCGCCACCATCAGCAGTGGGATGATGTCACCGGAATAGGTGCTCGACTGGGTCGAGACCACGCCGAACAGATCGAGTAGCGACACGTAGTAGACCAGCGATGTCGACTTGATCAGCCCGATCAGCAGATTCACATACGACGGCACGATGGACCGCAGAGCCTGCGGCAATGTGATGCGCAGAAAGTGATACCGACGTGGAATGCCCAGTGCGGCAGCGGCTTCGTGTTGGCCCGCGTCGACCGACAGGATGCCGCCGCGCACGATCTCGGCGGCGAACGCCGCCTCGTGGACGGTGATACCGATGACGGCGATCAGGAACGGGGTGGCGAGATCGGCCTCGGAGAAATGAAACAGTCCCGGGCCGAACGGAACACCGATACTCAGACTCTGGTAGAGCGCCCCGAAGTTGAACAGGATGAGGAGCAGTACGATCAGCGGGATCGATCGAAAGAACCAGACGTAACCCCAGCTGACCGCCGCGAGCACGGGATTGTTCGACAGCCGCATCAGCGCCAGGACGATACCCACGGCCAGGGCGAGCACCGCACTGTACGCTGCGACCTCCAAGGTGACTCCGAGGCCTTCGAGAATGACGGGGCGAAAGAACCAGTACCCGAACCGATCCCATTGGAAGAACGCGTTGGTGGCCAGGCCGTGGACCAACTGCGCGCCGACGATGAGCACGATCGCGGCGAGAACCCACCGGCCGGGATGACGCAGGGGCGCAACGCGTTCGGCGACCGGCGGCGTAGTCGTGCCCGCCGACGACGGGTGCGAGTCCCCCGACGGCGCCGGGTGTGGATCGGCACTCGTGGACGGCGATGGGGCGGACATGTCGGCACTCTCCTCCAACCGGGGAACGGGGCACGCGAGGAGAGGCGTGCCCGACGACACCCCGGGCGTATCCCGCGGGTACCGACGACCACGACGGCACGACGACTCCTCACGAAATCGTTGTGGCCGTTTCCATCACGCTTATCGGGACATTCCCGATCCGGTCGTCACCTGGGGCACCCCACCGCGATGCGAGGGTTGCCGGTCAACCAGCCAGGGCTTGACGTTGACGCTCATGACCGTCTCGCTCACGCTAATACCGCGCGCCGCAGCGGTCAGTATTTACATTCGTCGATGAGTGAAAGTCTCGTGGCGTCGGCGTCGGACACCATAGTCGTCTGACGCTGCGTTATTCGTCTGACGCTGCGTTCCTCAGACCTGCGTTCGTCAGACGCTGCGTTCGTCAGACGCTGCGTTCACCGGCCAGGATCGCCTCGAGGCGCCGGTGGATGTGAGGGGAGAGAAAAGGTGTCACGTCGCCGCCGAGCTTGGCGACCTCTTTCACCAGCGAACTCGAGACGTGCGCGAAGCGCGGATCGGTCAGCAGGAACACGGTCTCGACGTCGGCCAGCTCACGATTCATCTGCGCCATCGGAAGCTCGTAGTCGAAGTCCACCGACGAGCGCAGACCCTTGACGATGGAGTGGATCGCGTTCTCTCTGAGATAGTCGACGAGCAGGCCGGTCCACTGATCCACCCGCACATTGGGCAGATCGGCGCAGTCCTCCCGGATCAGTTCGAGCCGCTCCGGGACCGAGAACAGGCCGCGCTTGTTGGGATTGACGACAACGGTGACCACCAGCTCGTCGAAACACGCAGCAGCCCGCTCGACGACGTAACGGTGGCCGCGCGTGAAGGGATCGAAGGAGCCGGGGATCACCGCACTGGTCATACTCTGCAGAACCTACCCGGCCTCCCCGCCGGTGACTCGCGCGACCTGCACCGTGGTGTCGCCGTAGGACTTGTCGGTGACGACCTCCCAGCCGACCGGCCATCTCGTCGTGGCCCGGCGGCCCCGCTCGAGGACCAGTAAGCCACCGTCGGCGAGCCAACCGCCCGCGCCGAGCGCCGCGAGGTCACCGTGCACCTCGTCGTCGGTGAGTGCATAGGGCGGGTCGGAGAAGATCACATCGAAGCGACCCGTCACACCTACTCGGGCCGGGACCTCCGCTCGGGCCGGGCCGGCCAGGAACGCCGACACCGGTGCGGTGATCACCCGGCCCACCTCGGCGACGCCGAGCGCCCTCAGGTTGGCGGTGACGACAGCGGTGGCGCGACGACGGCTGTCGACGAACACGGCCGAGGACGCGCCACGGGAGAGTGCTTCGAGGCCCAGCGCACCGGACCCGGCATAGAGGTCGAGGATGGCGGCACCCTCCAGATCGATCCGGGCGTCGAGAATGTTGAACACCGCCTCGCGCACCCGATCGGAGGTGGGCCGGGTCCCGGCGTCGGGAACCTTCAGTGGTCGTCCGCCGTGGCGGCCGGCGATGATCCGGGTCACCGAACCATTCTCCCATTGCCGATTCGGTTGAGCCGTCCCCCTCGACGGGCGGCGCCACCGGGTCGTCACCGCGGTCGCCGCCGGACAATTCGCCCACCCGCAGCGAGTCGTCGCAAGCGTTTGTGTCCCGCATCACAAATACCGGATGAACTGGGCATTGAGGGGGCATTTCCCCACCGATTTACGCAGGCAGGTGAATTCGTCGACACACGTTGTTAACGTCGAATGCGTTATGAGCCCGTCCCACACAAGAACGGCCCCATCACCCCTTCTCACTCTCGACTACCGGGTTCCCTCGGTGGCCGACGGTACCCGACTCTGGGAGATTGCCAAGGACTCCCAGGTGCTCGACGTGAATTCCAGCTACGCCTACGTACTGTGGTGCCGAGACTTCGCCGAGACGTCCATCGTCGCCGAGGTCGACGGCCGCACTGCAGGATTCGTCACCGGATATCGACGTCCCTCCGACCCGTCGACCCTCATGGTCTGGCAGGTCGCGGTCGACGACGCGTATCGCGGTCACGGGATCGCAGCAACGATGCTGCATCGACTCTTCGATCGTGCCGCACGACGCGGGGTGGTGGCCATGCACACCACCATCAGCCCCGACAACGTTGCCTCGCAACGATTGTTCGCATCGGTGGCTGCCGCTCGCGGACTCCGATTCGCCCGGCGCGACCTTTTCGCCGCCGGCGACTTCCCAAACGCACACGAGCCCGAGGACCTCTATCTGCTCGAGCCCGAGGTTCCCGAACCCTGATCCCGGGCAACAGGAGTCGGCTCCCGAGCCGGTCCTGATCCACCAGCCACACGGTCAAAGATGGGTCCGCACAACATGTGTCGATCAGGTTGCTCCGTACATGTTGGTGCGCACCGGTATCCCCGCGCGGGCCACGCCGATCCGCTCTGTGCGGATCTCACCTGCGGTGGCGACGCGACGCGCGCCCCGGGCGACGGCCTCACAGATTTCCCACATTGGAGGAATAACCATGAACGACCAACCCACCGCCAAGAAGACCTCGATCGATGATTCGGTCTTCACCCAACACGAATCCGAGGTCCGCAGTTACTGCCGCAGCTGGCCGACGGTGTTCGGCCAGGCTCGTGGGTCGTGGCTGACCGACACCAACGGCGACCGCTACCTGGACTTCTTCGCCGGGGCCGGTGCGCTCAACTACGGCCACAACAACCCGGTCCTCAAGTCCGCGTTGCTCGAATACATCGAATCCGACGGCATCACCCACGGTCTCGACATGGCCACCGTGGCCAAGGGTCGGCTGATCGAGGAGTTCACCTCCAAGATCCTCGCGCCGCGCGATCTGGACTACAAGATCCAGTTCCCGGGACCGACCGGCACCAACGCCGTCGAGTCGGCACTGAAGCTGGCCCGCAAGGTCACCGGCCGTGAATCGATCGTGAGTTTCACCAACGCGTTCCACGGCATGACCCTCGGCTCGCTGTCGGTGACCGGCAACTCGATGAAGCGCGCCGGCGCGGGTATCCCGCTCGTGCACGCGACCCCGATGCCGTTCGACAACTACCTCGGCGGGGCCGTCGAGGACTTCAGCTGGTTCGAGCGGGTGCTCGACGACTCCGGCAGCGGACTCAACCTGCCCGCGGCGGTCATCGTCGAGACCGTGCAGGGCGAGGGCGGTGTCAACGTCGCGCGCGCGGAGTGGTTGCGTGCGCTCTCCGAGCTCTGCCGGCGTCGCGACATCCTGCTGATCGTCGACGACGTGCAGATGGGCTGCGGCCGCACCGGTGAGTTCTTCTCCTTCGAAGAGGCCGGGATCAAGCCCGACATCGTCACGCTGTCCAAGTCGATCAGCGGATACGGGTTGCCGCTGGCACTCGTGCTCATCCGCCGCGACCTCGATGTGTGGTCGCCGGGCGAGCACAACGGCACCTTCCGCGGCAACAATCCCGCGTTCGTCACCGCGGCCAAGGCGATCGAGCACTACTGGTCCGACGATTCGCTCTCCCGTGACGTCCACATGAAGGGCCGACAGATCAACGAGGTGCTCTCCACGCTCGCCGCCCGGCACGAGGGCGTCTCGACCCGCGGCCGCGGCATGGCACGCGGACTGGTGTTCGCCGAGCCCGCCGACGCCGGCAAGGTGTGCGCCGCCGCCTTCGGCGCCGGCCTGCTCGCCGAGACCTCCGGTCCGTCCGACGAGGTCGTCAAACTCCTTCCGCCGCTGACCATTTCCACCGAGGATCTCGACCACGGGTTGGGGATCCTCGCCGATGCCACCGAGGAGGTGCTCGCATGATCGTCCGCACCACAGACGAGATCACCGGAACCGACCGAGACGTCGCCGACCCCAAGGGCAATTGGGTGTCCAAGCGCATCGTGCTCGGCGGAGACCGGGTCGGGTTCTCGTTCCACGAGACCACCATCAACGCCGGCAGTGTCAACGAATTCCACTACGCCAACCACATCGAGGCCGTATGGCTCGTCGAGGGCACCGGCACCCTGCTCGACCGGGAGACCGGCGAGACCTATCCCCTGGCTCCGGGCACGATGTATCTGCTCAACGGTCACGAGCGGCACACCGTCACCGCGCAGACGCAGATGCGCATGCTGTGCGTGTTCAATCCGCCGGTGGTCGGTACCGAGGTGCACGACGAGGACGGCGTTTACCCGCTGGTCACCGTGCCCGAACAGCCGTCCGGCAAGCACGCCGAGACCGCCGACGTCTGACACACCGGCCGTCACCGGTCGTCCACGAGTTGCCCGTGCACTCCCCTGCCGCTCACCGAGTGAGCATGCGGAGTGCGCGGGCAACTCGCGTGGTGGCCCTATCCTGGATGAGGTGCGTACCCGTCTGCAGATCGGCTGGACCCCCGCCGAACCGACCCCGCTCGAGGAGCGCCTCGATGTCGCCCTCGATCGGCTCTCGGCACTGCTCGACGGGGCCCGGATCACCGCCCTGACCGGCGCAGGCCTCTCCACCGACTCCGGTATCCCCGACTACCGCAGTCCCGGCGCGCCGGCCCGCACACCGATGACCGTGCAGATGTTCTTGTCCTCCCCGGAATTCCGCCGCCACTATTGGGCACGCAATCACCTCGGTTGGCGCCACATGGACGCCGCGACTCCCAACGCCGGTCATCATGCGCTCGCCGAACTCGGACGCCAGGGACGCCTCACCGGTGTCATCACCCAGAATGTCGACATGCTGCACACCAAGGCGCGAACCCGCCGGGTGGTCGAGTTGCACGGTTGTTACGGGCGAGTGCGCTGCCTGGACTGCGATGCGACCCTGTCGCGTCACCGGCTCGCGGAGATGCTCGAGGACCTCAACCCGGACTTCGCGGCCCGGGTGTCCGGCCGCGGTGCGATCGAGGTGGCCCCCGACGCCGACGTAGCACTCGACGACACCGCCGATTTCGTTGTCGCACCCTGCCCGCGATGCGGTGGCATCCTCAAACCCGACATCGTGTACTTCGGCGAGAACGCTTCGAGAGAACTTGTCGCACAATCGTTCGCGATGATCGACGAGAGCGATGCGCTGCTGGTCGCCGGGTCGTCGCTGACCGTGATGAGCGGATTGCGGTTCGCGCGGTACGCCCACCGCACCTCCAAGACGCTGGTGGTGGTCAATCGCGGTGCCACCCGTGCAGACCACATCGCCGATCTGAAGATCGACCACTTCTGCGGCGTCGTCCTGCCTGCCCTCTCACAGTGGGGACGAGCAGACCGGCTCACCGAACCGTCAGACGGGCACCAGGTCGTCGGCGTGGATCACCGGGCGCCGCAACTGTTCCGGTAGTTCTGAGGTCGAGCGACCCACCATCCGGGCGACATCGTCGGCCGCATAGGACGAGACCCCCCGTGCGTACACCGAACCGGCGGCGTCGACCAGTTCGACGACGTCGCCCTCGGAGAACCCGCCGCGCACCCCGATCACCCCGGCCGCCAGCAGTGAGCGCCTGCGCTTCACCACCGCGGCGACCGCGCCGTCGTCGATGGCGATCTGTCCGCGGGCGTCGGCGGCGTGGCGCACCCAGAATCGCCGCGACGACAGCCGGTCGGGGCGTGCGGCGAAGACCGTGCCGACCGACGCCGAGCCCAACGCCTGCGCGGCGTCGGCGGCCGCGGCGAGCAGCACCGGCACCCCGCCATCGGCGGCCAGACGGGCCGCGGCCAGCTTGGATGCCATCCCACCGGTCCCCAGCGCCCCACCGGATCCGGCGATCACCCCGTCGAGATCCTCGGGCCCGTTGACCTCCGAAAGGAATTGTGCGACAAGGCCGTCCGGTCCCGGCTTGCGGGGATCGCCGTCGTAGAGGCCGTCCACATCCGAGAGCAGCACGAGCGCGTCGGCACCGGCGAGGTGTGCCACCAGCGCCGCGAGCCGATCGTTGTCGCCGAACCGGATCTCGTTGGTGGCCACCGTGTCGTTCTCGTTGACGACGCCGACCGCCCCCAAGGAGCGCAGCCGGTCCAGCGTGCGTTGCGCGTTGGCATGGTGGGCGCGGTTGGAGATGTCGTCGGCGGTCAGGAGCACTTGTCCGACGGTCCGCCCGTATCGGGCGAAGCTGGTACCCCACGCGTGCGCGAGCGCGAGTTGTCCGACGCTCGCCGCAGCCTGTTTGGTCGCCAGGTCGGTGGGACGCTTCTTGAGCCCCAACGGGGCGATGCCCGCACCGATCGCTCCCGACGACACCACGATCACGTCCGACCCGGCCCGCATACGCGCCTCGAGTGCGTCGGTGAGCCGGTCGAGTCGATCCATGTCGAGACCGGTACCGAGGTCGGTCAGCGCCGACGATCCGATTTTGACGACGATGCTGCGCGCGTGGGCGATCCGTTCACGCACGTCGCTCATTACTCGTCGGCCTCCGTGTCGTCGGCCAAACCGCGCCGCACGCGTCGTGCCTGCTTGCGTTCGGCCGCACCCATCCGTTCGGATCGGTCGAGCCGAATGTCGGTGCCGCGCCCGGTGATCGGGACATCGTCGCCCATCGGGGTGGTCGGCTCCCAGTCGAAGGTCATGTCGCCGATGGTGACCGGCGCGCCGGGCCGCGCACCGAGGCGCATCAGCTCGTCCTCCACCCCGAGGCGATTGAGGCGATCGGCGAGGTAGCCGACGGCCTCGTCGTTGTCGAACTGTGTCTGCGCGATCCAACGTTCCGGGCGGGCACCGGTGACGACGAATCCACCGTCGATCGCCGGGTCCGGCGTCACCGCGAACTGTGCCTCGTCGATCGCCTTGGGGCGGATCACCGTTCGGCGGGCGGCGGGCTTCGGATGGGCTTCACGATACTGCGCCACCATGCGCGCGAGCGCGTTGGTCAACTCACGTAGCCCCTGGTGGGTGACCGCGGAAATTCGGTATACCGGCCAACCGCGCTGTGCCAGTTCGGGTTCGACGAGATCGGCGAGCTCTGCGGCATCGGGGACGTCGATTTTGTTCAGGATGACCACCCGCGGCCGCTCGGCGAGGTCTCCGAGCCCGTGGTCGGTGTCGAGGGCCGGCTGGTAGGCGGCGAGTTCGGCTTCGAGGGCGTCGATGTCGGACACCGGGTCACGCCCGGGTTCGAGGGTGGCGCAGTCGACCACATGCGCGAGGACCGCACACCGCTCGAGATGACGCAAGAAGTCCAGACCCAGGCCGCGTCCGGTGGAGGCGCCGGGGATCAGACCGGGGACGTCGGCGATGGTGAACACGTCACCGGCGGCCTGCACCACACCCAGATTGGGCTGCAGCGTGGTGAACGGGTAGTCGGCGATCTTCGGTTTGGCGGCCGAGAGTACCGACACCAGTGACGATTTGCCCGCGGACGGGAACCCGACCAGCCCGACGTCGGCGACCGACTTGAGCTCCAATACCAGGTCGCGGTGTTGCCCCTCCTCGCCGAGCAGCGCGAACCCCGGCGCCTTGCGCGCCCGGGATGCCAACGCGGCGTTACCGAGTCCGCCCCGACCGCCCTGGGCGGCGTCGAAGGTGGTGCCCGCACCGACGAGATCGGCCAGGATCGTGCCCGCCGCATCGAGGACGACGGTGCCGTCGGGAACGGCGAGCACGAGGTCCTCACCGTTCGCGCCGTCGCGGTTGTCACCCATTCCCGGTTTCCCGTTGCCGGCCTTGGCATGCGGACGGAAATGGAAATCCAGCAGGGTGTGGACCTGGGGATCGACGACCAGGCGCACCGAGCCGCCGTTACCACCGTCACCACCGTCGGGACCGCCGAGCGGCTTGAACTTCTCCCGGTGCACCGAGGAGCAGCCGTGGCCGCCGTTACCGGCGGCGACGTGGATGGTCACCCGGTCGACGAACCGCGACATGACGTTCCTTCCTTCTCGGGCGCGGCGAGGGGTCGACGCCCGGTGACAAACAACGGTGACAAACAACGGTGAAAAACAACAAGGGCGGGCCGGGTGCGTGATGCCCCTGCCCGCCCTGTCGAAGAGCTCTGGTGGTTCTCGTGAACCGCTCGGGTCAGGCCTGAGCGGTCTCCGGAACGATGTTCACGGTCTTGCGGCCACGCTTGGTGCCGAACTCGACCGCACCCGACGCGAGCGCGAACAGGGTGTCGTCGCCGCCACGGCCGACATTGACGCCGGGGTGGAACTTGGTGCCGCGCTGACGGATCAGGATCTCGCCGGCGCTGACCTGCTGGCCGCCGAAGCGCTTGACGCCGAGCCGCTGGGCGTTGGAATCGCGACCGTTGCGCGAGCTGGACGCGCCCTTCTTGTGTGCCATGTGTCAGTCCTCCTGGGGTAGCGCTGAGACGAGAATTACTTGATGCCGGTGACCTTGAGGACCGTCAGCTTCTGACGGTGACCCTGGCGCTTGTGGTAGCCGGTCTTGTTCTTGAACTTGTGGATGCGGATCTTCGGGCCCTTGACGTGCTCGACGATCTCGCCGGTGACCGAGATCTTCGCGAGCTTGTCGGCATCGGTGGTGAGCTCGGAGCCGTCGACGACCAGCGCCACCGGCAGGTTCACGGTGGTGCCCGGCTCGCTGTCGATCTTCTCGACCTTCACAATGTCGCCCTGAGCGACCTTGTACTGCTTACCGCCGGTCTTGACGATCGCGTACGTTGCCATCGAAGCTGTCCTCTTGTTCATCATCTCGGGCCGTGTCACGCATGTGCGTCCACGGGTGTGTGGGTGTGTGCATCCGGCGTGGGCCGTGCGAAACCCAGCGGCTACACCGGGATTGCATCAGATCACTCCGAAGGGCCTGCCGTGGAGGGAGTTCCCGGCCGGTGCCACCCCGTCCGGGATGGTGATCCCTTCGGGACTCGGCACAGCTCGAACCCTCCGCCAGAGGCGACCAATCAAGGTTACGGGAGCCGGTCCGGTCAGGTCAAACTCGCCTCACCGGGTCCGGTACCCGCCGCCGGGCCTACTCGTCGGCGGGCGGACCGGCCGGACGACCCGCAGCCCGACGCCGCGGCCGCTGCCGGACCGCGACAGCGGTATCGGCCGTCTCGGTGATCGGGCCGAACGTGGTCAGGGGCTTGGCCGGGGGCTTGACCGAGGCGTCCGCGACGACCATCGCCGGCGCCTCCGACGTCGTCGTCGGCGATGCGGCGCGACGTGCGGCGCGTCGCCTGCCCCGACGGGCCGACGCAGGTTGCGCCACATTCTCGGGTTCAGCGCTCACCGTGACCTCGCCGTTGGTCGATGCGCGCCCGGTGGCGTCGGTCGACGACACGGTGTCGGTGGCATCGTCTGTGTCGGTGGCACTCTCGGCCGCGGTGTCGGTTCCCTCCGAAGCCGCGACGTCGGCCTCCTCCGGTTCCGGTGTGTCGGTTCTCTCCGGAGCATTCTGCGGTCGGTGTCGAGAGGTCGTCGCGGCCTCGTGACCGTCATGATCCTCGTGGACCAGACCGTCATGATCCTCGTCGCCGTCGTGGGCGTGCGCCGCCATCGCCCGGAACATCGGGTGTTCGGCCGGATTGTGGGCGGGTTTGTGTTGCTCGGCGGGCTGCTCGGGCTTGCGCTTGCCGCGACGCGACTTCTTCGACCCGGCGTCGGCACGCCCCGCGTCGTCGGTCCGGACCTCCACCGGCGCGGAATGCACGATCACACCGCGGCCACCACAGGCGGCGCAGGTGGTCGAAAACGCTTCCAGCAGACCGGTTCCCAGTCGTTTGCGAGTCATCTGCACCAGGCCGAGCGAGGTCACCTCGGACACCTGGTGACGGGTGCGATCACGCGCCAGGGCCTCGGTGAGACGGCGCAACACCAGATCGCGGTTGGATTCGAGGACCATGTCGATGAAGTCGACGATGATCATGCCGCCGATGTCGCGAAGCCGCATCTGCCGCACGATCTCCTCGGCCGCCTCGAGGTTGTTACGGGTCACCGTCTCCTCGAGGTTGCCGCCTGCGCCGGTGAACTTGCCGGTGTTGACGTCGATGACCGTCATGGCCTCGGTGTGCTCGATGATCAGCGTGCCACCCGAGGGCAGCCAGACCTTGCGGTCGAGCGCCTTGGCGAGTTGCTCGTCGATCCGGTGCACCACGAAGGAGTCCGGCGCGTCGGCGTGGGAGCGCTCGAACTTCTCGACCCGCTCGAGCAGGTCGGGAGCGACCGAACTGACGTAGCCCTCCACGAGGTTCCACGCCTTGTCACCCTCGATGACGAGCTTGCGGAAGTCCTCGTTGAACAGGTCACGGACGACCCGCACCAGTAGGTCGGGTTCCTCGTACAGTGCCCGCGGATTCTGCGAGCCGTTGTTCTTCTTGCCGTCGGACTTCGCGTCGGAGACCGCGGACTCGATCGCCTTCCACTTGGACTCGAGACGTTCGATGTCGGCGGCGAGATCGTCGGCGCTGACCCCCTCCGATGCAGTGCGGATGATCACGCCGGCGTCGTCGGGGACGAGTTTGGCGAGGATCTGTTTGAGACGCTTGCGCTCGACGTCGGGCAGCTTGCGGCTGATGCCGGTCGACGAACCGCCCGGCACGTACACCAGATAACGCCCGGCCAGCGAGATCTGCGTCGTCAGACGAGCACCCTTGTGACCCACCGGGTCCTTGCTGACCTGCACGACCACGTTGTCACCGGGTGACAGTGCCTGCTCGATCTTGCGGGACCCGCCGTCGAGGCCCGCGGCATCCCAGTTGACCTCACCGGCGTAGAGGACACCGTTGCGTCCGCGTCCGATGTCGACGAACGCGGCCTCCATGCCGGGGAGCACATTCTGTACGCGTCCGAGATAGATGTTGCCGACCATCGACGACGACGTCTCGGTGGTGACGAAATGTTCGACGAGGACGCCGTCCTCGAGCACCGCGACCTGCGTGTAGTCCTCGATCGCCGCGGGATCGGCGTAATCGGTGGTGTGCAGCGAACTGTTGGCGCTGCGTTCACGCACCACCATGACCCGCTCGACGGCCTCGCGGCGCGCGAGGAACTCCGACTCACTCAGGATCGGTGGCCGACGGCGACCGGCGTCGCGGCCGTCCCGACGACGCTGACGCTTGGCCTCGAGCCGCGTCGACCCGGAGATGCCCTGCACCTCGTCGCGGACCCGCTTGCTGCGCGGCTCACGCTCGTGCACCACGGTGTTCGGCGGATCATCGGCTGCCACATCCTCGGCCTCGCCGCCACCCTTGCGTCGACGCCGGCGACGGCGCCGCTTGGAGGTCGGCACCGTGGAATCGTCGGCATCATCCGACTCGTCGTCGGTATCGGCGTCCTCGGCGGACTCCGCCGTGTCATCGTCGGCAGGGTTCTTGTCGTCACCCTTGCCCCTGGCCTTGTCGGCTCCGCCCCGGTCAGGCCCCGATCCGTCGCTTCCGGAGCCGTCGGCTTTCGATCCGTCGGCCTTGGTGCCGTCCTTCTTGCCGGACTTCTTCCCCGATTTCTTGCCGGATCCCGACTGCTGCTTGTCGGCCGACGATGTACCGGTCGCACCGGAGTCGTCGGACGAATCGGCGGAGTCGCCCTCACGCGACGACAGATCGGTGGAATCGGAGTCGTCGTCCTGCGATCCGGAGTCCTCCGGCGAGTCCGTACGATCGGCCTGATCGCCGCGACCGCGACCGCGACCGCGACGTCCACGCCGGCGCCTGCGGTTACGCCCGCCTTCACCCGACGAATCGTCCTCGGAACCGTCGTCGTCGGACTGATCATCGGTATCGGTGGCGGTATCCGCCCGGGCCGACGATTCGGTCTTCGCCGATTCGGTCTTCGTGGAGTCGGTCTTCGTGGAGTCTGGGCTCGAAGTGCGTGCCGATCGGGACGGCGCGGGAGTCGAGGTGTCCGGCTGCAGGAACAAGGGGCCCGCCGCGACCTCACCGGTCGCCTGGACCGGCGCATGACTGTCGACGTCGGCCGCGGAGAACAACATCGGCACGTCCGACTGTGGCGGCGCTGCTGTGTCGGGCGCTGCAGTGTCATCGGCCGGCGACTCGGATGTCGCTGCCTCACCCGCCGGAGTCTCTTCGGCAGGCGTGTCTTCGGCCGGTGTCTCTTCGGCGGGGGCTTCCGCCACCTCGGTGTCGGCAACAGCGGTCTCGGCCACAGCGGTCTCGGCCACATCGGACTCGGTGACGGAGGCCACCGGCTCCTCCACCGCGGCCACGGTCGGCTCCGCGTGCGGGGCCTCGACCTGGGTTGCCTCGGCCGGCGGTGTGGCCGCGTCGGTGGGCGGCTCGGTCTCGCGCACGCGTTGCGCGACCGCCTGTGCCATCTCCCGCTCGACGCTCGATTGCGGGCTACGGGTGTGCCAGCCCAACTCGGCGAGGTGCGCGAGCACCTGGCGACTGGTCAGGCCGAGCACTCGGGCGAGTGCGTGCACACGAAGCTTGCTGGGAAATTCTTCCACCGGATCCGACGCTGAGTTCGCGTCAGCCGGTGACCCGTTGTCGGTCACTCGTGTCTCCTCGAACCCCCGGGCGCGTCCATACGACGCGGCCACGCGAGGGCCTCTGCTGTGTGTCCCGGCCTTCGGCCGGTGTTGTGTGGTCTGCGCGCCCCCTCGGCTCGATCGGAGCTGCAGGGCGCTCTTGCTGGGTCGATGGGTTACGGCGGTCCACCCTCCACGCCATCACGAAGGCTGTGGCCTGCCGGCGGATCGCCGTCGGCGACCCACCGCAATGGGGAGGGCGGGTGGGCGGGCACTCACCGTCCCGGTCATCTCGACCGGGACTTTCGTGCTGGTCCGACCCGTTTCCGAACGTCATCGGCGTTGTCATGGACAAAGTGTGTCCGTGATAACCCCACAAGTATCCCACACCGCGGGCCGACGCCGGCACTCATGTGGGTGCACGCGCGTCGGCCCGGGAGGTTGCGAGGGTCAGGCGTCGAGGTCGGGGAACCAGATCGCGATCTCCCGCTCGGCCGATTCGGGAGAATCCGAGCCGTGGACGAGATTGTTCTGGGTGCTCAGCGCGAAATCCCCACGGATGGTCCCCGGTACCGCCTTCTCGACGGGGTCGGTGCCGCCGGCGATCTGCCGCCAGGCGGCAACCGCGCGCGGTCCCTCGACGACGGCGGCAACGAGCGGCGCCGAGGTGATGAACTCCAGCAGTGCCGGGAAGAAGGGCTTGCCCTCGTGTTCGGCGTAGTGCCGGCGGGCCAGCTCGTCGTCGACCGTCTTGAGTTCGAGCGCCACGAGGGTCAGGCCCTTGCGTTCGATACGGGCGAGGATGTCGCCCACCAGGGCGCGGGCAACACCGTCGGGCTTGATCAGTACCAGTGTCCGTTCAGTCACGAGCACACCTTATCGGCGCGGCGGTCGCACTCCTACGGGCAGTACTGCCCCGACACGGCGTAGAAGCCGTAATCGAACAACCCACCCGAGGTCGATCGCGGATCGACGATCACCTGCACGCATCCCTTCGGGTCGGCCAGCGCACCCTTGACGGCCAGATCGAGGTTCTTGGCCAGCGCCATGTTCGCCGGACGGTACTGCTCCGGAACCGGCAGAGCGGCGATCGCCTCGGCGGTCTTCATCGACGCCATGCGCTTGGTGAGGTCGTGGGTGGCGAGGTAACCGAAGGAACCGGTGGGCACAGGCATCGGCGGTCCGGCCTCGGGGACGTCGACGAGGAGTACCTGCGTGTTGGGAGCCGGCTGGGCCGGTGTGGGCGCCGCCGACGACGGACCCGCTGTGGTCATGACCGCGGTACCGGCTGCCGCCACCGCCAGGAGCGCGAGGGCGCCGTGTCTGGCGACCGACCGTGCCCGGGTCTCGTTGCTGGTGCGGTGACAGGCGCGGTCGATGATCACGCGGCTCCTTCTGGGTTGTGTTGTGGTGCGGCGGAGACGAGGCGCCGCCGCAGCCGGATGCAGGTCGGCCGGAGTCGTCGAGGATATCGCCGACCACTCGACGGTCTCGACCCGACAGGGTCTGGTGAGTGATCGATAAGGGAATCGCGGGCCCCGGCGCGACTTCGCGTAATTCTGCAAGAGGACTGAGCGCGAGAACACCCCATCGAGGTCACGATTGGGCACCGATCGTCGGCCGAACGGACGACACGCGCCCGAGGGCGCGGTCAGGCGAAGTGAACGATGCTGATCGCGCCGGCCAGAACGCAATAGACCACGAACGGGTACAGCGTGCGGGTGTGGAACCAGCGGGCGAGAAAGGCCACGGCCGCGAGCGCCGCGACGAACGCGCAGAGCGAACCCACGAGGACCTGCCCACCGATGCCGTGTCCCTCGGGCCCGAACAACTCCGGGATCTTCAGCAGGCCGGCCGCCAAGATGACGGGGGTGGCCAGCAGGAACGCGAACTTCGCCGCGTCCTCGTGCACCAGGCGGCGCAGGAGACCACCGGAGATCGTCACACCGGATCGGGAGATGCCCGGGAGCAGCGCCAGGATCTGGCATGCGCCGATGCCGACGGCCTCCCACATCGTCAGCGACGTCATCGCCCGATCATTGCCGGAGGGCTGCGCGGCGTGGCGTCCGGCGGCTGTGCGACGGCGTCCGGCGGCTGTGCGACGCCGCAGCAGTTCGGCCGTCAGCAGCACGAGACCGTTGAGGAACAAGAAGATCGACGCGGCGAGCGGGGTGGCGAACACCACCCGCAGCGGTTTCTCGGCGATCAGACCGACGATCCCCACCGGGATCGTGCCGACGATGATCAGCCACGCCAGGCGCGCGTCGTCACCCTCGATGGAACGGTGCCGCAGCGACGAGATGAACCCACCCACGATTCGGACCCAGTCGCGCCAATAGAACAGAACGAGCGCCACGGCGGTCGCGACGTGCAGCGCCACGACGAACGCCAGGAACGGAGTGTGTCCGGCGCTGTCGGATTCGGTGACCAACTTCTCCCAATCACCCCCGAGCCAGGCGGGAACCAGGATCGAATGCCCCAGGCTCGAGACCGGGAACAACTCGGTCACACCTTGCAACAGACCCATCACAATGGCCTGGGGATAGGTCAGATCGCTCACCGTTGGCTCATCCTCTCGTCATCTCGACGCGCCAACAGTACCCAACGGCGACCGACGAAACACGTTGCGCCACAGAGAATTACGGACATTTCTGGCAGATCGGCCGGGGTGACGCGGCGACCGTCACGAGTCGATCGGCTCCTGACCGGCCAACCGCCCCTCCCGCATACGTCGGGCGACATCGGCGCGGACATAGCGGATGTAGAGCCATACGAACAGGAACAACAGCCCGACGATGGCGATCGACCAGTGGAATACCCCACCGATGATCACCAGGATCTGCAGGCCGATGTCGATCTCGAGAGCCCGCCGTCGCCCCTGCATCCCGCAGGCGAGGATCATCAGGAGCGTGACCACGCCGAGGTAGATCCCGGACACCCAGGTCAGTCCCGGACCGATCTTCGCGACGATCGGAAAGGTGAGGACCATGACGATGACCTCGAGGACCAGCGTGCCGGCCATGACGCCGCGCAGGCCGCGCCAGGGATCGGTGGCCGGCGCGGTGAAGCCGGGATGCTCACTCATGCGGGCTCCTTGCCGAAAAGGGTTCGCCCGGCGCCTGCGGTGACCACCGAACCGGTGATGATCACACCCGCCCCGGACACCGGCTCGCCGTCGGATTCCTCGGCGAGCGCGATGGCCGCGGCCACCGCGTCGGGCAGGAACGGCTCGACGGTGACACGGTCCTCGCCGAAGATCTCGCGGGCGATCTCGGCCAGATCCTCGGCGTCGAGCGCCCGCGGTGAGCCGTTGTTGGTGACGACGACGTGATCGAGGACGGGCTCGAGCGCGGCCAGTACCCCTTCGGCGTCCTTGTCCCCGAGCACACCGACGACCCCGACGAGCCGCCGGAAATCGAATTCGTCGGTCAACGCGTGCGCGAGCGCCGCCGCGCCATGCGGATTGTGCGCGGCGTCGACGAACACGCTCGGCGCGCTGCGCACCCGCTCGAGCCGTCCCGGGCTGCTGACGGAGGCGAAACCCGCACGGACGGCGTCGATGTCGAGCTGGCGGTCGGGCCCGGCACCGAAGAACGCCTCGACCGCGGCGAGTGCGAGCGCGGCGTTGGCGGCCTGATGCTCGCCGTGCAGCGGCAAGAAGACTTCTTCGTAGACACCGCCGAGCCCCTGGATGCGCAGCATCTGCCCGCCGACGGCGGTGACCGCGTCGAGGACCGCGAATTCGGAGTTCTGCCGGGCGACGATCGTGCCCTTGTCCACACTCTCGCGCAGCAGCACGTCCATCACCTCCGGCTGCTGTGGGGCGATGACGGTCACCGGATCGGTCACGACGAGATCGTCCTTGGCGCGCTTGATGATCCCGGCCTTCTCCCCTGCGATCGCTGCCAGCGAGTCACCGAGGTAATCGGCGTGATCCATCGCGATCGGGGTGATCACCGCGACCGCACCGTCGACGACGTTGGTCGCATCCCAGCGGCCACCCATTCCGGTCTCGACGACGGCCACATCGATGGGAGCCTCGGCGAAGTAGGCGTAGGCGATCGCGGTGAGCACCTCGAACTTACTCATCCGTGGACCCTCGGCGGCGGTCGACGAGTCGTCGACCATGGTGATGTACGGCTCGAGATCGCGGTAGGTGTCGATGTAGGCGCGCGCCGAGATGGGTTGTCCGTCAACGGCGATCCGCTCGGTCACCCGCTGCAGATGCGGGCTGGTGATGCGTCCGGTGCGCCGGTGCAACGCGACGAGCAGCGCGTCGATCATCCGGGTCACCGACGTCTTGCCGTTGGTCCCGGCGACGTGGATCGCCGGGTAGGCGTGCTGCGGCGAACCGAGCAGATCCATCAACGCCGCGATGCGCGTCAGCGACGGCTCGATCTTCGTCTCGGGCCAGCGCGTATCGAGGTCGGCCTCCACCTCGGCGAGTTCGGCGAGGTCGGCCGCACTGTCCCCCGCGGTCAGCGGCGCACGATCGCGGGCGTCGGCGGCGGTTTCCTCGTCGTCGGTCAGCAGGGAGGCGAGATCCATCCGGTCGGGAGCGACGTCGTCGGGTCCGAAGTCGTCAGGTTCGGGGTCGTCGGGTCCGGGGTCGTCGGGCTCGATGTCACCCGCATCCTCCCACCCGGCGAAGTCGGCGGCGGTGAAGATCGGTTCGTCGTCGGAGCCGTCGGCCGCATCGTCGTGGTCGGGGTCGGACCCGTTGTGGCGGGTCACGATCTGCCCAGCGATGCCAGTTTGGCGGTGAGCCGCTGCACCTCTTCGCCGGCGATCTGTTGGCGCGCGCGGATCTTTTCCACCACTGCCTCCGGCGCCTTCGCGAGGAACTGCTCGTTGCCCAACTTCGCGGTGGTCTGAGCCAGTTCTTTCTCCGCGGCGGCGAGATCCTTCTCCGCACGCTTCCGCTCGGCCTCCACGTCGACGGTGCCCGACGTGTCGATCTCGACCTTGACCGTTGCCGCACTCAGGCGCACCTCGAGGTCGGCGGTCGCGGCGAACTCCGCTCCCGGCTCCTCCAGCCGGGCCAGCGCGGCCATGTATCCGGTGAGTCCGGCCAATCCGGCGTCGTCGAGGTGGGCGAACCGCACCGGCACCTTCTGCCCCGGTTTGAGCCCCTGATCGCTGCGGAAGCGTCGGACCTCGGTGATCAGCTTCTGCAGATCCTCCACTGCGGTCGCCGCCTCGGTGTCGGTCGGTCGGCCCGAAGCCATCGGCCACGGCGCGATCACCAACGACTCGCCGCCGGTCAACGACGTCCACAGGACCTCGGTGACGAACGGCATCACCGGTGAGAGTGCGCGCAACAACGGGTCGAGTACCGCGCCGAGGACCAGACGTGTTGTCTGCGAACGCTTCTCGTCGTTATCTGCGAACTGCACCTTGGCCAGTTCCAGATACCAGTCGCAGAACTCGTCCCAGGCGAAGTGATAGAGCGCCTCACAGGCCTTGGAGAACTCGTACGACTCGAAGCCCGCGTCGACCTCGGCGAGCACCTCGTCGAGGCGCGACAGGATCCACCGGTCGGCGATCGTCAGATCCGCCGGGGCCGGCAGTTCGCCGAGCTCGGCCCCGTTCATCAGCGCGAACTTGGTCGCGTTGAACAGCTTGGTCGCGAAGTTGCGCGAGGACTGCGCGTGGTCCTCGCCGACGGAGATGTCGCTGCCCGGATTCGCCCCGCGCGCCAGCGTGAAACGCAACGCATCGGCGCCGAACCTCTCGACCCAGTCCAGCGGATCGATGCCGTTGCCCTTGGACTTGCTCATCTTGCGGCCGTGCTCATCGCGCACGAGGCCGTGCAGGAACAGATTGTGGAACGGCACGCGGCGCTGCGGCCCGAGGTCGGCACCGACGTAGGTGCCGAACATCATCATCCGCGCCACCCAGAAGAACAGGATGTCGTATCCGGTGACGAGAACCGAAGTGGGATAGAACTTCTCGAGGTCGGCGGTCTGCTCGGGCCAGCCCAGGGTGGAGAACGGCCACAGCCCCGAGGAGAACCAGGTGTCGAGGACGTCGGTCTCCTGGGTGTATCCGACGGGCGGTGCCTCGTCGGGTCCGACGCACACCACCTCGCCGTCGGGGCCGTACCAGATCGGGATCCGGTGGCCCCACCACAGCTGCCGAGAGATGCACCAGTCGTGCATGTTGTCGACCCAGCCGAACCAGCGCGGCTCCATCGACGACGGGTGGATCACCGTCGACCCGTCGCGGACGGCATCGCCGGCGGCCTTGGCCAGGGGTTCGACCTTGACCCACCACTGCATCGACAACCGCGGCTCGATCGGCTCACCGGTGCGCTCGGAATGTCCGACGCTGTGCAGGTAGGGCCGGACCTCCTTGACGATGCGTCCCTGCTCGGCGAGGGCCTCGCGCACCTTGACCCGCGCTTCGAAGCGGTCCATGCCGTCGAATTGCGTTCCGGTGCCGTATATCCGGGCTTCCTCATCGAGGATGGTCGGCATCGGGAGGTCGTGGCGCTGGCCGATCGCGAAGTCGTTGGGGTCGTGGGCGGGGGTGATCTTGACCGCGCCACTGCCGAACTCCGGGTCCACGTAGTCGTCGGCGATGACCGGGATGGTGCGCTCGACGAAGGGGTGGGCCAATTCGGTCCCGATCAGGTGCGCATAGCGTTCGTCGTCGGGGTGCACCGCGATCGCGGTGTCGCCGAGCATCGTCTCCAGGCGCGTGGTGGCCACCACGATGTGGGGCTCGGCGTCGTCGAGCGAGCCGTAGCGGAAGCTGACCAGTTCGCCCTCGACGTCGGCGTAGCTGACCTCGATGTCGCTGACGGCGGTCTTGAGGACCGGCGACCAGTTCACCAGGCGTTCGGCCTGGTAGATGAGCCCGTCGTCGTACATCTTCTTGAACATCGTCTGCACTGCACGCGACAGTCCGTCGTCCATGGTGAAGCGTTCCCGGCTCCAGTCGACGCTGTCACCGAGTCGGCGCATCTGCTCGCCGATGTTGCCGCCGATCGCGGCCTTCTCGGTCCACACGCGATCGATGAACGCCTCGCGGCCGAGGTCGTCGCGGGTCAGACCCTCACCGGCGAGTTTGCGTTCGACCATGGTCTGCATGGCGATCGCCGCGTGGTCCATTCCGGGCAGCCAGAGCACCTCGTAGCCCTGCATCCGACGGCGCCGCGAGAGCGCATCCATCAGGACGTGCTCGTAGGCGTGCCCCATGTGCAGGGAGCCGTTGACGTTGGGCGGCGGGATGACGATCGAGAACGGTGGCTTCTCACCGGCCGCGTCCGCGGTGAAATAGCCTGCGTCCACCCATCGCTGGTACAGCGCTGCCTCATGTTCGGCGGGGTCCCAGGACTTCGGCAGCTCGCGGGATGAATCGGGTGTGGTCACCCCCCAATCTTAGGGAATGCTGCCGACGCTCCCGCGCCCCCTGCCCGCCGCGGCGGGTGCGCACCGCCGCGGCGCCACCGCGTGGTCGCTACGGCGCGAGCGCGCGCAGGCGGTGAAGGTCCTCGGGAGCGTTGACGTTGATCAGCCATGACGGGTCGCTCACCGTGATCCGGCGGGTCACCAGGGCATCGAGCGCTGCGGTCATCCGTCGCTCACCGGACTCGACCAGAGCGGCCACCGTGCTTGCGGTGCCCACCCGATAGATGGCCGCCATGGGGTGATCACGGTCGGCGTCGTGGGCGACGACCGCCTCGGTCGATTCGGTCATGGCCGCCGACAGTTCGGCCACCAGCCCCGGTGCGATCATCGGCATGTCGGTGGCGCACACGAACGCCATCTCGGCACCGTGCTCACCGGCGGTCGCCAACCCGGCCGCAAGACCGCCGAGCGGTCCTGCCCCTTGCTGCTCACCGGTGACCCACTGGGCCGGCGGACCACCCGTGCCATGCAGTTCCTGATACGCCGGGGAGCCGGTGGACGCGGCGACGAACACCCCGCGGTCGCAGCAGCCGTTGAGGACCTCGACGATGCTTGCCAGCATCGGCTGTCCTTCCCAATCCATCGCCGCCTTGTTGTGGCCCATTCGCCTGGAGCGTCCGCCGGCCAGGACCAGTCCGGCCAGATGTCGATCGTTCGTCTGCGCTGTCATGGGTCCAGTCTGGGCGATGACCACCGCGCCTGGTGTCGAGATCGCGATACCGGTGTCGCCCAACGGGAATTGAGCCCAACGGAATTGGGCCCGGTGGAGTTCAGCCCAGTGGGATTTGGCCGCATCCCACACGCCGACGCTCCCGTCCGGAAGATTCCGGACGGGAGCGTCGGCGTCAGAGGGAGTGGTGTGCGTGTCAGGCGCTCTTGTCGCGCCGTTCGTCGTCGCTCTCGGCACGCGGAACGATCGTCGGGAGCACGTTGTCGTTCACCGTCTCGGCGGTGACGACGACCTTCTCGACGTCGGTGCGGCTCGGGATGTCGTACATCACCGGGAGCAGCACCTCTTCCATGATCGCGCGAAGACCCCGCGCCCCGGTGCCCCGATGGATGGCCTGATCGGCGATCGCCTCGAGTGCATCGGCGCTGAACTCGAGTTCGACGTTGTCCATCTCGAAAAGCTTGGTGTACTGCTTGACCAGCGCGTTTTTCGGTTCGGACAGAATCGACACGAGCGATTCCTTGTCCAGATTGGTCACCGACGCGATGATCGGCAGACGACCGATGAATTCCGGGATCAGCCCGAACTTGATGAGGTCCTCGGGCATCACCTCGGCGAAGTGATCGGTGACGTCCACATCGTTCTTGGAGGCCACCTCGTTGCCGAAACCGATGCCGCGCTTGCCGATTCGCTCGGAAATCACCTTTTCCAGGCCGGCGAAGGCGCCCGCCACGATGAACAACACGTTGGTGGTGTCGATCTGGATGAACTCCTGATGCGGATGCTTGCGTCCACCCTGCGGCGGCACCGATGCCTGTGTCCCCTCGAGGATCTTCAGCAACGCCTGCTGCACGCCTTCACCGGAGA
This sequence comes from Gordonia sp. N1V, assembly GCF_029269935.1. Taxonomy (NCBI): domain Bacteria; kingdom Bacillati; phylum Actinomycetota; class Actinomycetes; order Mycobacteriales; family Gordoniaceae; genus Gordonia; species Gordonia sp. N1V. The sequence goes on from NZ_JARJDD010000006.1 coordinate 247,525, forward strand.
CGTCGCGCGTGATCGACGGGTTCTCGCTCTTGCGGGCGATCTTGTCGACCTCGTCGATGTAGATGATGCCGGTCTCGGCGCGCTTGACGTCGTAGTCGGCGGCCTGGATGAGCTTGAGGAGGATGTTCTCGACGTCCTCCCCGACGTACCCGGCCTCGGTGAGCGCCGTGGCGTCGGCGATCGCGAACGGGACGTTGAGCATCTTGGCGAGCGTCTGCGCGAGGTAGGTCTTGCCGCAACCGGTCGGGCCGAGCATGAGGATGTTGGACTTCATCAGCTCGACGGTCTCACCGCCACGAGCCTCTTTCTTCTCCCCGGCCTGGATGCGCTTGTAATGGTTGTAGACGGCCACTGCGAGCGTGCGCTTGGCCGTGTCCTGACCGATCACATAGTTCTCGAGGAATTCCTTGATCTCGGCAGGCTTGGGCAGCTCGTCGAGTTTCACGTCGCCGTTCTCGGCGAGTTCTTCCTCGATGATCTCGTTGCACAGGTCGATGCACTCGTCGCAGATGTACACGCCGGGACCGGCGATGAGCTTTTTGACCTGCTTCTGACTCTTTCCGCAGAAGGAGCACTTCAGCAGATCGCCACCGTCTCCGATTCGTGCCATCGTGTGCTGTACCTACTTCCTCGATGTTGCCTGGCTGCCGGGGGTCGTCGCCGCCACCGGATCGGCGACGATGGGGCAGTCGCGGCGCGGACGATCATGGCGTGCGACCAATACCGTGCTCGAACGGGCTCGCCACGAGTGTTCGCCCTCCCGACGGTACCCGCGCACGCCCGTTACTTCGACCGCTTGGGCCAAATGTCGCGAGAATGTCGTCCGGTCGGCCGCCCGGGACACCCCCGACGGCTCGACCGCACCACATGGGTGCCGGTGATGGACGCCGGCTACTTCTTCATGGACTTCTTGCGGTACTCGAACACCTCGTCCACGATGCCGTACTCCTTCGCGGCGTCGGCGGTGAGGATGTTGTCCCGATCGGTGTCCTTGCGGATCTTCTCGGCCGGCTGGCCGGTGTGCGAGGCCAGGATCTCGTCGAGCCGGTTGCGGATGCGCTCGATCTCGGCCGCCTGGATCTCGAGGTCGGAGACCTGTCCCTGGTAGGCACCACCGGTGCGTGGCTGGTGGATCAGGATCGTCGCGTTCGGCAGGGCCGCGCGCTTACCGGGCGTGCCGCCGGCGAGCAGGATCGCCGCCGCCGATGCCGCCTCGCCGAGGCACACGGTCACGATGTCGCAGTGCACGTACTGCATCGTGTCGTAGATGGCGAGCATGTCGGGCACACTGCCACCGGGTGAATTGATGTACATCGTGATGTCGCGGTCGGGGTCCTGCGACTCGAGGACCAGCAGCTGCGCCATCACGTCATTGGCAACGGTCTGGTCGATCGGCGTGCCGACGAAGACGATCCGCTCCTCGAAGAGCTTGGCGTACGGGTCGTACTGACGCTGGCCGTTGGGAGTGTGCTCGATGAACTGCGGAAGGATGTAGCGCGCCTCGATCGCCTTCAGCGCCAGCGCCGAGGCCGGGATTCCGGCGGCCACGTCGGCAGGCAGGGCGTCGGTGGTCAGATTGTGGGTCATTTCTGCTCCGTGAGGTTGGGATACGACGAATGGTCTGTGGAGGGTCCGGCGCGTCAGTTGACCGGCACCGCGCGCGTTATCACGTGGTCGACCAGTCCGTACGCCTTGGCCTCCTCGGCGGTGAACCACTTGTCGCGGTCGGCGTCGGCCTCGATCTTCTCCAGCGGCTGCCCACTGAACTCGGCGTTGAGCCGGTTCATCTCTTTCTTCGTCGCCGCGAACTGCTCGGCCTGGATGGCGATGTCGGCCGCGGTACCACCGATACCCGCCGACGGCTGGTGCATCATGATCCGCGAGTGCGGGAGCGCGTGTCGCTTACCGGGCGCGCCCGCGGCCAGCAGGAACTGGCCCATCGACGCGGCCATCCCCATCGCGTAGGTGGCGACGTCGCATTCGGCGAGCTGCATGGTGTCGAAGATCGCCATACCCGCGGTCACCGACCCACCGGGTGAGTTGATGTAGAGGTGGATGTCCTTGGTCGGATCCTCGGCGGCGAGCAGCAGGATCTGCGCGCACAGCCGGTTGGCGATGTCGTCGTCGACCTGCGTACCGAGGAAGATGATGCGCTCACGCAGCAGTCGCTCGAACACCGAATCGGTGAGATTGAGCCCGGCGACTCCCGAGCTCATCGAAGGAGTGCGGCTCATCGAAGGGATGTCATCAGTCGGCTTGCTCACGATTCCTACCTTTACCTGTCGGTGTGGTGCCGGGTCGGGGGCAACCCGACCGGCGTCGTGCGGGTCTACTCGACCCGCACGCGTTACGTTGATGCTCGTTACTTGCTACTCGTTTGTCCGGTGCCGTCTGCCGCGTCGGCTGTTGTTGGTCCCATCCCGGAATCTGTCGTTCGGCGTTTTCGTTCCGGCGTTTTCGTTCCGGCGTTGTCACCGACACTAACCAATTCATTGCGTCCGGCACTCCCGGTGGCGCCGTACTTCGCTCACAGCAGAACACGGCACACGTCGGCGTGTCAGACGCGAACAGCCGGAGTCCATCGCTGGAATCCGGCTGTTCGTGGGGACGAGATCAGGCGTCGTCGCCCTTGGCGTCTGCGCTCTTGGCGTCGGTGTTGTCGGCGTCCGAGCTCTCGGTGTCGCCGGCAGCATCGTCGGCTGCGGCCGAATCGTCCACCTCGTCCTCACCATAGAACTCTGCGAGGTCGATCGAGTTGCCATCGGAGTCGGTGACGCTGAACTTCCGGATGACGTCACCGAGCGCCTTGTTGCGGCGAACATCGGCGTAGACCGCACCGAGCTGGTTGGCCTGCGTCAGTTGCTGGATGAAGTCCTGCGGCGCGATCCCGTAGCGCTGTGCGGAGAACAGGATCTGCTGGGTCAGCTCGTCCTGGCCGACGACGGTCTCGAGCTGATCGGCGATCGCATCGAGCAGCAGCTCGGTGCGCACCGACTTCTCCGCGCTCTCGCGGGCCTCGGCTTCGAAGGCCTCGCGTGTGGTGCCCTGGGCCTCGAGTAGCTGGGCGAACACCGCCTCGTCGTGGCCGATGCTGTGCAACACCTGCTCGAGCTGCGACTCGACCTGTGACTCGACGACCTTCTCCGGCAAGGGGACGTCGACCTTGGCGAGCAGCTCGTCGACCACGGCGTCGCGGATCTGGTTGGCCTGCTCGAGCTTCTTGGACTGATCGACGCGCTCGGCGAGCGAGGCGCGCAGTTCGTCGACGGTGTCGAACTCGCTGGCCATCTGCGCGAACTCGTCGTCGAGTTCCGGCAGCTCACGCTCTTTGACGGAGTTGACCGTCACCGTCACCTGCGCTTCTTCCCCGGCATGGTCGCCGGCAACGAGCTTGGTGGTGAAGACCTTCGATTCTCCGGCCTTGAGCCCGACGAGGGCTTCGTCGAGTCCGTCGACGAGGTCACCGGAACCGACCTCGTGCGAGAGGCCCTCGGTGGAGGCTTCCTCGACGGCCTCGCCGTTCACACTGGCCGCCAGGTCGATGGACACCATGTCGCCGTTCTGGGCGGCGCGGTCGACACCGGCGAGGGTGCCGAAGCGGCTCCGCAGTTGCTCGATCTGCTCGTCCACGGCGTTCTCGTCGTCGACGACGGCGGGCACCTCGACCGAGAGGGTCGAGAAGTCCGGGAGCTCGAGCTCGGGACGGACGTCGACCTCGGCCGAGAAGGTGATCGTCTCGCCGTACTTGAGTTCCTCGAGATCGATCTCGGGCTGGCCGATCGCCTTGGTGTCGGTCTCGGCGACCGCCTGGCTGTACTTGCCCGGCAGCGCATCGTTGACGACCTGCGCGAGGATCGAGTCGCGGCCGACGCGGGCTTCGATCAACTTGGCGGGCGCCTTGCCCGGACGGAATCCGGGGATGCGGATCTGCTGGGCCAGGGACTTGAACGCCCGATCGAAATCGCCCGAGAGCTCCTCGAACGGTACTTCCACGTTGAGCTTCACCCGGGTGGGGCTCAGCTGCTCGACGGTGCTCTTCACGCTTGGAATGCTCCTATTTCTCGCGTTGCGGACGTCATGTGCGTCGTGGCCCGTTCTGACGGGCCAGGCCGTTGCTGTCGTTCGGTCGGTACAGAGTCGGGATGACAGGATTTGAACCTGCGACCCTCCGCTCCCAAAGCGGATGCGCTACCAAGCTGCGCCACATCCCGGCGCCCGCATCGCGGCAACGCCACCGGGGTGGGGATGCGCGGACAGGACCGACCGATGATCTTACGGGTCACCCTCCATGAGACGAAACCCGGCCACCCGGATCGCCCTGCGCATTGATCTCTCGGATTCGCCGCAGAGGGGCGATTTCGGTTCGGGTACACCGAGCAGGTACAGTCTCATGCGCACCACAGCGGGTTCCGGCAACACCGGCAAGCACCGCTGACGGGGCACGCGGGTGTAGCTCAATGGTAGAGCCCTAGTCTTCCAAACTAGCTACGCGGGTTCGATTCCCGTCACCCGCTCGCGATCACGAGAGCCCTCACGCCGCACGTGTCGGGCTCTCGGCGTTCGCCTCACCGGCCTCTTGCCTGCCTGGTCTCCCACGTCACCGACGGGGCTCGACGATCCCGTGGTCGAAGGCGTAGACCACAGCAGCGGCTCGGTCGCGGACGCCGAGTTTGGTGAAGATCTTGCCGATGTGGCTCTTCACGGTCACCACCGAGATCACGAGTTCCGCGGCGATCTCGTCGTTGGTGAGCCCCCGACCGATGAGGCCGAGAACGGTCAGCTCCCGCGAGGTCAGACCGTCGGGGGCCGCCTGCGGTGCGGTGGGTCCGGGCGCACCGCGATAGGTGTCGAGGACATGTGCGGTCACCGCGGGGTCGAGGACGGCCTCACCCTGCGCCACGAGACGCACCGCCCGGATGAGCTCCTCGGCCGGCGAATCCTTGAGCACGAATCCCGCCGCGCCGGCCCGCAATGCCCCGGACAGCAGTTGCTCGTCGCGGAAGGTGGTGAGGACCAGCACCGGCGGCGACACGTGACCGCTTCCGAGATCGTCGCGGAGGCGTCGGGTTGCCTCCACTCCCCCGATCCTGCGCATCCGGAGATCCATCACGACGACGTCGGGTCGGTGCCGGAGGACCATGTCGGACACCTCGTCGCCGTCGGAGCATTCGGCGACCACCTCGAAGCCGTCCCGCGGCCGCAGGATGCGTCGTAGTCCCGCCCGCACCAGGTCCTGGTCGTCGACCAGGGCAACCCGGGTCATCACCGTGGCTCGCTCACCGGTGAGCCGTTCGGTCGAGTCAGCGGCATCGACCCGAAAGTCGTTGGTGGACAAGGCGTCTCAACCGATCCCTGCGGACCACTGGCGGCATCGACGAGACCTGCATCGGAACATTCGACCGCCGCCCCCGGAAACCGGGCATCCACACACCAGTGTCCGTCCACCACCCTCGTCACGAAGATGCCTCCGCAGTTTTCGACCCGCGAGGCCATTCCCGAGAGCCCGGAGCCACCGCGTGCCCGGCGCGCGTCGGCGGTCACCGGATTGCGGACGCGCACGACGAGAGCGCCACCGGGCTCGGGCCCGACCCGAACGGTGACAGTGCCGTGGGGCGCATGCCGTGCCGCGTTCGACAATGATTCCTGGACGACGCGATATACGGCCAATCCGGTTCCGCCGGTGATCGTTTCGGAATCTCCGACGATCTCGGCGTCGAGATCGACTCCGGCCCTGCGGAATCCGTCGACGAGGTCGGGAAGGTCGGCGAAGCCCGGCTGCGGGGTGGACGACTCGGCGTCGGAGGTGCGGAGCAACTCCACCGTGCGTCGCACGTCTTGCATCGTCGCGCGGCCCACCTGTTCGGCGTCGACGAGTGCATCGACGGCTTCGGCGACGTCGTCGTGTTCCTGCAACGCCCGTCGGGCGGCGGTGACGTTGAGCATCATGATGCTCAACGAGTGTGCGAGAACGTCGTGCACCTCGCCGGCGATCTCGGCGCGATCGAGTGCCATCTGCTGTTCCTGGGCGCGCCGTTCCGCAGTCAGCAGGAGTAGCTGTTTCTGTAGCAGATAGCCGACCACGCCGCCGAAGCCGACCATGAGGACGAACAACCACGCCTGGGCGATGACCCCGGCCAGTCCGCCACCGATCGCGGTCGCCGACAGGGCGATCGTCGAGATGATCGCCTCCCGTCGGGTGGCCACCGCGGCGGTGATCGTCGCACACAGTGGAAGCAACAGTGTGGCCACATCGACCTCGACGGGAACCTGCCAGAAGCACACCACCGCCGCGAGTGTGAATGCGGGCAGCCCGAGAATCCACGGCTTCCAGCGGAGAATGCTGGGCTGCCACCCGCGGTAGAGGCACGCGAGGTGCGGTCCGAGGGCCAGCACCACGGCCGCCGCGATCGGAATCCACTGCGTGCCGGACGGGCCGACGACCACGCGCTGCACGACCGCCGCGACGGCGAGCGTGAACACACCGAGGTCGGAGATCAGCATGTAACTCGTCGGGTAATCGAACCCGAAGATCACCAGGGCGTGCCGGTAGTGGGCCTCCAACCAGCGCATTCGCCCAGCCTATCGCCGCCGCCGCGTTTGCACATCCACCCACGGTCGGAGGTCGCCTCCACCCCGAGTAGGTCGACAAAGATCCGCCTGCGGGGCGCTGACCAGGGAGTTCGATCTCCATAGCGTGAGTGGTACCCGGATTGACCGGGTTCATCGGACGAGGAGCAACCATGCTGATCCTGCTGATCGCCGCCGCCACCCTCATGACCCTCTTCTGGCTCTTGCACAGCCCTGATGACATGAACTTCCGTGGCCGTGAAACCGACATCGCCTATGCGGCACGAGAGAACCGCGCACGTTCGGCACGCCGACCCCGACCGTCGCGGGTGCGCACGGCACCCCGGTCGTCGATGCCGCGGCTGCCGGGTGCGACCCGACCGGCGGGGGCCCGCGCATGACCGCATCGACCGAGTACCACCCCGCGCTCACCGGGCGGTGGTTCGACGCCGCCCCGGACGCGGCGTCGGGGTTGGTATCGACGTGCGCCGAGGCGGGACCGCTGAGCGCGTCGGACGCCGACGCCCTACCGGCACCGCCGACGCCCCGTCGCGCAACGGTCCGCAACGCGCTGCGATTCGCCCGTCGAGAGGGGGATGTGGTGTTCGCCGACGCGGCGCGATGTGGCGACGTGCTCACCTACGATCTGCCCGGCGCGCCCGGACGATTGGTGGTGATCTCCGATCCCGCTCACGTCCGCTCGGTACTGACGGCCGATCCGGCGATCGCCCCCTCGGCGACGCGGCTGTCACCGTTGCGGCCGATCGTCGGTCCCGACTCGGTGCTCACCACCCTCGCCGAGCAGCACCGCAGGCAACGGACGGCGCTGCTGCCGTCATTCCATCGCACCTCGGTCGCGCGGTACACAGATGTGATCGAACAGGCTTCGGCGGCGCATCTCGATCGCTGGCCGACAAACCGCCGGGTCCGGGTCGACCGCATCGCCCAGGCGATAACCCTCGACGTCATCATGGCCGTGATCTTCGGCATCCACGCCGCCGACGGCGTCCTCACCGACGATGTTCCCGACGTGGCGACCACCGCCGAGCGGCACCTCCGCGACGCCACCCGGCGCTTCCTGCGCTGGTCGTCGTCGGCGGTCGGTACCGTCGCGCAATTGCTCAACGCCTCGCATCCGGAGCCCGTCGGCCTGCTCGCGTGGGGTGTTCGGCACCTGGATGCGGCGATCGCAGAGGTGATCGCCGAACGTCGCGCCGGGGGCCACGCCAGTGACGACGATGTGATGTCGGCATTGCTGGCGGCGCGTGCCACCGACGGACTCCCGTTGTCCGACAGCGAGATCCGCGACGAGCTCGTGTCACTGCTGCTCGCCGGTCACGAAACCACGGCCACCACGATCGCCTGGGCCTTCGAACGCCTCACCCGTCACCCCGAGGTGTATGCGCAGGCTCGCTCGGCCGCCGCCGAGGGCGACGACGAGTTCGTGGGCGCGGTGATCACCGAGACGATGCGGTGCCGCCCGGTGGTGCCGTCGGTCGCGCGGGAACTGCAGCGCCCGTGGCGATTCGGCACCCACCGCTGCGAGTCCGGAGACATCGCCGTGGTGAGCACCCTGCTCCTGCACCATCGCGACGACCTCTATCCCCATCCCTTCGATTTCCGGCCGGACCGGTTCATCGGCACCCGGACCGACCCGATGACGCTGCTGCCCTTCGGCGGCGGAAACCGTCGTTGCCTCGGCGCCCACCTGGCGATGACCGAGCTCCAGATCGTCGTGGGCGACATCCTGCGGCGGGTCGAACTGGAGACCCACGACCGCCCCGCGGAACGCCCCCGCTACCGCAACGTCACGATGATCCCCGCCCGTGGCGGAACCGTCCGGGCACTCTCGGTCGACTGATCTCGCCACCGCAACCCGCACCTCACCTGGCATGTGATCTTCGCCACATCGCGCGTAGCCTGGGGACATGTCTTCCAGTCACGTCAAGAGTCAGCGCAAGTGCCCGTCATGCGGGGCGAATCTCCATGTCCGCAAGGACGTCACCGAGACCACCGGCGGAAATCGGCGGGTCGACACCATGCTCGTGTGCCGTGACGAAGCCTGCTCCGAGCCGGCCCGTCACCTGCACACAGAACATCTCCAGCCCGCCTGAGCAACCGCCCGCGAACTCGCGGGTAACCCCCGTCACACCTGGTCATTCGTTCCAGTTGACACCGCATGCCACCCCATTCACATTGTGAATCCTGTCGGGGGACATGACCGGTGTGGCCGTCGGCGCCACAGGTCTTCGTACCAGGACCTCGATGGGGGATTCGTGCTCTTCTCTCTCGGTGGTGGTCGCGCGCGTGCGGCCACTCTCCCCAACCCACTGTTCGGATCTCGCCGATCGAGCGTGCCGCGCACCGGTGAGACCCCGCCCGCACGGGTACGCCGTCTGGCCCTCGCAGCCGTGGCGGCCACCGTGACCACCGCGACGGTGTCGAGTGGTTGGCTCGGCGTCGGCCCCGCCCACGCCGACGACGTCGCGCTCCCCACCGCGTTGCCCGACTCCTTCTATTCCCAGCCCGCCGACATCGCCACTCATCGCGACGGCGACATTCTCGCGGTGCGCCCGCGGACCACTCCGCCCGGCTTCTTCGACGTACGGACCTTTCAGTTGAAGTTCCGGTCGTCCGACAGCCAGGGCAAGCCGATCGCCGCGGTCACCACCCTGCTGGTCCCGATCCACAAGCAGGTCAACGGACCACTGTTGTCGTTTCAGCACATCATCAACGCGGTGGGACTCGAATGCGCGCCGTCGCAGGCCCTCTGGACCACCGACCCGAACCTGACCATCCGAGAGGCACCGGGCCTCAACGGCGCCCTTCAACGCGGGTGGACGGTCTCGATCCCCGATCATCTGGGCCCGCGCAGCGCCTACGGGGCTGCGCGGCTGGGCGGCCAGATCGCCCTCGACGCCACCCGCGCCGTCCAACGCTTCGCCCCCGCCCAGGTCGCCAGGAGCAAGGTCGCGATGGCGGGCTACTCCGGCGGCGGCATGGCAACCGCGTGGGCCGCTGCGCTCGCGCCGACCTACGCGCCGGAGCTGAACATCGTCGGCGCAGCGTACGGCGGTGTCCCGATGGATCTGATCAAGATGGCCGAGGGCCTGGGGTACAACAATCCGCATCCCGCCTTCGGCCTGGCCTTCGCCGCGGCGATCGGCCTCTCCCGCGAGTATCCGCAGCAGATCCCGATGATGAAATTCCTTTCACCGCTCGGTAAGCAGATGTACTCCGAGATGCGCAACGCGTGCACCAACGACATCCTGCGCCTCGGCGCGGGTCACTCGGCCAAGCAGGTCTCGGTGGGCGGTGAGCAGATCTTCGAGGACCCGACTGCACGACGCGTCGTCCAGGACAACAGCCTCGCCTTCTATCCGGGTGTGGCCAAGACCCCGATCTTCGAGTGGCACAGTCCGACCGACGTATTGATCCCGGTGGCCTCGATCGATCAGACGATGCGGCGATACTGCCGGGCCGGGACTCGTGTGCAGCAGTTCTCCACGCCGTCGCCCGATCACATGTCGGCGGCGGTGATCGGACTGCTCCCCGCGTTCGACTATCTCGGTGACCGGTTCGCCGGATTGCCGGCTCCCAGCACCTGCTGAGGTCGCACGAGGTGGGGACACGCTCCGGTTGATGTGACTGCAATCACACCCTCCGTTTCCGGCGCCCTCACCTCCGGTTTCCAGATGCCGCATCGCGACTACACGACGGTGACGTAGCCTGATCGCCCAATGTCCTTTGGCCCCATGGCAACAGTTGTGTAACGATGGTGCCTGCGCCCCGGGGGTGCGCCCGGATGTCCCACAAGCAAAGGTTTCCACTTCCGTGCTGAACACCACAAACTCACCTCGCCGTCGTCGCGGCATGAGCCGCCTCGTGGCCATCGTCCTCGGCGTGATCGCTGTGGCCCTTGCGCTGCCGGGCATGGCGCAGGCCGCCCCCGTCACGGTCATCCCCGGACTACCGCCGGTCGAGATCCCGTCGATCCCGGGTCTGCCGACCCCGCCGGCCGCACCGCCGTCGACGACCACGCCGCCTCCGACGTCCACCACCCCGGAAACCCCCGGAGTGCCCGCGGAGCCGAACGTCTCGACCCCGACCGGTTGGGTTGCCCTCGCCCAGGATTCGACGCACACCATCTACTGGTGGAAGGACGGCACCTTCGTCAAGTCGATGCCGATCTCGATGGGCTCCGATGCCCACCCGACTCCGAACGGCGTGTACCACACCAAGGAGAAGTACCGTGACATGTACATGGACTCCTCCACCTACGGTGTTCCCGTCGATTCGCCCGGTGGGTACCGCACCTACGTCGAGTACGCGACCCGCATGTCCTGGGACGGCATCTTCATTCACGCCGCTCCGTGGTCGGTCGAGCAGCAGGGTCACAGCAATGTGAGCCACGGTTGCATCAACGTGAGCACCGAGAACGGCAAGTGGGTCTACGACACCATCGGTCGCGGCACCCCGATCGTCGTTCGCGGCACCGTCGGCGGCCAGTACACCGGCGACTGATCCCCACCCTCCTCGTACCGACGAAGGGCCGGCCCAACCTGGGCCGGCCCTTCGTCGTCGTCAGGGGCTTGATCGACTCAGGGCACCGATCCGGTCAGGCCACCGGCGCCGACACATCGAGATCCAGCGATCGCCCCTCCGCGCGCACCCGCGCGATCGCCCGCATCTTGTTCGACGCATCGAGTGCGGCCACCTTGTACCCCTCGGCCAGCGTCGGGTAGTTGAACACCGCGTCGACCAGGTAGTCGACGGTGCCGCCGAGACCCATCACGGTCTGGCCGATGTGGACCAGTTCGGCAGCGTTCGACCCGAAGGCATGGACGCCGAGCAGCGTGCGGTCCTCGGCGTGCACGAGAAGCTTGAGCAATCCGTAGGAGTCCCCCATGATCGCTCCGCGCGCGAGCTCGCGATACCGGGCCACACCCACCTCGAACGGGATGTTGTCGGTGGTCAGTTGATCCTCGGTCCGGCCGACGAAGCTGATCTCGGGGATCGCGTAGATCCCAATGGGTTGCAGGTCGGTCGGGGTGTGTCCGACCGGCTCGCCGAAGGCGTGATATGCCGCGCGGCGTCCCTGCTCCATCGAGGTGGCCGCCAGCGCCGGGAATCCGATGATGTCGCCGACCGCATAGATGTGCTCGACCTCGGTGCGGAAATGCTCGTCGACCTTGAGGCGCCCACGGTTGTCGGCGGTGAGCCCCGCGGCCTCGACCGCGAGCTCATCGGAAACACCTTGACGCCCTGCGGAATACAGAACGGTGTCGGCGGGGATCTGCTTTCCCGATTCCAGGATGGTCAGGGTTCCCGAGGGGTGGGTCTCGACGGTGCGGACGTGCTCGCCGAAACGGAAGGTGACGCCACGTTCCCGGAGCTGATACTGCAGGGCCTCGACGATCTCCCGGTCACAGAAATCGAGCATCGCCGGCCGCTGCTCGATGACGGTGACCTTGGTGCCCAGCGCCGCGAACATCGACGCGTACTCGATGCCGATCACCCCGGCGCCGACCACCACCATCGATCCCGGAACGCGGTCGAGTTCGAGGATCTGATCGGAGTCGACGACGGTCTCCCCGTCGAAGTCGACCGACGACGGGCGCGCCGGGCGGGTGCCGACCGCGACGACGAAGTGGTCGGCGGATACGTGTTTGAGGTCTCCGGTGGCATCCTCGATCGCGATCTCGTGCGGGCCGGTGAAGGTCGCGCTGCCGATGAGCGTCACAACGCCGTTGCGGGCCAACTGACTCTGGATGACGTCGATCTCCTTGCCGACGACGTGCATCGTCCGCGCGGTGAGGTCGGCCACGGTGATGTCGGTCTTGAGTCGGTACGACTGTCCGTAGAGCTCTCGCTGGTTCAGGCCGGTCAGATAGAGCACGGCCTCTCGGAGGGTTTTCGATGGGATGGTGCCGGTGTTGATGCACACGCCGCCCATCATGTGTTTGCGTTCGACGATCGCGGCGCGTTTGCCGAGTTTGGCCGCCGCAATCGCCGCTTTCTGACCTGCCGGTCCTGACCCGATGACGACGATGTCGTAATGATCCACCGTGGATCCTTCGCTCGATGTGTCCGTGGCTCGGCGGTGTATCGATCACCGCAGGTGATCGGTACCGCCCGGACAAGTGTCACCCAGGTCGACAGATCCCACGACTCGAGCGGGAGTCCTCAGGCCGCCAGGTCGGCCGGGCCCATGGTGAAGGTGGCCTGCACCTGCATCCATTGGGCCAGCGCCTCACAGCCGGTGGTCAGCGGATCGGTCACCGAGTCCCGGCGGTACGGCTCGTCGTGGTAGGCGGTGTGTCTGCCGCCCGCCCGATTGCGGATGACCATGCCGCGCCAGGCGATCACACCGGGCAGGTAGCCGCGAACCTCCCGCCATGCCGAACCCAGCCGTTCGACGTCGCGCAACCACTGCGCCGGTCGCACCGAGGTTGCCCGCGCATTCTGGAAGGAGTTGCTGCGCAACACTTTCCACGTCTGTGACAGCCAGCGTCGGGGGGCGGCGAAGGTGAGGGTGTCGGTGAGATCGGCGATATCGCGGACGAACGAATCCCGCGAGGCGTTGCAGATCATGTCCTCGGGGGCGCCGACCCACCAGACCGGGATGCGCTCGGGGATCGCCGGACCCGGCCCGGCCACTCCCCACCCGTCGCATCCCGCAACGACGCCGGGCGGCTGATGGGGGTCGGCGACGAATCCGACCGCCACGACACGGCTCAGCGCGCGCATGTCGGCACGTGCGTCGAGATCGGCCAGCAGGCGTCGGATCACCACCGCGCCCTGTGAATAGCCGATGATCATCACCGGTCCGACGACCGCGTGCAGCGCCGCGGCCAGTGCGCGTTGCCCGGCGGCGACGCTGTCGGCGTAGCTGATACCCGAAAGATGAGGTGCCGGACCGTAACTCGCCGGGTAGCCCACCCAGCGGGTGTCGAACCGGTCGTCGAGGGCATCGGTGACGCCGGAGAGCAGTCCGGTGACCTCGGTGCGCATGTCACCGTCGTAGGACTCTCCGGTTCCGCCGACCACCAGAACCGTCACCGCGTGCACCGGGTCGGTGTGGGCTGTCATGACTCCATCGTCGCGATGGTCGATGAGAGGGGCCGGACAGTCGGCTGAGGGCCGGATGAGAGTTGGACCATCGCGCTGTGATGCCTGGTCACCGACGTGCCGAGGGTGCCCAGGATCACCTGGATTCCGGTTGCGTAACACATTCGTAACGCGAACAATGGACGAGGTCGAACACGGTCGCGAACCGTCGACGATCACCATCCCCGAGAAGTACGAAAGAAGCGGTACCCATGTCGTTCGCACGTCTGCGTGAACGTTTCCTCCCCTCCGGCCACAACCACCGTCGGCTCTACGAGCGCATCGCCCTGATGTCGTCCGGAGCCCAGCGCGACGAGCTGCTCGTCATGGCGCAGCGTCACGAAAGTCGCTGACCCTCAAGCACTTCCCATGCTGACGCAGCCACTGGTATGGCCGTCACCGCTGACAGTCGGGACACCAGTACAGGTTTCGGCCCACGAGTTCGGTGGTCGCGATCGGGGTTCGGCAGATCCGACAGGGTTCTCCGGTGCGCCGGTACACATAGGTGCGTGGCCGATCCGGTGCGTACGACCCCGGCCCGTGATCGTCCTCCGGCCGAATCACGTGAATTCGCCCGCGCCGCACACCGATTCGCATGAGGGCGACGAGGTCGGCCCACATGTCGTCGAAGGCCTCCCGATCGACGGTGCGCCCGGCCCGCATCGGGTCGAGACGTGCACGAAAAAGGACCTCGGCACGATAGACGTTACCCACGCCGGCCATCACCTTCTGATCCATCAGCAGGGCGCCGATCGGTCGTGACGACCGGTGGATCGCCTGCCACGCACGCTCCGGGTCGGCGTCGGACCGTAGTGGATCCGGGCCGAGCCGCGCGACGAGGTCCTCGAGGTCGGCAGGCGTGTACAACTCGCAGGCGGTCGGCCCGCGCAGGTCGGTGCCCACCTCGTCTCCGACGATCCGCATCCGGACCTGTCCGACGGGCTCCCCCATCGGCACCGCGAGTTCGGAGAACGAGCCGTAGAGCCCGAGGTGGACGTGCAGCAGTTGGGTCCGCTTGCCGTCGCGGTAGCGCTGTATGAGGTGCTTACCCCACGCCTGCGCGCGATGGAACTCCATGCCGTCGACCACCGCGGCGCCCTCGGCAAAACGCCCCTGCGGGCTCGACACCCGCACCCGCTGCCCACCGAAGAGCTTCTGTTGACGCCGGGCGAGGCGATGCAGGGTATGCCCCTCAGGCATCGACGACCACCGTCGCCGAACTCGCCGATGTCGCCACCGTCACCGAGTGCGCTGCCCTCAGGACTCGGGGACGGCCGGCGCCACACCGGTCTTCTCGAACTCCGAGAGGATGTCGATGCGACGCTGGTGACGCGGTTCCTCCGACCACTTCGCCGCCAAGAAGGCGTCGACGATCGCCAGCGCCTCCTCGGTGGTGTGCATCCGTCCACCGATCCCCATCAACTGCGCATTGTTGTGCTGGCGAGCGAGCTGGGCCGTCTCGACGCTCCACGCCAGGGCGCACCGCGCACCGGGCACCTTGTTCGCGGCGATCTGTTCGCCGTTTCCACTGCCGCCGAGCACGATTCCGAGGCTGCCCGGATCGGCCACCACCTTCTTCGCTGCGGCGATGCAGAATGCCGGGTAATCATCGGCGGCGTCGTAGACGTGTGCCCCGCAGTCGATCACCTCATGACCGTTGGACCGCAGATGCTCGGCGATGGCCGCCTTGAGTTCGAAGCCGGCATGATCTCCACCCACGTATACGCGCATGCGCCTCACTATAGATCCCGCCCACCCGCGATTCCGGTGCCGGGTGACGACCCGACAGTGATCGTCACCCCCCGAGACCATGGGGTTACCCCCGGACGACTCCGCCCCGGCGACCGGAGGAGAGTCGTCGGGGCGGAGTACACTCAGGGGCGGTCAGTCGAATTCGGGGTCCTCGTTGCGAGAGCGCTTGAGCTCGAAGAAGTGTGGGTAGGACGCCAGTGCCACCGCACCGTCCCACACCGTGCCCGCGGTCTCCCCGCGCGGGATGCGCGAGAGCACGGGACCGAAGAAGGCCACATCATTGATGTGGATGGTCGGCGTGCCGACGTCGTCGCCGACCTTGTCCATCCCGCGGTGATGGCTCTCCCGAATCGCCTCGTCGAACTCGGTGGAGTCGGCGGCTTCGGCCAGCGTCGGATCGAGATCGAGTTCGGCGAGCGACTCGGCGATCACCACGTCGAAATCCTTGTTCTGTCCGTTGTGGATACGGGTACCCATCGCGGTGTAGAGGGGGGCGAGAATCGACTCACCCTTCGCCGCGGCCGCTGCGGCGATCACGCGGACCGGCTTCCATGCCTGTTTGAGGCCCTCGCGGTAGCTGTCGGGGATGTCGCGCCCCTCGTTGAGCACGGCCAGGCTCATGATGTGGAAATTGACTTCGATGTCGCGCACCTTCTCGACCTCGAGGATCCACCGCGAGGTGATCCAGCACCATGGGCACAGCGGGTCGAACCAGAAATCCACACGATCCTTCGACATACGTCTTCCCTTCTTCTCGACGATTCCCGGACACCCTTCTGCTCACACCGGGTGCGCGGCGAACTCGGCCCACTCAACCCGCGCGCGGCCGAGCCCATTCCATCCGATCCTGCTCCCCCGGCGTCGCGTCGGCACCCCCGATCGCCGCCGAGCACTAAGCTGGCCGCTGTGACTGCCCCGAATCTCACCCGTGATCAGGCCCGCGAGCGCGCCGCCACCGTCGACGTGTCCCACTACGCCATCGACCTCGATCTCACCGACGGCAACGGCGCGCCGGGCGCCACCACCTTCGCCTCCACCACGACGGTGACTTTCACCGCCACTCAGGGCGCATCGACCGTCATCGATCTCGTTGCGCCGACCCTGCGCTCGGCGACGCTCAACGGCACCGAACTCGACGTCACCGGCTTCGACGAGTCCGTCGGCATCGAGTTGCCCGGGCTGGCCGCCGAGAACACCCTGACCGTGGTGGCCGACTGCGCATACTCGAACACCGGCGAGGGGCTCCACCGCTTCGTCGACCCCACCGACGACTCGGTGTACCTGTACTCGCAGTTCGAAACCGCCGATGCCAAGCGGATGTTCGCATGTTTCGATCAGCCCGACCTGAAGGCCACCTACACGCTGACGGTCACCGCACCCACCGACTGGAAGGTGATCTCCAACGCGCCCGAGGTCGCCACCGCCGCCGCCGAACCCGGAGTGCACCGCTTCCGGGAGACGCCGACGATGAGCACCTACCTCGTGGCCCTGATCGCCGGACCCTACGCCGAATGGACCGATTCCTACACCGACGAGCACGGCACCATCCCCCTGGGGATCTATTGCCGGGCCTCACTGGCGGAGTTCATGGACGCCGACCGGTTGTTCACCGAGACCAAGCAGGGATTCGCCTTCTACCACAAGAACTTCGGTATCCCCTACGCCTTCGGCAAGTACGACCAGCTCTTCGTTCCGGAGTTCAACGCGGGCGCCATGGAGAATGCCGGGGCGGTGACCTTCCTGGAGGACTACGTCTTCCGCTCCCGCGTCACCAACTATCTCTACGAGCGGCGGGCCGAGACCGTCCTGCACGAGATGGCCCACATGTGGTTCGGCGACCTCGTCACCATGAAATGGTGGGATGACCTGTGGCTCAACGAATCCTTCGCCACCTTCGCCTCGGTGCTGTGCCAGGCGGAGGCAACCGAGTACACCAGCGCCTGGACCACCTTCGCCAACGTCGAGAAGTCGTGGGCCTACCGTCAGGACCAGTTGCCCTCAACGCATCCGGTGGCCGCCGACATCCCCGACATCGCCGCGGTCGAGGTGAACTTCGACGGCATCACCTACGCCAAGGGCGCGTCGGTACTCAAACAGCTCGTCGCCTACGTCGGACTCGAAGACTTCCTCGCCGGTCTGCGCGACTACTTCTCCGCGCACCGCTTCGGCAACGCAACCTTCTCCGATCTCCTTGCCGCACTGGAGAAATCGTCGGGCCGCGATTTGTCCGACTGGGGTGGGCAGTGGCTCAAGACCACCGGCATCAACGTGTTGCGCCCGGACTTCGAGCTCGACGACTCGGGCGCTTTCACCCGGTTCACGATCGTGCAGGACGGTGCGGTCCCGGGCGCGGGTGGCGCGGACAATTCGTCGGCGGTGGGCGCGACGAGGGTGCACCGGCTGCGGGTCGGCATCTATGACGACGGCGACTCGGGCGCGTTGACCCGTACGCACAGCATCGAACTCGACGTCGAGGGCGAACGCACCGACGTCGCCGATCTGCTCGGCGTCCACCGCGGCAAGCTGATCCTGATCAACGACGACGACCTCACCTACGCCTCGGTGCGGCTCGACCCGGATTCGTTGTCGACCGCGACCACCCGGATCGGCGACATCAGCGATTCGATGCCGCGCACCCTGGTGTGGTCGGCGGCGTGGGAGATGACCCGTCAGGCCGAGATGGCCGCCCGCGACTTCGTCGAGTTGGTCGAGCGCGGGATCGTCGCCGAAACCGAGATCGGGGTGGTCCAGCGAGTCCTGTTGCAGGCCACCACCGCCATCGAGTCCTACGCCGACCCCACGTGGGCCGAGCAGACCGGGCGTCGGAGTTTCTCGGCGCGGCTGCTGGAACTCGCCCGCGCCGCCGAGCCCGGCTCGGATCACCAGTTGGCCTTCGTCAACACCCTGTTGGCCGGTGCCCTCGACGAGGGTCAGGTCGGCGTGGCCAAAGGTCTGCTCGATGGTGACGACCCAGCGTCGCACGGACTGTCCGGGCTCACCGTCGACACCGATCTGCGGTGGCGGCTGGTGATCGCGCTGGCCACCGCGGGCGCCATCGACACCGACCCCGACTCGACCCCGGTCATCGATGCCGAGGCCGAGCGCGACAACACCGCCGCCGGTGCCCGGCAGGCCGCAACGGCCCGTGCCGCCCGCCCGCTCGCGCAGGCGAAAGCCGACGCCTGGGCCCAGGCCGTCGACGACGATTCGGCCTCGAACATCTTCACCCGATCGGTCGTCGCCGGCTTCGCCCGACCCGGTCAGGGTGCGCTGCTGGGCGAGTACGTCGCGAAGTTCTTCGACGCCGTGCCCGGTGTGTGGTCGCGGCGTTCGAGCGAGGTCGCCCAGACGGTGGTGGTCGGGCTCTACCCGTCGTGGGAGATCAGTGAGGCCGGTCTCGCCGCCGCCGATGAGTTCCTGGCCGCCGACCATCCCGCCGCGCTCAAGCGCCTCATCGTCGAAGGCCGTGCGGGAGTGGAACGTTCACTGCGCGCTCGGGCGTTCGACGCCACTCGCTGACCGCCGTGGCCGGCGGCCGACCGCTCAGCGTGCCCGCCACACGTAGCGGATCTGCGGTCGACCGGTGTTGCCGTACTCGGTGACCCGGTCGACCGTACCGTCGTCGGCGAGGCGCTCGAGGTAGCGCCAGGCCGTCACCCGGGAGCTACCGATCGCGCCGGCGACCTCCGAGGCGGTCAGACCGTCGGTGCTGTCGCGGATGGCACGTCCGACGGCGTCCTCGGTGTCCGGGGAGCGCCCCTTCGCGGCGGTACGCCGGGTGTCGGCGGTGCGCAGATTCGCCAACGCACGATCGATGTCGCGTTGACTCACCGCGTCTCCCCCACCGGTCAGCGCCTCGCGATAGCTCAGATACTGCCGGATCTTCTCACCGAATGCCGCGAAGGTGAACGGCTTGATGAGATAGAGCAGCACACCGTGGGCCATCGCGCTACGAACCGAGTCCAGGTCTCGTTGCGCGGTGATCGCGATGATGTCGGGGGACGGGACGATGCCCGACAGTGCCGAGGCCAGCGAGATGCCGCTCGCGTCGGGCAGGCCGAGGTCGAGCAGGACGAGGTCGACGGGGTGGGCGCCGTCGGCGGCCGCGGTGGCCCGGCGCAGCGCCTCCTGCGCGGTGGCCGCATGGGCGACTACGTCGAATCCACCGATCCGGGAAAGGAAGTCGACGTGTGCGGCGGCGATCACCTGGTCGTCCTCGACGACGAGTACCCGGATCATCTCGCCTCTGCTCGCATCATCTGAGCCTCCCGGCGTCCGGTTCGGTCGGTGTCGACGCCTGCGCGCCGGCCGTGATCTCGACGCCGACCACCGAACCGTAGGTGTTCTCCGCTCGGATCGTACCGCCGTGCAGGTGCACGACCTGGGCGACCAACGCGAGACCGAGTCCGCGTCCGGCCGTGTCACCACCGGCTTTCGTCGAGTAACCGCGGCGTCGCGCTCGAGCGAACTCGTCGGGAGTCATGCCGGGTCCGGAATCGGCGACCACCACGTGTACGTGGGCAGCGTCGCCGATGACGGTCACCTCGACCCAGGGATCATCCGGGTCGACGGCGTCGAGCGCGTTGTCGATCAGATTGCCCACCACGGTGATCATCTCGCCGGCCGAAAGGATCTGCGTCGCATGGTCATCGACCATCGAGTCCTCGGTGAGTGTCAGTTCGACACCGCGTTCGGCGGCCTGTGCCGTCTTACCGAGCAACAATGCCGCCAGCGTCGGCTCGACCACCGCGTCGCCGACCCGGTCGACGAGTTTCTGGGAGAGTTCGAGATTCTCGGTGGCCATGCGCACGGCGTCGCCCGACCGTCCCATCTCGATCAACGCCACGATCGTGTGCAGGCGGTTCGCCGACTCATGCGCCTGCGACCGCAGCGCCTCGGCGAAGCGTGTCATCGAGTCGAGTTCACCCATCGCCTCGGCCACCTCGGTGCGGTCGCGGATGGTGATCACCGCGGCATCCCGACCGGGCACCGGTGACCGATTCACCATCAGTACTCGCCCTCCCTCGGCGACGAGAACGTCACGCAACGGTTCGGTGCCCGACGTCATGAACTCCGGGATATGAAGCGGCTCATCGGTTCCCAGCAGGCGGCGCGCCTCGTCGTTGACGAGTACCGGGCGCGACGAATCGACGACGACGAGTCCCTCACGAACCGCGTGCAGGACCGCATCGTGATGGTCGTACATCACCCGCAACTCCGTCGGCGTGAGCCCACCGGTATGACGGAGCAGACGCCGACGGATCGCCCACAAGCCGACCAACGCGATCACCAGGGCGACGCCGCCGATGGCGCCGATGAGCGGCAGTTGTGACACCCAGTCCTCGGTCAACGTCGACTGGGTGATGCCCGCGGCCACCGCGCCGACGATGGTGCCGTCGCCGGCGCGGACCGGAGCGATGGTGCGGACCGACGGACCGAGTGTGCCGGTGTAGATCTCGGTGAACGTCTGCCCCCGCAGCGCCGGTTCGATGGTGCCCAGGTAGTGGCCGCCGATGAACCGGGGATCGGTGTGGGTGTAGCGGATGCCGTGGGTGTTCATGATGGTGATGAACGCGATGCCGGTGGCCTGCCGGATGTGTTCGGTGACCGGCTGCAGTTGCGTCGTCGGGTCCGGTGAGGTGATCGCCGCGGCGGTCGACGGGGCGTCGGCGATACTCACCGCCACCGCGGTCACCTGCTCCCGCGCCGCACGATTCGCGTCGGCACGGGCATCGACGACCGCGAGCAGGCTGCCCACCACGACGATCGCGATGACCACCGCGACCTGCAATGCGACCGCCTGCCCGGCCAGCGACCGCGGCAGCAACCGTGCCCTCACCCGTGCGCCTCCTCGTTCTCCACCACCGGCCCCAACCTGACACATCGTGCCGGACCGGCGCACTCACACTGCCCGATCGAGGTGGTCCACGCCACTGAACGAAATGAACTCAATGGTGACCGGGGTCACCGTGACGCCGAAGAATTCTCAGTCAGCACCTCCCATCGCCGTACGCGAGGGCGGGACGAGAAAGGACTCACTGATGAACATCAGGTCGAACACGGCGGGCACCGCCGATTTCCCGGCCACCCCGCGCAAGAAGCGGGACCGCACCCATTGGCTCTACATCTCGGTGATCATCGCGGTGGTCGCCGGCGTGGCCGTCGGGTTGATCTGGCCGGAGGTGGGCAAGGACATCGGCGTGCTGGGCACGATGTTCGTCGCCCTCATCAAGATGATGATCGCGCCGGTGATCTTCTGCACCATCGTCCTGGGCATCGGATCGGTCCGCAAGGCCGCCACCGTCGGCAAGGTCGGCGGCCTGGCCTTCGTCTACTTCCTCGTGATGTCGACCGTCGCCCTGGCCATCGGCCTGGTCGTGGGCAACCTCATCAAGCCCGGCACCGGTCTCAACATCTCTGCGGTGGCCGGTCAGGGCGCCGCGCTGGCGGAGAAGGCGCACGAATCGGGCGGAACGATGGAGTTCATCGAGGGCATCATCCCCACCTCGCTGCTGTCGTCGCTCACCGAGGGCAGCGTGCTGCAGGCCCTGTTCGTGGCGTTGCTCGTCGGCTTCGCCATCCAGGCCATGGGGCGCACGGGCGAACCCATCCTCAACGCGGTGGCCTACTTCCAGAAGCTGGTCTTCAAGGTCCTCACCATGATCCTGTGGGTCGCCCCGATCGGCGCCTTCGGTGCGATCGCCAACGTCGTCGGCCAGACCGGCTGGGCTGCGGTGGGCCAGCTACTGGTGCTCATGGTCGCGTTCTACCTGACCTGCCTGGTGTTCGTGTTCGGTGTGCTGGGAGTGCTGCTCAAGACCTCCGCCGGGGTGTCGATCTTCAAGCTGGTCCGGTACCTGGCCCGCGAGTACATCCTGATCTTCGCGACCTCGTCGTCGGAGTCCGCGCTGCCCCGGCTGATCGCCAAGATGGAACACCTCGGTGTCGAGAAGACGACCGTCGGAGTCGTCGTGCCGACCGGCTACTCGTTCAATCTCGACGGCACCGCGATCTACCTGACCATGGCCTCGCTGTTCATCGCCGACGCCATGGGTGATCCGCTGTCGATCCCGGAGCAGATCGGTCTCCTGGCATTCATGATCATCGCCTCCAAGGGCGCCGCCGGCGTCAGCGGCGCCGGCCTGGCCACGCTCGCCGGCGGGCTGCAGGCCCACCGACCGGAGATGCTCGACGGCGTCGGCCTCATCGTCGGGATCGACCGCTTCATGTCGGAGGCGCGTGCGGTCACCAACTTCTCCGGTAACGCCGTGGCCACTCTGCTCGTCGGCTCGTGGACCGGAACCGTCGACAAAGCGCGTGTCGAGGAGGTTCTCGCCGGCCGCGACCCGTTCAACGAACAGGACATGGTCGACGAGGAACCGCTCGACCGGCC
Source organism: Gordonia sp. N1V (assembly GCF_029269935.1). Lineage (NCBI taxonomy): Bacteria > Bacillati > Actinomycetota > Actinomycetes > Mycobacteriales > Gordoniaceae > Gordonia > Gordonia sp. N1V. The sequence goes on from NZ_JARJDD010000006.1 coordinate 270,347, forward strand.
ACGCACCCACGACGACACGATCGTCACGGAAAAGGAACTCGCCGCACGCTGAACGCCGATTGGCACATCATCGGGTGCCAAGAGACGCCGGCGCCGGTCACTCCCACCAGGAGTGACCGGCGCCGGCATCTGCACGCAGTGGTCGGTTGTAAGGGGCCCTGCGGGCGTGCACGCTCGGCCGGGCACCCACCGAAACGCCGATGCGGGGCTCTCGGTGGAGAGCCCCGCATCGGCGCGAAGAAACGAGATCCGGTGATCAGGAAGGTGCGGCAGCGGTCGCGACGACGTGCAGTGCGGCGATCAGCCCGTCGATGAGCTGACCGGACCGGAAGCTGCCGATCGCGGCGGTCACACCGAGTTGGGCGACCCGATCGTTGACCCGGTCGGCCACCCGCGCACCGGAGACGACAACGACGTCGTGGGTGTTGGGCGACACGGCGATCAGCGCGCCGTTGGCAGGCTCGGGAGCCTGTGCGAGGACCGCGCGCGCGTCGGCGACGGCGTCCTCACCGAGTTCACCGATGTAGACCGAGAAACGCACGAGGGCCTTCTCGCTGGCAGCCTTGAGTGCGTCGTCGAGATCGATCAGATCCCGCTGCGAGAACGGCGGGGTGCTCGGTGCCTGGCCGGGAAACCGGGTCGCCGAGACGCGACCGCTGTTGGTGATCACCGTTCCCATCGGGAGCGCGGTGGTCGGCGACAGCTTGACGTTGCCGCCCTGCGCGGCGCCGGGTGTGCCGGCCTGAGTCACTTCACCACTTGCCACTGGCCGAGCCTCCATCCACATCGGTCGGTCCCGCGTGATGCGGCAGCGCCATCGGCTCGATCTCGGTGGCGCTGAACAGCAACGGCTGGCGCGTCCACTCCTGATCGAGCGTGTACTCCTGCACCTTCGGGTATTTCAGGCCGGACGAGAACATCATCGAGACGACGCAGAGCACGACCATCACGACGCAGATGACCGTGACCACGACTCCGATACCGACCATGGCGCTATCCATGACATCCTTTCGATCGGTGTTCCTCGAACGGCACGAAACCGCCCGCACCACCAGGTTGTGTGATCAATCTAGCCCACCGGCGCGGGTGCGTCCCAGTGGGGCCTACAACGTGTCGTAGACGATTTGGCGGACTCCGTCCGGGATGATTCGGTGCACTCCGTCCGGAACGATCAGCGCACTCCGTCCGGGACGAATCGGAGGACTCCGCGGGGCCTCGAGCGGACACCGACCACCGGAAACGACCGGCTTGTCAGGCCGCCCCGGCGTCGATGTACTGGACCCACGCCGGATCGATCTCCTTGATCGTGGCCAACAGTCGCCAGTGCCGCCCCTTGGGAGCGGTGAGCGGCGTGTGCAGGGTCCAGCCGAGTTCGCTGAGCAGGCGGTCGGCCTTGCGGTGATTGCAGCTCGCGCAGCAGGCCACGCAGTTCTCCCAGGAGTGCCCGCCGCCACGACTTCGGGGCAGCACATGGTCGATCGTGGTCGCCTTGGCCCCGCAGTAACCGCAGCGGGAGCGGTCTCGATGCATCAATGCCGCCCTGGTCATCGGGGTGACCGCACGATAGGGCACGCGGACGTAGGTCCGCAGCCTGATCACCGACGGGATCGGGACCGTTCGCGCGGCGGAATGCACGGCCATCCCCGGGGCCACTGCGTGGACGACGTCGGCGCGTTCACGCAGGACGAGGACGATCGCCCGGCGCAGGGAGATCGCGGTGAGCGGCTCGTAGGTCGCGTTGAGCAGCAGGACGCGGCGTCGTCCCCACAGTCCCGCAGCCGGAAGCCCCGCAGACGGACGGGACTCGTCGGCAGCATCAGGCTTCTCGGTCAGTTCCGGGTTGGTGGACACGGGGCTCTCGTGCGCGCGGCGCAGCGACCGCTCGCCACGCAACACCGTCACATCGCGAACCTGCCGTTGGCTTCTGCGTGTCATCCCGCCTCCCGTGTGCGCGCACCGGACGCGTCAAGTGGAACACGCCGAGCGCGGTCGTGCACGACAAATCTCGGGTGTCGACGCAGGTCACTTGTGTGAACAACGGATGTCGGTGCACCCGCCGACCGCCGATACCCGCGGCGTCCACCGACGGTGGGCACGCGTGAGGTTTGAGACCTTCGGCGCCGGTGGAGGACACTGGTCGGGTGAGTGCCTCCCAGCCCGTTCCCGCACCCGAGAGCCGATCGTTCTATGACGAGGTCGGCGGCGCCGACACCTTCGCCCGCCTGACCCACACCTTCTACTCCGAGGTCGCCAAGGACGAGATACTCCGGCCGCTCTATCCCGAAGAAGACCTCGGTCCGGCCGAACGCCGACTCCGCATGTTCCTCGAGCAGTACTGGGGTGGGCCGCGAACCTATTCCGAGGAACGCGGTCATCCGCGCTTGCGGATGCGGCACCACCCCTACAAGATCGGGCCGATCGAACGCGATGCCTGGCTGCGCTGCATGCACACCGCGATCGCGGAGATCGACTCACAGACCCTCGACGACGAACATCGCCGTGCGCTCACCGATTACATGGAAATGGCTGCACAGTCGATGATGAATTCGCCGTTCTGACCAACGGCCTCCACCTCGGCGCGCGCATCGGCGACTCGCCGCGCGGACCTGCATGGGTCACCGAATTATCAGGTGAGGCACAATTGCGACGTGAGCGATGAGACATCGAGCGCTGTGCCCATGGGTTCGGAGGACACCGGCTCCGAGGAAGCGCTCACCGACGAGCAGGTTTCCGGCCCGAGCGACATCGGACCGAATCCCGCCGACGCGGGCGAGGAAAGCCACGGGACCGGCGAGGACGAGGCGACCTCCGAGACGGACCCCGCCGGTGAACTGACCGACGCGGCGGCGCCAGGTTCGGTTGTGCCGCAACTCGACCCGTCCGACACCACGTGGTGGCGATCGGCGATCTTCTACCAGATCTACCCGCGATCCTTCTCCGACCTCGACGGAGACGGTGTCGGCGATCTCGCCGGGGTCATCGACAAACTCGGATATCTCGAACTCCTCGGGATCGACGCCCTCTGGCTGAGCCCGATCATGTGCTCCCCCATGGCCGATCACGGTTACGACGTGTCCGACCCACGCGACATCGACCCCCTCTTCGGCGATCTCGAGGACTTCGACGAACTCGTCGCCGAGGCACACGACCGCGGAATGCGCGTGACGATGGACCTCGTCCCCAATCACACCAGCGACCAACACGAGTGGTTCCGGGCCGCGCTCGCCGCCGAACCCGGCAGCCCCGAACGCGCCCGCTACATCTTCCGCGACGGCCTCGGTGAGGGCGGCGACGAGCCACCCAACAACTGGCACAGCGTGTTCGGCGGACCGGCATGGACACGGGTCACCGAGTCCGACGGCTCACCCGGTCAGTGGTATCTGCACATCTTCGCCGCCGAGCAACCGGATCTGAACTGGGAGAACCCCGAGGTGTTCGAGGATCTCGAACGCTCCCTTCGGTTCTGGCTCGACCGCGGCGTCGACGGCTTCCGCATCGACGTCGCGCACGGCATGGCCAAGCCCGAGGACCTGCCGGACATGGACCTCGACTCGGTCGGGCTGTTGACCAACAGTGACGACGATCCGCGCTTCAACAACTATGCGGTGCACGACATCCACCGAAAGATCCGCAAGGTGCTCGACGAGTATCCGGGCGCGGCCAACGTCGGCGAGATCTGGGTGGAGGACAACGAACGCTTCGCCGAGTACCTGCGGCCGGACGAGCTGCATCTCGGGTTCAATTTCCGACTTGCCAAGGCCGCGTTCGATCCCGACGAGATCCGCGCCGCGATCGAGAACTCTCTCGATGCGGTACTTCGGGTCTCGGGGACGCCGACGTGGACACTGTCCAATCATGATGTCGACAGGGAGGTCTCGCGCTACGGTCGCCTCGATCAGCACGGCCCGGACTCCGAGGTCGACCTCGACGTCGGCCGGGCCCGGGCGCGCGCGATGGCGCTGGTCGAATTCGCCCTCCCCGGAACGGTCTTCATCTACAACGGCGCCGAGCTCGGACTCCCCAATGTGGATCTCCCGGACGAGGCATTGCAGGATCCGGTATGGGAGCGCTCGGATCACACCGAACGCGGGCGCGACGGTTGCCGGGTGCCCATACCGTGGGAGGGTTCACAGCCGCCCTATGGTTTCAGCACCTCGGCGCAGACGTGGTTGCCGATGCCCGACAATTGGGCGCCCTACACCGTCGAGAAGCAGCTCGAGGACATCTCCTCGACCCTCTCGTTGTATCGGCAGGCCATCGAATTGCGGGTCAGCCGAAGTGAATTCAGTGGAGACACGGTCGAATGGTACGGCGCACCCGACGACTGCCTGGCATTCCGCAGAGCCGGTGGCGGCCTGATCTGCGCCCTCAACGCCGGCGACGACCCGGTGCCGCTCCCCCCTGGAGAGGTCCTGCTGCTCAGCGCCCCTCTCGTCGACGGTCATCTCGCACCGAATTCCGCCGCCTGGCTGGTGTGAGGCTGCGCACCGAAGGACCACCGAGAGGTGGTCACAGCACGGTGACGCCGAGGTCGCGATGGCGGCGCAGGTAGACCGCACCGAACCTTGCGTCGATCCGAATCCAGGCCGCCGACATCCGGATTCGGATCGGCTCGTCGGCATCGATCGCCTCGACATCGGAGTCCTCGGTGATCGCGCGGCCCTGCGCGTCGCGGACGAAACCCATTCCGGTGAGCGCGAACAGCGCGCGCAGGGAGACTGCGGCCCGTAGACCGCCGTCGGTCGAGGTGACCTCCAGCACGTCCTGATCGAGTACGCCGGTCGCCGGGCCGTGCGCGCTGCCCTCCTCGCGTGCGACGCGAGCACCGTCCCGAACGAGCCCCACCACCGTGCGCGCGGGCACGTCGTCGACGTGGCGAAAACCGGTGAGCAGCGGCAGTGCGCCGCGCCACGCCGAATCGAAGGGCATACCGGGGTCGACGGGAGTTCCGGGCATGGCGCCGGAAAGCGCTGCGCGCAAGGAGGTCACGTCGGCCACCAGATCCTTGGGCGCCATCCGGCCGAATACGGCCCGGGTGACCAGGACGTCGAATCCGGTGTGTGACCACAGGCCGATCAGGCCGTCGCCGCGTACCGCCAGGCGGACAACGGCAGCGTCGTCGAGCCGGTGGGCACGGCCGAGGAAGGCCAGCGCGTCGGAGAGGTCGTCGGCGCGCTGCAACGTCAGATGCCGCTCACCCTCCATGATGCGGCGCGGTCTGCTCGGTGGTGTCCGGCAACCGGAAGCTCTCCAGGTACGCGCGTTCGTCGGCGGTGAGGCGCCGCAGACGCTGTGCATCCACGTCGAACGCGACGAGTTGGGTGGAGGCGATGACGGCCGGTGCGTCGTCGGGCTGAGCACCGTCGGGGCGCACCTCGTAACCGACGACGAAGTCCACCGCCCGTACCTTCTCGACGAACATGGTGACCACGATCGGACCCTCGTCGTGGCGGATCTGCGCTGCGTACTTCACGTGCAGCTCGGCGACCAGACAGCCGCGCCGCAGATCGGCGGTGGGCCGTCCGTCGTAGAACAGCCACGGGATTCGGGCCTCCTCCAGGAGGGTCACCATCCGTGCGTGGTTGATGTGCTGGAAGACGTCCATGTCGGACCAACGCACCGGGACCCGCACGACATATCCCTTGTCGGTGGCGGTTCCCTCATCCTCGTAGAGCACTACGACTCCCCTCTTCGCGTACCGCGTGCGGTCCGACGGCGTTGCGGCTCATCGGATCCCACTCACCGGATGACACTGCGGAGTTGCCGCGCGGCCACCGACAGTGTGGCGAGGTCGATGTTGCCGGCCGCCTCGATCTCGGCCAGCATCGAGCGCACCCGCGCCAGACGAGACGAGTGCGCGCTCTCCCACTCGCTGATCTTCTCCGCGCACGGTTCGTCGGGCTCGCTGCCCTCGAGGATCGTCAGCGTCAACGCCCGCAGCGCGCCGTGCATGTCGTCACGCAACGCCAAGCGCGCCAACGCATGCCATCGGTCGCCGTATTCGAGATTCGACACCGCGGTGAGCAATTCCTCGAGACCGAAGTGCTCCATCACAGCGAAGTACAGTTCACCCACCTCGACCGGATCACGGTCGGCGATCTCAGCCGCGTCGATGATGTCGAGCAGGCAGAATCGATGCAGACTGACCGCCACATCGTGAGCGAGATCCGGTGCCACGCCGAGGGAGTGATATCGGCGCACCCGCGCGTCGACGTCGGCGGCCGACGCCGCACCGAACCAGCCGTCGAGGCGCGCGGTCAGGTCGGCGACCCGCTCGCGGTAGCGGGTGATGTCCGAAGCCATCGGCAACGGTTGCGGCCGGAATGCCAGGAACCAGCGCGACGCACGGAACAGCAATCGCCGCGCGTAGAGCATCATCTCGTCGACCGCGTCGATGGAGGCCGACGCGCTCTGGATGCGGTCGAGCAGACCGGCCATCCCGAAGACCTGCTCGGCCACCACGAATGCGCGGACGAGCTCCTCGGTGGTCGCACCGGTCGCCTCACCGAGTCGGAACAGATGGGTGATGCCCGCGCGGTCGACGACGTCGTTGACAAGCACCGTGGTCACGATCTCCCGACGCAGGCGATGGTCGTGGATCTCGGCGGCGAATCGTTCCTGCAACGGCACCGGGAAATAGTGGGTGAGCCGATGGTCGAACACGTCGTTGTCCGGGAGGTCACCGGCGAGCAGGTCGTCCTTGGCGACCAGCTTCACATGCGCCATCAGCGTGGCGAGTTCTGGCGAGGTGAGGCCGCGGTGGGTATCGGAGTCGAATCGCTTGCGCAACGCGACCGGGCTGGGCAGCGCCTCGAGTGTCAAATTCACCCCACGGGCGGCGAGGGCGGTCAGCAGTCGTACGTGCACGTCCACCCGGTCACGGGAGTAGGCGCGACAGAATCCCAGTTCGGAGTTCTGGGAGATGTTGTCGGCCAACACCAGTCGCGCGACCTCGTCGGTCATCGACTCGAGCAGCGGGTTGCGATCGGCCTGCGCCAAGCCCCCCGAGGACACCGCGGCATCGAGCAGGATCTTGATGTTGACCTCGTGGTCGGAGCAGTCCACACCTGCCGAGTTGTCCATGGCGTCGGTGTTGACCCGTCCGCCCGCGAGGTCGAACTCGATGCGGCCACGCTCGGTCACCCCGAGATTGCCTCCCTCGCCGATCACCTTGCAGCGCAACTCGTCTCCGGTGACTCGGATCGCGTCATTGGCCTTGTCACCGACGTCGGCGTCGGATTCGGTCGAGGCTCGGATGTAGGTGCCGATGCCTCCGTTCCACAGCAGGTCGACCGGCGCGAGCAGCACGGCCCGGATCAGCTCGGGCGGCGACAGGGTGGTCACATCGTCGGGAAGCCCGAGGGCCGCGCGCATCTCGGGATTGATCGGGATCGACTTGCGTTCGCGCGACCAGACACCTCCGCCGGGACTGATCAGTCGCTCGTCGTAGTCGGCCCACGACGAGCGCGGCAGCGCGAACATCCGCGCCCGCTCGGCATACGAGGATGCGGCGTCGGGGGTGGGGTCGATGAAGATGTGGCGATGATCGAAGGCGGCGACGAGTCGGATGTGCTCGCTGAGCAGCATGCCGTTGCCGAACACGTCACCGCTCATGTCGCCGATACCCACGACCGTGAAATCCTGTGTCTGGGTGTCGATTCCCATTTCCCGGAAGTGGCGCTTCACCGATTCCCACGCACCGCGCGCCGTGATGCCCATGGCCTTGTGGTCGTAGCCGGCCGAGCCCCCGGACGCGAAGGCATCACCAAGCCAGAAGCCGTACCGCCCCGCCACGTCGTTGGCGATGTCGGAGAACGCCGCAGTGCCCTTGTCGGCGGCGACAACCAGATACGGATCGTCACCGTCGCGCCGGACCACTGATCGGGCCGGGATCACCTCGCCGGTCGCCCGGTCGATGTTGTCGGTGACGTCGAGCAGACCGGAGATGAACATGCGATAACAGTCGATTCCCTCCGCCCGCAATGCCTCTCGGTCGGCGGCGGCATCTCCGGTCGGGGCCGGCGGCCGGGTCAGGACGAATCCGCCCTTGGCCCCGACCGGCACAATCACCGCATTCTTGACCGCTTGCGCCTTGACCAGACCGAGGATCTCGGTGCGGAAGTCCTCGCGCCGATCCGACCACCGCAGCCCACCTCGGGCGACGGCACCGAATCGCAGATGCACCCCCTCCACACGTGGCGAGTACACGAAGATCTCGTGCAACGGACGGGGTTCCGGGGTTTGCGGGATGTCGCGCGGACGCAGCTTGAACGACATCACCGGTCGGTGCTCGTCGTCGCTGTTCGTCGTGTCGCTGTCCGTCGTGTCGCCGGAGTTGCCCGGCGCGCCGAGCACATAGAAATTGGTCCGATCGGTGGCGGCGATGACCGCGAGGAACGCCGACACGATGCGGTCGGCGTCGAGGCTCAGCACTGCCCCCACGTCCGAACGCAGTTGCTCGAGGACATCGGCACGACGGTCCGCGTCGGCGACCGCCGGGTCGAACGACGCCTCGAACAAGGCGACCAACCCGCGCGTGACCTCACGGTAGCGGCCCAATGTGGATGCGACATGACTTGTGCTGTAAGAGAATCCGCACTGCTTGAGATAGCGGCCGTAGGCACGGAGCATCGCCGCGGCCCGCCAGTCCAGCCCACATCGGATGATCAGCTCGTTGTACGCATCGATCTGCGCGTGTTCCCGCCAGATCTGGGCGAATGCCTCGGTGAACCGTTCGGGGAGGTCGTCGGCGTGATCGACGTCGACATCCATCCCGGCGGTCAGGACCACGGCGAATTCGTAGACGTGACAGTCCTTGTCGCCGATGCCGCGCAAGGCATACGGGTGTTCGTCGATGACGTCGAGGCCCAGACTGTGCAGGACGGGCAGCACGTCGGTCAGGGTGGCCGACTCGTCACACAGGTACAGGGTGAAGTCCCAATGATCCCGGTCGGTTCGGCTCTGCGCACCCGAATGCTTGGCGAACGTGACGGCCAGATGCCCGGGCTCGAGTGCGGCCACGTGCGCGAGGTCGCCGACCGCGTCGGCGGGCGCACGCTGGTCCTTGTAGTCGGCCGGCAGCGTGTTGATCAGCCGCAGCATGGCGTCGGCGCCACCGGGCGGCAGGGCCCGCTCCGAGGCGGTGGTGGTGATCAGTTCACGCACCCGCTCGTCCCAACTCCGGATTGCCTCGGACAGGGTGATCTGCATCCGGCGCTGTACATCGGTGCCGATGTCGACCGACCCCCACGAGCGCGCGACGTCGGGGTCCACCCGAACCATCACCTGCAGCAACGCGAGCGGGCGCTCACTGACCCGCGCCGAGTACTCGAGGTCGCTGCCCTCGAGCATTTCGGTGACGGCCCTCCCCAGCGCAGTTCGTGACGGGGTGTTGTACCGGTCGCGCGGTAGGTAGATGAGCGCGGTGGCGGCTCCGCCTGCGGGGTGCACGCGCAGAAACACCCGCAGCGATCGCGTCGCGACGGCGTCGAGCATCTCGTCGATTCGCCGATGCAGTTCCGCGGTCGTGTCCTGGAACATCTCGACCAGCGGGTAGTTCTGGAGGAGTTCGACCATCGTGCGTCCGGCAAACGAGTCCTCGTCGACGCCCGCGAGGGCGACCACGTCGTGCACCTTGCCGCGTAGAACAGGGACGTCGAGCACCGTCTGATGCAGGCCCGAGGAGGTGAAGACACCGAGGAAACGGTGCTCGCCGACGTGCGCTCCCGCAGCGTCGAAAGCCGGCACCGCGATGAGGATCGGGAACTTCGAGCGCTGGATTCCGGTATCGAGGAACACCCGCGACACGCGGGGCGTCAGGGGCGAGGAATCGATTCTCGGGAAGTCCAGGTCGACGGACTCGGCGCGGTTGAGACCGAGCCGGTCGGTCACCGCACCGGAGGCGTCGAGCCGTGCATATCCGAGTGGCACGAAGTGGTTGCCGGCGAACCACTCGAGCAGCCGGGCGTACTCGCGCTGCCCGTCGGCGGACACACCCGATTCGTCGCCGAGATGCGCGCCGGCGCACTCCGCCGAACATCCGGTCAAACGCTCCCGCATCGCGGCGGCGTCACCGTCGATGACGGCGACCACATCGATCCCCCGCCGGATGTCGGCCCGCAGCTGCGCATCGTCGACCGTCTCCCGACTCGACAACGCCGTCACCGAGATCCACGACTCGGCCAGGCCTGCGTGGGGGCCGCAGATGTCGGTGAGGGTGCCCGTCCGGTCACGGGTGACCGCCATGATCGGGTGATCGATGCGGGTGACCGTCATCCCTCGCCCCTCGAGCGCGGCGAGCACCGACTCCACCAGCAGGGGCATGTCGTCGGTCACCACCACCACATCTGTGCCGCCCGCTCCATCGGTGGTGACCTCGACCACCGATTCACCGGGTCGACGGATCGCGGCGATCTCCATGTGCGCCCGGATGCGGTCGAGGACGGCCGGGTCGAGAGTGCCCGGATCGATGCTCGACCGATCGGTTCCCGCCGCATCTCCGGTGACACCCACCGAGGTCGCCAGATAGCTGGGAATGACTTGCGGCAGAAGCGAAGTCACATCCGACAACGACAATCACCCTCTCGTGCGCGGCGCAGGGGTGACGGAGGCGCCGCCGTTGGCTCCATGGCGAGCCTAGCGCCTGCGGCGCCGCCCGGCGATCAGTCGCGCGTGAGCTTGCGATGCGTGACCCGGTGGGGGCGCGCGGCGTCGGCGCCGAGGCGATCGACCTTGTTGGCCTCGTAGGCCTCGAAGTTGCCCTCGAACCAGAACCAGGTGCCCTCTTCGACGTTGCCCTCCCACGCGAGGATGTGGGTGCAGGTGCGGTCGAGGAACCAGCGGTCGTGGCTGATGACGACCGCGCAACCCGGGAATTGCTCGAGCGCGTTCTCCAGCGACGAGAGGGTCTCGACGTCGAGGTCGTTGGTCGGCTCGTCCAGCAGGATCAGGTTGCCGCCCTCCTTGAGGGTCAACGCCAGGTTGAGGCGGTTACGCTCACCACCGGAGAGGACCTCCGACCGCTTCTGCTGATCGGGGCCCTTGAATCCGAATGCCGACACGTACGCCCTCGACGGCATCTCGTTCTGGCCGACCTCGATGTAGTCCAGACCGTCGGAGACGACCTCCCACACCGACTTCTTGGGGTCGATGTTCGCGCGATTCTGATCGACGTAGCTGAGCTTGACCGTCTCGCCGACCTTGACGGTGCCCGAATCCGGCTTCTCCAACCCGACGATCGTCTTGAACAGCGTCGTCTTACCAACACCGTTCGGGCCGATCACACCGACGATACCGTTGCGGGGCAACGTGAACGACAGATCCTTGATCAGCACCCGACCGTCGAAGCCCTTGTCCAGATGCGAGACCTCCACGACGACGTCACCCAGCCGGGGCGGGGTGGGGATCTGGATCTCCTCGAAGTCGAGCTTGCGCGTCTTCTCCGCCTCGGCCGCCATTTCCTCGTAGCGCGCCAGACGTGCCTTGTTCTTGGTCTGGCGGGCCTTGGCACCCGAGCGGACCCAGGCCAGCTCCTCCTTGAGGCGCTTCTGCAGTTTCTGGTCTTTCTTGCCCTGGACCTCCAGACGCTCGGCCTTCTTCTCCAGATAGGTCGAGTAGTTGCCCTGATACGGGATCAACTTGCCGCGATCGACCTCGCAGATCCACTCCGCCACGTGATCGAGGAAGTAGCGGTCGTGGGTGACGGCCAGCACCGCACCCGGGTAGCTCGCCAGGAACTGCTCGAGCCACAACACGCTCTCGGCGTCGAGGTGGTTGGTCGGCTCGTCGAGCAGCAGCAGATCGGGCTTGCTCAGCAGCAGTTTGCACAGCGCGACGCGACGCCGCTCACCGCCGGAGAGATGGGTGACCGGCGAGTCCCCGGGCGGGCAGCGCAGGGCGTCCATCGCCTGCTCCAGCTGGGAGTCGAGATCCCAGGCGTCACCGTTGTCGAGGTCCTCCTGAAGCTTGCCCATCTCCTCCATGAGCTCGTCGGAGTAGTCGGTCGCGAGCAGCTCGGCGATCTCGTTGTAGCGGTCGAGCTTGACCTTGATCTCGCCCATCCCCTCCTCGACGTTCTGCTTGACCGTCTTCTCCTCGTTGAGGGGAGGCTCCTGCTGCAGGATGCCGACGGTCGCATCGGGGTCGAGGAAGGCCTCGCCGTTCGACGGCTGGTCGATGCCGGCCATGATCTTCAGGATCGACGACTTACCCGCGCCGTTCGGACCGACGACGCCGATCTTGGCACCCGGGAAGAACGACATCGTGACGTCATCGAGGATGACCTTGTCGCCGTGCGCCTTGCGCACCTTCTTCATGGTGTAAATGAACTCTGCCACGCGTGAGCCTCTCTACCAGTGGTTTTCGGGTCGTGGGGCCGACGAACTACTCGCGGTCTCATCTGCGGCGGGCGATCCCCGGGCGCGGAGAGAGCCGGGCCCTGACACAACGGTGAATCAGTCTAATCGCACCGGCCGGTCTGCCGTGTCGGCGCGTGCGAGGCAGGCGCGCCCGAGCCACCGGTGGCACCATCAATGAGTGCACGGCGACACCTCAGATACCGGCCGGCGCGCCCTTCGCGCCGGGTCGGCATCCGGACTGACCGACGTCGTCGCCATCCCCACGGCCGACTTCGAGATGGGCTCGGACCGCTTCTACGCCGAGGAGCGACCCGCCCACCCCCGCCACGTGGAGTCCTTTTCCCTCGAGGTTCACCCGGTGACCAACGCACAGTTCGCGGCGTTCGTCGCCGACACCGGCTACCGGACCGTCGCCGAGCGGCCACTCGACCCGGCAGACTTCCCGGGTGCCGACCCCGCCGAGCTCGTTCCCGGCGCAGTGGTGTTCACCCCGACCGACGGCCCCGTGGACCTCACCGACTGGCGCGCATGGTGGCGCTACGTGCCCGGTACATCGTGGCGCCATCCCCTCGGCCCCGACTCCGGGGTCGACGACCGGCTCGACCACCCGGTCACCCAGATCGCTTACGCCGATGCCGACGCGTACGCCCGGTGGGCCGGGCGCCGCCTGCCCACCGAGGCCGAGTGGGAATGCGCGGCCCGGGGCGGGCTCGACGGCCACGACTACGCGTGGGGCGACGAGCTCCACCCGGATGGCGCGGTCATGGCCAACACGTGGATCGGGCGATTCCCCTACCGCAACGAGGGCTGGGGCGGGACCAGCCCGGTCGGGTATTACCCACCGAATCCGTTCGGTCTGTTCGACATGATCGGCAACGTGTGGGAACGCACCGCCGAGGTGTTCACACCCCGCCACGTCCCGCCCGACATGTCGACGGTCACCGCCGGCGGACGGCAGAACCTGTTGGCGCCCAGCACTTCTCCCACTGTTCTTCGCGTCACCAAGGGTGGCTCACACCTGTGTTCACCCCAGTACTGTCGTCGATACCGACCTGCCGCACGCTCACCGCAATCCGACGACTCCGCCACCTCACACCTCGGCTTCCGCTGCGTCGCCTGACCCGATCGCCGACCGGCGGGAAGTAGTTGTCCACAGGGACGCTCCGGCGTGCGCCACAGAGCCCGATGGTCGGGCATGCTGATCGGGCAAGGACGGCGACCGCCGAGGGGACGGTCGCCGTCCTCACATCCGACCGGGATATACTTCCCAGGCCTTTCAGCCGCTCGCGGCCGAGGCACGCCTCCGTAGCTCAGGGGATAGAGCAGCTGCCTTCTAATCAGCTGGTCGCAGGTTCGAATCCTGCCGGGGGCACTGTGACATCCTCGCCGGCCTCCGGCCGGGTGTGCGCCCGCGGGAGCGGAACAGCGTCGGCCCCGTCCGCGTTACCCCGACATGACCGACGCCCCCTCCAACATCGTTGCCGCCCTTGCCCGCGTCCACGTCGACGATCTTGACGCAGCGCTGCCGTTGTATCGCGAACTCACCGGTGACGAGCCACACACTTTCGGGTTTCGAGACATCCGCCTCGCCACGGTCGGCGCGTTCCTGCTGATCGAGGGCGGCGATGAGCAGGTGCGCTCACGGACCGCGACCGTCATCGTCCGCGACATCGCGGTGGTGGAACGCACCGTCGCCGACCTCGGAGGCACTGTCCTCGAGGGGCCCGCATCCGCACCCAACGGTCCACGACTGATCGCCAGACATCCCGATGGAGCTGTTGTCGAGTACATCCAGTACGACTGACGCACCAGCACACCGGGTTGATCCAGCAGCAAGTTCCTTCGACGGCCATCGGCGCACCGCCCCATCACGTGTGCACAACCACCGTGAAGCATGGAACCGATCGGCCCCCTCGCCGCGTCCAATGCATCAGGTCGACCGACTCGACCGAACCACGACGCCGGAGGGTACCCATGACACCGCTCTCACACCTGCTGACGATGCTGCCCGACACCATCGAGCGCGTTTTCGGTGACGACGACGACACACTGTTCGGCATAGACCCGGACGAACTCGCCGGAATCTGCGCGGGTTGGCGAGAACGCGCCCGATTCGTCGCCGGCATTCCGTTCGACGGGTTGCAAGTCGACGGACCACCGACCCGGGTCACCACAGCCCTGCGCTCGCTGGCCGAACCCAGCCGCGCGGCCGCCGACTCGATCGCCGATCGCTTGCTGGCGATGAGCGTTGCGCTGCAGCAGTTCAGCGCCGATGCGCAGGCGAGTGACGCCGCGGCCGGACGCGCCTTCGACCTGTTGCCGCAACGCTGATGCGCCTGTCCATCTCCGCTGCCCGCGCTTGGCCGGTGGCCGACATCTCTGCGGCCGCAGACGCAGCCACCACTGCCGCGGGTGTTCTCGAGCAGGGACTCGACGTCGCGCTCGGCAGCGCACTTCGGCCAAGCGAGTGGCACGGCAAGACACATGACGCGGCCCTCGCCCGCCTGCGCCAGGAACACGATCACGCCTACGAGGTGCGAAATGTGTTGCAGCAGATCGCCGATGAAGCCGCCGATGCCCGGACAGACCTGGAGCAGGCACGCCGTGACCTACTCGCCGCCGTCGACGAGGCGAGGCGGCTCGGTTTCACCGTCACCGACGAGGGCGCGGTCTCCCATTCGCTGGCGACGAGATCGGCGGACGCCGCGGCGTTCGAGGCCCGGATACAGCAGGGTCTTCGGGTTCTCGACGAGGTCGACGAACTCTACGGCACCAGACTCGACGATCTGCGCGCCGATCTCGCCTCGATGATCCTGGGCCAGCCGGACGTGACGGTGCCAGGTCTGGGCACCATGGACCCGGATGCGATGGTTCGGACCCTGAACTCGCTCGACGTCGACCGGCGGCGCACTCTGCTCGCCCAGACCGATGCCGACGATCTGCGGCGGCTGATCCAGGCCGACCCCGAAACCATGGGAAACCTGAACGGCGTTCCCTTCGAGATGCGCGGTGTCGCCAATGAGATCAGCATCCGCAACGCGCTGGCCGGCGAGATCCGCACGCACGGCGTCGACACCGACCGCGCACGAATGCTGCAGTCCTTTCTCGAGCAGCGCAAGGCGCCGTATTCGTCGATCCAGGGCGACGCACCCAACGCCCCACTGACGGCGCACACCGAGCGCGTGTTCGTCTCCTTCACCGACGGTGACAACCCGCGGCTGGTCGAGATGGTCGGCGCGCTCACACCCACCACCCGCAACGCCACCGTCTACGTACCCGGTACCGGCACCAATGCGCGCGGCTACGGCGGTGGCAACTGGACAGCGGCCTACAACCTGGCGGAGCAGACGCGTGGTCCGGTGTTCATCTACCTCGACGGCGACTTTCCGCAAAACGTGGTCAACCCACCGCGGTTGCCGATCTCGACCAATCCCCTCGACCAGGTCAAGGCCTTGGCATCGGTCATCGACGACTCCGCCGTCGATCCGCAGTTCGCACTCGAGATGGCGCCGCGGCTGGTCGATTTCGGCCATGCCCTCGACGCCGAGATCGCCACGATCGCGCCGTCGGCTACGACGACCTACCTCGGGCACTCCTACGGCGGGACCATCGTGGGAACCGCCGATCAGCTCGGATTGCGCGCCGACAACGTCATTCACGCGTCGTCGGCCGGAACCGGCGTACTTGGGCCGGCGGCGACCAGTCCCGGTGTGCACCGGTACACCATCACCGCACCCTTCGACCCCATCATGATGTCGCGCCTCATACCCGACAACCCGCTCGGCGACAGCCCCGACCTGGCGGGCTACCAGCCTTTGTTCACCGGACGAGATGGCAACGGGGAGTGGCTGTTCGGACTGTCGGCGCACGGGTCGTACTTCAACGACCCCGAGTCGGACGCCTTCGCGGCGATGGTCGGGGTGATCACCGGGACACACCACACCAGCACTGAGACGCTCGCGGAGATCCTCGACAGGATCCGTGACGCGTCACAACCGACAATCGGTCCGGTGCCGCCGCTG
Source organism: Gordonia sp. N1V (assembly GCF_029269935.1). Classification (NCBI taxonomy): domain Bacteria; kingdom Bacillati; phylum Actinomycetota; class Actinomycetes; order Mycobacteriales; family Gordoniaceae; genus Gordonia; species Gordonia sp. N1V. Next base: position 286,725 of record NZ_JARJDD010000006.1, read on the forward strand.
CCCGGCAATGGCGGGCACGCGGGGCCACCGGGCACACCTCCCTCGCTCCCCACTCCCCTGATCCCCGATGTACCGCTGCGCATGTGGTGACTCGGGCCGGCCTGCGACGCTCCCTCTTCGTTGGCGAAACACACAGCTGCTGTACAGGTTTCACTGACAGCGGGCTCTCAGCGACGAGGCAGCGCGGACGCAGCAACGGCTCCTAGTTTCATCTCTGTCGGCATCGACGCCGACCATGATCGAAGGAGACAACTCATGCCAGGACAGCCCCGTCAGTTCGGTCCGCAGCGCCGCTTCGAGCCCCAGCCACGCCGCCGCCGCGTCCGCATCTGGGACTGGCGGACCTTCCGGTGGATCTGGGTGTGGCAGTGACCCGCACCGCCTGATCACTCCCGATCGGAAACCCGGCGCAAACCGCTTACCTCGCGCCGGGTTCCGACGCGTCGACGCGCATGAATCGTCGACGCGCGCCCGAACGCACTTCTTCCACGACACACTCGACGACCAGGTTGCGGAGTCCGATGAACACCCTCACTGCCATTCGACGATTCCTGCCCGCCATGCGCGGCCAGGGCACGCGATTCGCGTTCGCCGGCAGTCTCCTCGGGGTCGCCGCACTCTGCGAGATCGTCTCGGTCTTCGTCCTCGCCGACGTCATCGATGGAGCCCTCGACTCGCACAGTGTGTGGGACTTCGCTCGTCTTGCCGGTCTGTGGCTCGGACTGACCGCGGTGTCCACGGCCGGCGACTACTTCGGCCAGGTCGTCGCGGTGAGCGTCTCCGAGCAGGTGGTCCTTCGGCTGCGTGACCGGCTCTTCGCCCACGTCCAGCGGCTCCACCCGGTGCTGCATCGTCGACTCGGTCTCGGCAACCTCGTCAGTCGTCACTCCAGCGACCTCGAGGCCGTCGAATATCTCGTCGGGTCCGGGGTGATGCAGATCATCATCGCGATCTTCAACACCGTCGGCCTGGTGATCGCCGCGTTCCTCATGAGCTGGCAGGTCGCGGTGGTCGCGCTGGCCGCCGTCCCGATGTTGTGGGGTGTGTCCTCGGTCTTCGCCCGCCGCCAGATGGCGGTCACCCGCGACGAGCGGGGCGCCAACAGCGACATCTCCGACGCCGTCGAAACCGCGCTGGCCGGCCACGAGACCGCCGTCGCCTACAACCAGCAGAAGCGCGAACACCAAGTCCTGCATGCGCACGGACTGGCTTGGCGCGCAGCACGTCTCGCGCAGACCCGGGTCGAGGCGGGGTTCGGCGCGGTGATGGGCTTCGGCCAGGTGGTGGTCACCCTGGCCATCGCCGTCGCCGGCGTGTGGCAGGTTCGCCAAGGACATCTGAGCGTCGGCCAGCTGCTGGCGCTGACCGGTTACCTCGGTCTGCTCTATCCGAAGATGCAAGAGATCGCCGATGCCCGGCTCGCGATCGCCTCGGCCGTGGTCAGTGCCGAACGCGTCGCGGAGATCCTCGACCTCGAACCCGCCGAGCACGACGCATCCGACGCGCGGGACAGTTCCCCCACACCGGGCGCCGCACTGCCCGTGTCATTGCGCTCGGTCTCGCTGCAGCGCGGTGAGACCACCGTCCTCGACGAGGTATCGCTCGATCTGCGGCCGGGCCGGATTGTGGCCCTCATCGGCCCGAGCGGGGTGGGCAAAACCAGTCTCGCCTCACTGCTGTGCCGCTTCGAGCACCCTGACTCCGGAACGATCTGTCTCGGCGACGACGACTACGACACGCTGACCGGTACCCACATCCGCAGCCTGGTGACCTTGCTCCCCCAGACCCCGATCATCAAGGGCGCCAGCGTCGCCGACAACATCGCCTACGGCGCCCCGAACGCCGATCGCGCACAGATCGTGCGCGCGGCCGTCATCGCCGACGCCGACGCCTTCATCCGCGATCTCCCCGACGGCTACGACACCGTGCTCGACGACGGCGGCCTCACGCTGTCCGGTGGTCAACGCCAGCGCATCGCGATGGCACGAGCGATGGTCCGGGACACCCCGGTACTCATCCTCGACGAACCGACGTCGGGGCTCGACGACGCCAGCGTGTCGCGAATCCTGACGCCGCTACGGCGTATTGCGCAGGGCCGCACCACGTTGTTGATCACCCACGACCGCCGGGTCACCGCAATCGCCGACCGAGTCGTCGAACTCCGCGACGGCCACCTGCGCGATCGCTCCCCCTGGGTCGCCCCCGAGGACAGGATCGACGACTCTGCCGTGAGTGCGGAACGGACCGAGAACCTGGCGATCGCGCCGTTCGCCGGTTCACTCGCCGAGGGCACCCGTCTCTATGTGCCGGCGCTCGGCGGGCGTCGACACTGACCTGCCCGCGTCACGGCTCGCCGACGGCGGTCTCCCAACGCTGCCGGCGCTGGGCATCGGTCTGCTCCCACCACGGCGTACCGCGCTCGCCCAGAGCAACTTTCGCCGCCTGGACCCCGGCTCGCGCATCATCGGCTCCGCGGGTTCGTCGTACCTCGCGTCGCCACGCCATGAGGATGTGCTGAAGTTCTTCCCGCCGACCTGCGGGGATCAACGGATCCGTTGCGCGCCATCGGCGGCCGTTCACCACGATGTAGCGGCCGTCCGCGGTGTGCTCGACGTCGGCGGCTGCCCGCGGGGCGCGGTCGGTGTTCTGGCCCATGCCACCAGGGTGCCACCGCGATACTTGGCGCCGTTCGATGATATGCACTCACGCACATACTCACCTTGTTGCATAGCGCGTTGTTGCACTGCTACCGTGCACATGTGGCTCTGGAACACGCGATCATGGTGTCGTTGTCCGAACGGCCCGGCACCGGCTACGAGATCAGCCGCCAGTTCGACCGGTCGATCGGTCATTTCTGGTCGGCCACCCACCAGCAGATCTATCGCACGCTGCGCAAACTGCACGCGGACGGGCTGGTGAGTTACGAGCCGATCGTGCAGGACGGCAGGCCTGACAAGAAGGTCTATTCGTTGTCCGACGCCGGTCGATCGGCGTTGCGCGAGTGGGTCGCCACCCCGACCCCGATCCAGAAACTGCGAGACGATCTCGGCCTGAAGATCCGCGCCGCCGACGTGCCCGGCCTGCCCGATCTCATCACCGAACTCGAACGCCACCGCGAACTCCATGTGGCGCGACTGCACCTGTTCCAGTCCTTCGAGAAGGACGACTACCCCACCCCCGATCGCCTGACCGGCCGAAAGTTGCACCAATACCTCGTGCTCCGGGGTGGCGTGCGGATCGAAGAAGGATTCATCGACTGGTGCGACGAGGTCCTCACCGCACTGAAACGAGAACTCGACGCCTCGTCCTGACCGGGCATCCCCCAGATCACGAAGACCACAAGAACCGTGCCCCACTGCCGGCCCGCCGGCACCGACCGAAAGGTGACGCGATGTCAGCCCCATCCGCACAGCCCAATCCCCATTACCCGCGCCTGTTCGAACCACTGCAACTCGGCGGCGTCACCCTGACCAACCGTCTGATCATGGGCTCGATGCACACCGGGCTCGAGGACCGCCTGTGGGACACCGACAAATTGGCCGCCTACTACGCCGAGCGCGCCAAAGGCGGTGTGGGACTGATCATCACCGGCGGGTTCGGTACGTCGCGCACCGGTCTGCTGCTTCCCTTCGCGGGCAAGATGACCAACTACGCCGACGTCGCCCGGCACCGACGCATCACCGGTGCGGTTCATCGCGAGGGCGGCAAGATCGCGATGCAGCTCATTCATGCCGGGCGCTACGGATACACGCCATTGAAGGTGGCCGCGGGCTCCGAGCCCTCACCGATCCACCCCTTCAAACACCTCAAGATGACCGAACCGATCATCAAACACGTCATCCGCACGTTCGGTGCGTCGGCCAAGCTGGCCCGCCGCGCGGGATATGACGCCGTCGAGATCATGGGCGGTGAGGGGTATCTGATCAATCAGTTCCTGTGCCCGCACACCAACGATCGCACCGACCGGTGGGGTGGCACCACCGAGAACCGACAGCGTTTCCTCGTCGAGATCATCACCGAGATGCGTCGCCAGGTCCCCCGTGACTTCCCGATCATCCTGCGCCAGTCCATCGCCGACTTCGTCAAGGGTGGACAGACGTGGGACGAGATCGCGCTGATGGCCCGCAAGGCCGAACAACTCGGAGTCGACGCGATCAACACCGACATCGGCTGGCATGAGGCCGGAGTCCCGACGATCGTGACCTCGGTACCGCGCGGTGCCTTCGTCAAGTTCACCGAGCGCCTGCGCGACGAGGTGAGCATCCCGCTCATCGCCAGTAACCGCATCAACACCCCCGAACTGGCCGAGGAGATCCTCGAACGCGGCCGGGTGGACGCGATCTCGATGGCACGACCGATGCTGTCCGACCCGGACTTCGCCGACAAGGCGCGCACCGGCCGTGCCGACGAGATCAACACCTGCATCGGCTGCAATCAGGCATGTCTGGATCACGCCTTCGTCGGCAAGAAGGTGTCATGCCTACTCAATCCCCGCGCCGGCCGCGAGACGACGCTGACTCTCGGGGCCACCCGACTCGCCCAGCGCATCGCGGTGATCGGCGCAGGTCCGGCCGGCCTGTCGGCTGCGGTGTCGGCGGCCAAGCGTGGCCATCGGGTCGAACTGTTCGAGGCCGGTGAATCGGTCGGAGGCCAGTTCTCGATCGCGGCGCGCATTCCCGGCAAGGAGGAGTTCAACGAGACGTTGCGCTACTTCACCCGTGAACTCGAGATCAACAATGTGACAGTGCATCTCAACACTCGGGTGTCCGCGCAGGACATCATCGCCAAGGGCTTCGACGAGGTGATCATCGCCACCGGTGTCACCCCACGCATGCCCGCCATCCCCGGCGTCGACCACCCGATGGTCGTCTCCTACGCCGATGCCGTGCTCGGACACCGTGAGATCGGCAAGCGCGTGGCCGTGATCGGTGCCGGCGGAATCGGATTCGACGTCACCGAGTTCCTCACGGTCGATGAGTCACCCACGCTGAATCTCAAGGAATGGGAGCAGGAGTGGGGTGTCAGCGAGGATCTGAGCAAGCCGGGCTTCGTCACCAAGCCGCGTCCGCTGCCCGCGGTGCGCGAGGTCTACCTAGTGCAGCGCAAACCCGGCCGACAGGGCAAGACACTGGGGAAGACCACCGGCTGGGTACACCGCGCGACGGTGAAAATGAAAGGCGTCGAACAGATCTCGGGTGCCACCTATGACCGTATCGATGATGCGGGCCTGCACCTGAGCTTCCGGGAAGATGACGGCACCGTCCGCGAGACACGCCTGCTCGAAGTCGACAACGTCGTCATCTGCGCCGGACAGGAATCGGTCCGCGACCTCGTCGATCCGTTGACGGTGGCCGGCGTGCGGACCCACGTCATCGGTGGCGCCGACGTCGCCGCGGAACTCGACGCGAAACGAGCCATCAGGCAGGGCACCGAGGTGGCCGCCGGCATCGGCTGACCGCGCCGGCCGAGCGACTCCGGCTGCCCAAGGCCCGTACCCGTACCGACGGCGCCCGACGCCGTCGGTACGGGGCATCTGGATACGATCGACGGCATGGGAGTACCTGTGCCGTCCGAATCCGCCCGCGCCGTCGTGACGGGCGCCTCGTCCGGTATCGGGATGGCTCTTGCCCGTGCCCTGGCACGACGCGGCCACGCGCCGATCCTGGTGGCACGACGTGGCGAGGTCCTCGAGGAACTCGCCGAGGAGCTCCGAGCCGATCACGGGGTGACCGCCGAGGTGCGCCCCACCGATCTCTCCGATCCGACCGCGGTGGCGATCCTCGCCGCCGAGCTCGCCGACCGGGAGATCTCGATCCTGGCCAACAACGCGGGCATCGCGACCTTCGGGCCGGTCGCCGAACTCGATGCCGCCTACGAACGCGCCCAGGTTCGCTTGAACGTCAATGCCGTCCACGACCTGACCCTGGCCGTCCTGCCCGGCATGGTGGCACGCCGCGCCGGCGGCATCCTGATGGTCGGTTCCGCCGCCGGCAACATGCCGATCCCGAACAACGCGACCTACGCGGCGACCAAGGCATTCGTGAACACCTTCAGCGAATCACTGCGCGGTGAGGTCTCCATCCACGGCGTGCATGTCACGCTCCTCGCTCCCGGCCCGGTGCGGACCGAGATCCCCTCACCCGAGGACGCATCCGTGGTCGACCGATTGGTTCCCGGTTTTCTCTGGCACTCCAGCGACAAGGTCGCCGAGATGAGCCTGAATGCGCTGGAACACAACAAGATGCGTGTCGTCCCGGGCACGTTGTCGAAGGCCATGTCGGTGGCCGGGGGCTATACCCCGCGCGCTGTGGTCGCACCGATCGTGGGCACGTTCTACCGCAAGCTCGGCGAGGGCTGATCGCGCCGCCGGGGAGACCGTAGAGGTCCGCTATCGCCGACGCCGCCCGGTACCGAAGATCGCACGACTGAACTCGCGACCGGCCGCGGTGGCTGCAGATCGCAGGAAGCTCTGCATCGGCTTGCTGGTCAGCACCTCGGTGAGGATGCCCGGCTCCTCGGGCTGCGGAGCCGGCACGGGCGCCGGCGCCGGGGCATCCGGGGACTCACCCGGCGCGAGCGTCTTGGCGGTCAGTTTCTCGTAGGCGGATTCACGATCGATCGATTGACCGTACTTGGCGTACAGCGGACTCGCCTTGGCCGCGGCCGTGATGCCTTCGGCACCAACGGCATCCATCGACGAGCGCGGCGCGCGGATGACGGTCCAGGCGACCGGTGTGGGAGCGCCCTTCTCGGACAGGACGGTGACGATCGCCTCACCGGTACCGAGCGACGTCAGGGCCTGGTCGAGCTTGTACACCTCCGAGACCGGATAGGTCTTGACCGTCTTGGTCAGTGCCTTCTGATCGTCGGGGGTGAACGCGCGCAACGCATGCTGTATGCGCGCACCGAGCTGTGAGAGCACCTCGTTGGGGATGTCGGTGGGCAGCTGCGAGCAGAAGAAGACGCCGACGCCCTTGGAACGGATGAGCTTCACCGTCTGCACCACCTGATCCTTGAACGCCTTGGAGGCATCGTCGAACAGCAGATGGGACTCGTCGAAGATGAAGACGAGCTTCGGTTTGTCCAGATCGCCGACCTCGGGCAGGAATTCGAAGAGATCGGCGAGGATCCACATCAGGAAGGTCGAGAACAAGGCCGGGCGGGCGGCCTGGGCGCCGAGTTCGAACAGGGTCACGATCCCGCGACCGTCCGGTGCGGTGCGCAGCAGATCGGCCGGCTCGATTTCGGGTTCCCCGAAAAAGGTGTCCCCGCCGTCGGCTTCGAGGTTGCTCAGGGCGCGCAGGATGACGCCCGCGGTCTGCGTGGACACCCCGCCGATCGCTTTCAGCTCCGGCTTGCCCTCGTCGCTGGTCAGATAGGCGATCACCGCGCGCAGGTCCTTCAGATCGAGCAGCGGCAGACCCTTGCCGTCGGCCCAGTGGAAGATCAAGCCCAGCACCGACTCCTGGGTGTCGTTGAGGCCGAGCACCTTGCTCAGCAGGATCGGGCCGAAGGAGGTGATGGTGGCACGCACCGGGACACCGATCCCGGTCGAGCCGAGCGAGGTGAATTCGACCGGACAACCCGACGGCTGCCAGTCGTCGCCGGTTTGCGCGGCGCGGGCGGTGATCTTCTCGTTAGCGCTACCCGGATTGCTCAGTCCGGAGAGGTCGCCCTTGATGTCGGCCATCACCACCGGCACCCCGTTGGCCGACAGTTGCTCGGCGATCAGCTGCAACGTCTTGGTCTTACCGGTCCCGGTGGCGCCGGCGACCAATCCGTGGCGGTTCATCATCGACAGCGGGATACGCACGTGCGCGTCACTGACGACGGTGCCGTCGACGCTGACCGTTCCGAGTTCGAGCGCTGCGCCGGAAAACGCATAACCTGCGGCGATGGATGCGGCGGACTGGGCGGGATCGGTCACTGTCGGGTCCTCTCGGGTACACAACGGGGGTTCTCCGACGCTCCGGTGAGAGCCGGGGCCGCAGACCATCACAAATGCACCGATCACGATAGTCGCCTCGGTTCCGGGTGGTCGGCATCTGCGGTTGGCTAAGGTTGACGGGTGCAGGACAAATTGGTGTGGATCGATTGCGAAATGACCGGACTCGAACTCGGATCGGACAAGTTGATCGAGATCGCGGCGCTGGTCACCGACGGTGACCTCAACATCCTCGGCGACGGCGTCGACGTCGTGATTCACGCCGACGACGACGCTCTCGCCGCGATGCCCGAGGTGGTGCAGAAGATGCACGCCGCCTCCGGCCTCACCGAGGAGGTCCGGCGCTCCACCGTCACGCTGGCCGAAGCCGAGAAGCTGGTGCTCGATTACCTACGGACCCAGATCTCCGCATCCGGTGCGGTCCCCCTCGCCGGCAACTCGATCGCCACCGACCGCGGGTTCATTGCCCGTGACATGCCCGACCTGGACAGCTTTCTGCACTACCGGATGGTCGACGTCAGCTCGATCAAGGAACTGTGCCGTCGCTGGTACCCGAAGATCTACTTCGGCCAACCGGAGAAGGGCCTCGCCCACCGCGCCCTGGCAGACATCCGTGAGTCGATCCGCGAACTCGCGTATTACCGAGCCGCAGCCTTCGTCGCGGCCCCCGGCCCCGACACCGATCGACTCCACCAGATCGTCGCCGATCTCGGCCCGGCCTGACTGCCACCCACCCGAATGCCCAGGTGAGAAAGCGATTGGTCTCGGCGCCGTCGATTCGCTAGAGTATGACCCTGGCTCTGGAACCCGGCGAGCGATCCTTGGTTCCCGACGCCGATGGTGGATGTAGTTCAGTTGGTAGAGCACCAGGTTGTGATCCTGGCTGTCGCGGGTTCGAGTCCCGTCATCCACCCCGAAACGAGAGCCGGAGTTGCCTGCCAACTCCGGCTCTCGCCGTTTCCGCACCGAGAAGAGCAGGGCACAATGGATGCCGTGACCGAGCCGGCGTCTGTACCCACGCTGCGCGCCACCACCCCGTCCGCACCCTTCTCGCCGGCTGCCCCGTGTCCTTCGTCTCCGACGCGCTGGGGCGATCGTGACCAACGGCGCGCCGACATCCTCACCGCCGGTCGTCGCCTGTTGGACGGCGGCGGATACTCCGCGTTGCGTATGCGTGAGGTGGCCAAGGGCGCCGGGATATCCCTCGGTGCCGTCTACCGGTACTACCCCAACAAGGAGAGCCTCTTCGTCGCGCTGCATACCCGCCACCTTGCGGCGATGATGGACGACCTCGACGAACAGCTGCGGCAATCAACGGGATTCGTCGAGGCCTTCACCCATTTCGCCGCCGCCTACCGCACCGGATTCCTCGCCTTCGGCCGCGACTTCGACGCGCAGAACGTGATCAATGACGACGCCCGGGTTCCCGCAGAACTCGTCGACGATCTCCGTGCGGCCATCGCCCGTATCCTGCGAGCCCTGCACGACACGCTCACCCGGTTCGGCTATACCGGTGACCCCGATCGCGCGATGACCCTGCTGTGGGCGTCGGTCAGCGGACTGGCCAATCACTACGCCACCGCCAGAGCAGAATTCGTCACGGTCGACTGGGACGCCGCCGTCTCGTTCGCCATCTCCACGTTGGCGTGCGGCCTCGGCCTCGACCCGGCCCGCAGCTGAACGGCACGTTCAGAAGGTGTGCTCGGCCCCCCAGCCGATGGTTCGCACGATGGTGTCGGTGACCATCTTGACCGAGGGCACCTGCGGGCTCTCCTGCACGTAGTGGAGGCAGATCGCGACCAGTGCGGCCATCAGCAACGCTCCGGCGGCCTCCGGATCGACACGATCGTCCAGTAACCCCGCATTACGGCAGCGAAAGAGGTAGTCGGCGAGAATCTGCGCGAGACGGGAGAACGCTCCGGTGATGAACTGCAGTGCAGCCGAATCGATCCCGGAGGTGTCGAGGATGACGCTTGCGAGTCGTGCGCCCCGTTCCTCGGCATACATCGCCACCCGCGCGACCAGATGGGTGAGATCGGCGACCATACCCGCATGCGAGGAAGGGATCGGCGTCACCATGGCGACCAGTCCCCCGACGATCAGCAGTTCGCGGTCGAGCACCTGCTGCAGGCATTCGCGGCGATTGTCGAAGTAGTTGTAGAAGGTGCCGTATCCCAGCCCCGCGGTGGCAGCCACATCGGCCGGGCGGACCCGTCGGTAACCCTGCACGGCGTACAGCTCGAGTGCCGCGTCGAGCAGGCGTGACCGTCGGTCGTGCGGGTGGTACACGGCCAGGTCCACGCGGCGTTGTTCGCTCGTGAGCTCCGTCAAAGCCTTGTCGAGCGACTCGATTTCGGGTTCACCGAAATCGGGGATCAAGCCTCGACGCAGCACGGCGTCGCAGGTCGCGGCAAACGCATCCCGGGTGGTGCGGTTCGGGGTCGGCGCCGAGAGCGGCGAGGCGGTCACCATCGCCACCAACACGACCAGCAGGGTTCGGGCGACGAGGTCGACGGAATTCGGGTCGGCGACGATCCACCCATGTTCGACGGCTCGGCGGATGCCGTCGCCGATCCTGTCGACCGCCATCGCCTCGAGTCCGAGGATGCGGTGCCGGATCTCGACATCGTTCGAACTACATTGGGAAACAATGAACTTCAGGACACGCGGCTGCGTGTCGACGAGTTCGAACCCACGCTGGACGATGATCTGCACCAGATCCACCGTCTGTGCGCGATCCTCGGGGAGCTGTGCGAGCGAGTCCGGGTCGATCGCCGACATGAGGGTGACCACCGCCTCGTCGAAAGCGGTATCGAAGATCTCCTGTTTGTCGGCGAAGTGCTGGTACACGGCACCGGTACTGATGCCGGCACGCCGGGCTATCGCCGAGACACTCGCCGCGTCGTACCCGTCCTCGCACAGAATGTCGAAGGCGGCCGCAGAGATGCGCTCACGCGCGGGCCGTGAATCCCGATGAGTCTTGTCCGCCTTCGTGTGTGCGGTCATCGACCCTGACGCCACCGCTGGATCTCGGCACCCATCTCGGTTGCGGGCGGACGGCCATCGATCCACTCCCGGATGATTGCGCCCCAGCGATTGGTCGCGTCGAGCTGTCCGAGAAGACCACACACGGCCAGGTCGGTACGACGCGAGAAAATGTGGTCGGTGGGCAACGCGGTGTGGCGGGTGGTGCTCAGATGCGCGGCACCCGGGACGAACAACGACGTGACGGCACGGCGCGCAACGTCTTTCGTGATCGTCACCTGATCCTCCGTCAGAAACCAAAATCCGATGTCGCTCATCATCGAGACGATGTCCGCCTCACCGACCGATCCGGCAGTGGCCATACCCAGGTCCCGGCAGTCGCGGTACGCATCATGGTATCGCCCCTCGATGAGCGCGCGTAGTACTCGTGTCTGGTCGGCGAGCGACTCCGCCGACATCCGAACGTAGAGCCCGAAGTCGATGAAACCCAGCCGGCCGTCGGGCAGACCGAGCACGTTTCCCGGGTGCGGGTCGGCGCAGAACTCCCCTCTCTCGTAGACCCCACCTCCGTAGAAGCGGTAGATCGCTTCTGCCGCGTGCTCCGCACGGTCGCGATCCCCGGAGGCGATGTCGGCGAATTGCACACCATCGAAGAACTCACTTACCATCACCCGCGCCGTACTCATCTCGGGGAACACGCGCGGCACCTTCCAGCACGGATGATCGACACACAGAGACCACGCCCTCGCCTGGTTACCGGCCTCGGCGATGTAGTCGCACTCACGCGCGACCTCGACGGCGATCGCGTCGATGATCGCGTCGAGATTCAGACCCGGCATCACCGGGCCGCCCACCTTTGCGAAGAGCTTGAGGTTCTTGAGGTCGGCGCGCACCGCGGAATCGATCCCGGGGTACTGCACCTTCACCACGACCGGCATCGTGCCGTCGAGCATCGCGAAATGGACCTGGCCGAGTGAGGCGGCCGCGAGCGGTTCGGGGTCGATATCCAGTCGGCGCAGACCGCGGCCGAGCTCGCGGGCGAGCACCTTCTCGATGGCCGACCACTCCATCGGCACCACCCCATCGAACAGTGGCGCCAGACGGGCCGCGAACTCGTCGCGCGTCGTCCGGTTGGACAGGCCGAAATCGAACATCGCGATGATCTGTCCGATCTTGAGCGCGGCACCCTTCATCGGGCCGAGTACTCGCACCAGATCGTCGGCGAGCGACAGAATGGCGTCGTCACGCCTGCGCACATTCGCGTCGGCGCTCCGCAGCGGCGCCGTGGCACGCGTTGTCGTTGTTCGCACCGTGTGACCGACCATCATTCGCCCGAGACTGTTGGCCCGCCGCAGGCGCCCCGCAGAGTCGCTCACCGGGCCGCTCCGCCGCCCGGCACCTGTGTCAGATGTCTCGCACCGCACTTCATGTGAATACATCTATCATTCTCCGACGTTGATGTGGACGAGTGTGGACCAACGCACAATCACCAATTGGTGACACTCAGTTCATTGCTAAGCGCGAAACAACTAGCCTCTCCGTCAGTACACGTCACTCCTGAACGGGAGTTCCATTCTTCGCGCTACACGGCTTTGATGAACCGGTTTGCGATAACACCATGGTGCGGTACTGTGCCTGACAGTCAGTTCAGCAGCGAGGCTCCGCACTGACGACCGTTGTTCGTGACGAACAACCACGCCGTCGTCACCTGGAGGGGAGGTGACGACGGCGCCTCACGAACCGCCGCCCGGCTCCGACCACACCGTCCGCATCCGGACCGATCAACGCCGATTCGTTGTTGTTCACTTTCATGCCCTAATCTGCGGCGCATGCTCGAGGACTTGAACAAGGCGGCCAAGAAGGTCGGCCTCAGTGTCGCCCCCGGTAAGAAGAAGGACCTCTACTCGGTGCGAAAGGTCAAAAACGGCAAGCTCGTGGCGAAGAACATCAGCCCCGACGAGGTCAAGGCACTGATCAAGGACCGTAAGTAGGACCTTGTCCTCGGCACTTCCCCAATAATCCGTAATCACGTAATATCGTGATTGCGAGGTTCGCCGTCGAGGGAGTGCCATGAAGAGCGCGATCATCATCACCGTCGTCACGATCGTCACGGTTCTACTGACCGAACTGACGGCTACCACCGATCGGCCGCTCGCACACGCCGACACCCCGCTCACCGACTGCCCGAGCACCACCACGTCGGATACCTCCACCATTCCCGGCTGGCTCGGCTACATCGCCGAGCACCGCACCGATGTCGCCCTGGACCTGCAGACCCTCACCGGCGAGCGGATCGCTCTCAACTCCGGCACCCGGTTCCCGACCGCCTCGGCGATCAAAATCGTCCATCTCGCCGCCTACGCCGCTGCGGTCGAGGCAGATCGCGTGAACCCGCAGGACACCGTCGACGTCGGACAGTGGCAACGGTGGTACTTTCCCCTCGACGGTGGTGCACACCGAGAGGCGTTGCGCTACCTGGGAATCCCGCACACCGACAACGGAATCGCCCTCGATCCGAGCCGGCGGGTGACCTATGCCCAACTGGCCGACGTGATGATCCGCTTCTCCGACTCCGCAGCACCGGACCTGCTTCGCGCACACCTCGGTGACGACGCGCTGCGGTCGGTGATGGATCGGTATGGCATCGACGGGCCCGTTCCCAGCCTGCTCGGCATGTACCTCGGCGTGGTCGACCCGGAGCTGCAGACCCCGGCCGACCAGGACCGGGCCGCCCGTCGGTTTCACGACGACCCGGCGGTCGCCGCGTCGTATTGGGCACGGCTGGCCTCTGTCGACCGATCCGGCACCACTCAGGCCGCGTCATCGATCACCGCGACGGCGTCGTCATTGACCTCGTTGGCGTCGGCGATCGCCGACGGCAGCTTCGGGCCCGGGTCGGCGCGCGCCCGCGGCGTGCTCGAATTCCAGGGCCGCCAACCCGACGGGTCGATCCTGGGCTTCAAGGGCGGCAGCCTGCCGGGAGTGCTCACCGAGGTCTTCGAGTATCACGCCCCCGATGGCCGGATCGCGGTCGGAACGATGATGGTACGCAACATGTCTCGCGACGCGCAGGACCGCGATCACTTCACCCACCAGCGCCTGCTCCTCGACGCCCTGACCGATCCTGCGATCTCCGCCGCGCTACGGTGCGTGGTGTGAGCGACGACCTCCGATCCGTGGTGCAGGCGTTGACCGACCGCGTCGAACGCCTCGAAGCCCTCGTCGGGAACGACGAACGTCGTGGCCCGGAGGTCGGCGGCACCGACCCGACGACGGGGGCCGGCTCCACCGCGCCGGCGGGGAGCGCGCCCCCCTCGGACGGCGCGCTGCACGAGAACACGGTTTCCTATCAAGGCAGCGTCGACCTGGCCGGACCCATCCGATGGCGGATCGGCTACGACGCGGCCGCGATCCTGGACCTCCCCGCCGCCACCACGGCGGAGGTGTTCGCGGCGATGGGGCACCCCAGCCGCCTGGAGATCCTCCGAATCCTGTTGCGCCGCAACGCATCGGTGGCCGAACTCCAGGCCGCCGGGGACTTCGGGACCTCAGGGCAGCTCTATCATCACCTGAAGATCCTCACCGCGGCGTCACTGGTGGTGAAAGTGGGACGAAACGAGTACGGCATCGCTGCCACCCACGTCGTCCCGATCCTGGTCGCCCTGCTGAGCGCCGGGGACATCAGCGGCGTGCTGTGAACCCCACCTCCGCACATCGCGCTTTGCTGCGAGGCACTCGTCAGAGCGTCCGCGCGATGATCTCCTTCATGATCTCGTTGGTTCCGGCGTAGATCTTCTGGACGCGCTGATCGGCCCACATCCGGGCGATGGGGTACTCGTTCATGTAGCCGTAGCCGCCGAACAACTGCAGGCATTCGTCGGCGACGACCATGGCACGGTCGCTGGTCCACCATTTGGCCATCGCCACGGTCGGGATGTCGAGCTTGCCGTCGATGTGTTTGGTGATGCAGTCGTCGACGAAGACGCGTGCGATCCGCGACTCGGTCGCCACCTCGGCGAGCTTGAACTTCGTGTTCTGGAAACCGAAGATGGGGCGCCCGAACGCCGTTCGTTCCTTCGTGTAGGCCAGCGTGTGCCGCAGTGCGGTCTCCATCCCGGCGACCGACGCGACGGCGATGATGAGACGTTCCTGCGGCAGCTGCTGCATGAGCTGGATGAAACCCTGCCCCTCCTCGCTGCCGAGGAGGTTGCTCGTGGGCACCCGCACACCGTCGAAGAACAGTTCCGAGGTGTCCTGGCCGCGCTGCCCCACCTTGTCGAGCACGCGTCCGCGGCGGAATCCCTCACGGTCGGCCTCGACGAGGATCAGGGAGATGCCCTTGGCGCCCTCGCTCGCGTCGGTCTTGGCCACGACGATGATCAGATCGGCCTGGGCGCCGTTGGTGATGAAGGTCTTCGACCCGTCGATGACGTACTCGTCGCCCTGCGCGATCGCCTTGGTCTTGACGTTCTGCAGGTCGGATCCGGTGCCGGGTTCGGTCATGGCGATGGCCCCGACGACTTCACCGCTGGCCATCTTGGGCAGCCACGTCTGCTTCTGCTCCTCCGACCCGTACTGGAGCAGGTAGTGGGCGACGATGCCGTTGTGCAGGCTGACGCCCCACGAGGAGTCGGCGATGTGCGCCTGCTCCTCGATGAGTACCGCTTCATGGGCGAAGGTACCCCCGCCGCCTCCGTACTCCTCGGGAATCGACATGCACAGCAGACCGAGTTCGCCGGCCTTGTTCCAGAGGTCGCGGTCGACGTGGTGCTGGTCGATGAACTTGTCGATATTGGGCTTGACCTCCTTTTCGCAGAAGCTGCGGGCAAGGTCACGCAAGGCGGTCAGGTCGTCGTTTTCCCAGGAAGAGCGTTCGCCCATGGTGGTGGAATCCCATCGTCGTCGAAAATCGTGTCAGAGATGAGCGTAACAATCACCAATGGCATTGTCGTTTCGGGGCGCCGCCTCAGGCATTGCCCTTCGACCACACCGCCCAGGGGATGTTCCAGTCCCCGAGTCCGTCGGTGCCCGAGAGCGTTCCGCCCACGGTGTTCTTCACGATGACCGGATCACCGCGCAGCGTGTTGTTCATGACCCACAGGGCGTTGTCCGGGCTCAGGTTCAGGCAGCCGTGACTGGTGTTGGTGTTGCCCTGGGCCCACACCGACCAGGGAGCGGAGTGAAAGAAGATGCCGCTGTAGGACATTCGGGTCGCGTAGTCCACGGGCGTGCGATAGCCGTCGGCCGAGCCGACCGGGACACCGTAGGTCGACGAGTCCATGATGATGTTGTCGTGCTTGTCCGAGACGAGATACACCCCGTTGTCGGTGGGGGTGGACTCCTTGCCCATCGACGTGGGCATGCTGCGGACAACCTTGCCGTCCTGGACAAAGGTGACCTGTTTGGTGTTGTCGTCAGCGGTGATGATCATCGACCGGCCGATCTTGAACGAGGACTTGAGATTCTCCTGGCCGAAGAGCCCGCCACCGAGGTCGATGCCGTAGGTGTTCACCGCGACGTCCACGGAGGTGCCGGGCTTCCAGTACTCGGCCGGACGCCAGCGCACCTCGGTGTCGCTGATCCAGTAGAAGGCGCCTTGCACCGGCGGATTCGTGGTGATCCGGATCGCGTTCTGCGCAGCGCGGCGGTTGGTGATCGCCTCGTCGAACTTCACCGCGACGGGTTGGCCGACGCCCACGGTCTCCCCGTTGTTGGGGGTCAGATAGGCCTGTGTGAGGTTGCTCGGCGCCCGCGTGGTGAACGAGACCTCTTTGGAGGTGGAGCCGCCGACCCCGGCCGCGTCGGCGGTCAATGTGTAGGTCCGGTTGTAGCCCAGCGGTTCTCCGCTGACCCACTCCGTGCCGTCTTCCGACAGGGTCCCGCGAACGGTGGAGCCGTCCGCCTTCCCGATGCGGACACCGGTCAGCGCGCCCTCGCTCGCCCGAACCCTGATCGGCGCGCCCGGCTGGATACCGACCGCGTTGTCGGCGAGCGTCTGCTCGTTCCATTCGGTGATCTCCACCCCTGGCTTGAGGAGGTCGTCGTAGAGCACCGAACTGCCGACGGCGTTGGAGTATTGCGGCTTCTGCGAGCACGAGGTCACCAGCGCGATGACCGCCACCAGAAGCCCACCGATCATCAACGATGACCGCAGCCGAGTCCGACCGTTCCCCATCTCACTCCCACCTGACGCCGATGCCGACCCACACACATCAGGGAGTCGGCGAATTCTGCACCAAGTGTACGAGATCTCGGATATGCCCGAGTTGTCGCGCCCGCGAGCCCGCCCGACCGAATGACACCTATCGACCGCGCCTGGACGGCACGCGCCTTGCCGATGGTGGTGTCAGGCGGGCGGTTGCGTCGTCGTCGCAGCGGTCGTGGTGGCCGCGCGGCGGCGACGGCGGAGTCGAATCCACAGAAATGCGCCGACGGCGAAGATCACCGCGGCGATGATCACGCCGACCAGGGTGCCCCCACGGAATCCCGGAGCCTCGACGTCGAGGATGCGCTCACCGGCATGCGCCCCACTCCCCCCGCCGGCGACGACGGTCAGGGTGAGCAGATTTGGTATCGACGCGACGACGGCAAGCACGACGAAGGCCAACGCCCAATATCGGGTCTGACCCCAGCGACGGGCGCGCCAGGCGAGCGCCAGCAACAGGAGTGAGACGAGCGTGCACACCACCCCGAACGCGATGCCGTAGAAGCTGCCGGTGGTGATGCTCTGGCCGACCGCGGAACCGATCTTCTGTGACCACCAACGCGGCAGGAACGCCGCCAGGATGAAGTATGCGATGACCGCCAGCACGACCACTACGGCGATGGCAATGGTCTTGACCGCCCACGACGGGAGTCCACCCTGGCGCTTGTCGTCGGGCACCACGGTCGAGGGGTTGTCGTTCATGGAGACATCGTTGCGCTCGGTGTCGCAATTGCCAAGTTCAACCCGCGAGACCGTGACCGCTTCGATACGCATCGCCCCGGCTCGAGCAACTGACCAGAGCCACGAAAGGGCGCTCGCGACTGGTCAGTACCGGTCACGGGGGCAGTGCTTCCCGCCATCACGGCCTCGAACCCCTAATCCGCTGATTGAGAGTGCCGGAAAGCCGGTTCGTGGCCGATTCACAAACCCCAACGGACCCCGCAGTGATTCACTGCTGGGATGAGCAATCAACCCGACGGTGGTGACCTTCCGCCCCAGATCGACTTCTCCCGATTCTCGGGATGGGTGAGGTTCGCGGACTTGCCTACCGCGGACGTGCCCCGCGGCCCGGGCGTCTACGTCGTGGTGAGAGGTACCGACGAACCGCCAGTGTTCCTCGACGTCTCACCGGCAGGCCACTGGAAGGGCCGCGATCCCACCGAACTCGTCGACGCCCTGCAGGACCGCTGGGTGCCCGAGAGCCGAGTGCTCTATATCGGCAAAGCCAATGTCGGCACGAGCGGACGTCGGGGCCTGCGTCGCCGTCTGGACGAGTACCGCCGCTACGGATCCGGGGAACCCGTCGCCCACTCTGGTGGCCGTCGCATATGGCAGCTCGCCGACCACGCGGACTTACTCGTGGCGTGGAGGGAGACCCCGGACGCCGACGCTGCGGCCATTGAGAGCTCCATGATCCTGGCATTCGCCGAACATTATGGGCGCCTGCCCTACGCCAACGCGCGTCGGTGATGGGATGTCGGGTGGCCGGGCGCTGAAACCCATTAGGTGCTCCAGCTCCTCGGCCGCGAACACTCCCCGATCCCCGTCGTCGAGGTCGACCGCGCCCGGGCGGAATGTCACGGTTCGCTCGCATCTTCCGTGGCTTGAGGGCAGCCCCTCATGGTCGTGGTGGGCGCCGTACAGATCGTCCCGCGGGAGGCTGACGAACTGTCGCCGCGGCCTATCCGACCAGGGCTGAGGCAGGTGACGGCCACAGCACGGTTTGCCGGGCGCGCTCATGTCGCTTGCAGAGTTGACGCGACGGCGGAACTGGCAGAGCAGCGCCACCGTGAGGCGCGCCTCACCTCCCTCGTATGCGAACACCCGCTCATACTTGCGATCCGCCTTCCCGGCATCTGTCGCTTGACAAGAAGCCGACAGATGCTTCAGATGCATCGATATCCGAGGTTTATTTCGATGGTCGGGCAGAGCCAGATTGTGTGAGCTTAGTGAAGTCACCCGTCCACCGAACGCCTTCGATGGTAAGAATGGCATCGGAAAAATCGCCCTCTTCCCCTGGGAATTGCCAGGCTACCTTGCCTTCAAATCCCGGATCAAGAGGAGCGTGGGGCAGAACGTCCGATGCGGCTGTCCGCTCATTTCCAACCGAAAAATAGGCTCGGTTCTGGTTCAAGTTATACGATGATGTCGACTGATTATGGAGCGTAGCAACGACATAGGTGTCGCCCTGGCCGGAGTCCAGCCAGGCGAGTGCGACGGTAACGCCTGGTGAAACCTCCTGCGGATCTCCATTCAAAGCGAGAAGCACCTGCTCAGAATCGCTGGACACACCGATCCCCTCAGAATCACTGCTGGCGCAAGATGACATTGATACACAAATTACCGCAATAATCGCCACAGAATGGCCTTACGCGTCACGCTGCACACCCTCCCCAGTTCGCCGTTGGCGGCGTTGTTCGAGCGGGTCGCGGTGCCGTTGGGTAGCGAGACCACTCCCGGGGGGTGCCACCAAACCTTGTCGGCGCATCGACTCCGCGAGCGTCTTCTCGCTGGCCGTCCATCCCTCAGATCGCAGATCTACATGCAGACAGGGCGAACCGTGCAATCGGCGTAGCTGCGTGAACTTGACCTTGACCGCACGGTCCACCGTGTCACAACGACAGTCCCGAGCGGTGTGAAATTCTCTTGTCGCGCCAGCTATTTGGAAACGCGCACACCATTTGCAGAACCAGGCCATACTCACGCCAAATAGCGCGCACGTGACCGTGTGCGGCACTCGATAGGCGGTCCTCTGCTCGGCGATGAAGCGGGCCAGGATCACTTCGTCGCCTCCTTCACCCACCGGACCACCGATCGTTGTAGAACATCGCGCTCCATCCGCAACTCGGCCACCTCAGCGCGCAACCGCTTGAGCTCGGCAGCGCTATCGCTACTGCCCTCGTCCTGGCCGTCGGGCTCGGCACGTGCACGGTTGACCCAGTTGTCAGGGTGGGGGACGCTGGTCACGAGCCGTCCGGCAAGTCCCTCACGTGTCGTGGTTTCGGGCCCGATACCGAGGTCTTGACTCGCCACAGCAGATCCGCATTGGTTGCTATAGCTTCGCGCCACAACGTATACGAGAACACTCCACGATCAGCAGTTGGCTGCCAACTTGTACCGAGCGGTGGGAGATCGAGATCGCGTTCTATGAACTCAAAACCCATCAACGTGGGCCCCGCACAGTGCTGCGCTCGATATCCCCCGATGTGCTGCAGGAGATTTGGGGACACTTATGCTGCCATCACGCGATCCTATCTTTGATGGTCGAGGCCGCCAGCCACGCCGGCCACGACCCAGAACGAGTCAGTTTCGTTGCTGCACTGAGGATTAGCCGCCAATCAGTCGCCCCACCAGGGTGACTTTCCCCCCTGACGACCCTGAGGTCTGCCACCGCAGCCGGCAAACCTGCCTACGCCGCCTAGCCCGCCGACTCAACCCCAGGCACCGCCGCCGAGAGTGGAGTCCTGTTGAGTGGTGTATGACTGGCCCGGTGGCTGCGAGCCTCCCACGGTGAGCGCGGCCATCGGGTGATCCTTCGAGTGAATTCTCTACGTCCGACTCGAAAGGAACGACCACGATGACCGCTGTCCCTCAGGGTATCGACCCTGCCCAGTTTCTTCACGACCACCTTACCCAGGCCTCCCCGGATCTGATGCGCCAGATGCTGACGACGTTCATCAACGCGCTGCTTTCCGCCGATGTCGACGCGGTGTGCGGGGCCGGCTACAACTCCCGCAGCACCGAACGGGTCAACTCCCGCAACGGCTATCGCCACCGCGAGCTCGATACCCGGGCGGGCACCATCGACGTCGCGATCCCGAAACTGCGGGCGGGCACCTATTTCCCGGACTGGCTGCTCGAACGGCGCCGCCGGGCTGAGGCCGCGTTGTGTTCAGTGGTGGCCACCTGTTACCTGCTCGGTGTGTCGACCCGGCGGATGGACAAGCTGGTCCAGTCGCTGGGGATCACTGGTCTGTCGAAGTCACAGGTGTCGGTGATGGCCGCCGACCTGGACGAGAAGGTTGATCAGTTCCGCACCCGCCCTTTGGATTCCGGACCGTACACGTTCGTCGCCGCGGACGCTTTGACGATGAAAATGCGTGAAGGTGGGCGGGTGATTACTGCGTCGGTGATGGTGGCCACCGGCGTCAACGCCGACGGGCACCGCGAGGTACTCGGGGTGCAGATCGCCACCGGCGAAACCCACGCCGGCTGGCTGGCGTTCTTCCGCGACCTGACCGCCCGGGGCCTGTCGGGGGTCGAACTGGTCACCTCCGATGCCCACGCCGGGCTCGTGGAGGCCGCTGCGGCCACCCTGGGCGGTGCGAGCTGGCAGCGGTGCCGCACCCACTACGCAGCCAACCTGATGAGTGTGTGCCCGAAAGCCGCGTGGCCCGGGGTCAAGGCGATGCTGCACTCGGTCTACGACCAACCCGACCCCGCCGCGGTGGCTGCCCAGTACGACAAAATGCTCGACACCCTCGCCGAGACTTTGCCCGCCGTGCACGCCCACCTCGACGCCGCTCGCGCGGATGTGCTGGCGTTCACCGCTTTCCCCAAAGAGCTCTGGCGCCAGATCTGGTCGAACAACCCCAACGAACGACTCAACCGCGAGATACGCAGGCGCACAGACGTCGTCGGAATCTTCCCAGACCGCAACTCCGTGATCCGCCTCGTCGGAGCCGTCCTGGCCGAACAACACGACGAATGGATCGAAGGCCGCCGCTACCTCGGCCTCGAGGTCCTGACCAAAGCCCGCACCACCACCACGACCACCACACCCGACACCACCCAGGAGGTACCCGCACTCACCTAACCGACACGCCCGAACGAAGGATCAACCCATACACCACGCCAAAGGACTTGACCTCGCAGTCCCGATCGCCCGCCGAAGGGGATATCGGCGCCGCTGGCCCGATAGCGAGTGCTCAGTCGTGAGATGCCACTCCTCGTGCCGCTGGTAGAGGCGGGCTACCGCGGCCTGGTGATGTGCGTGGCACAGTTCATGTCGCGAATAGCGACGTCGTTTTGAACCGATCGTCGACGCCGGGTCGCAGCGACTCTCCTCGTCTTCGAGCGTGATCGGCCGCCTTCGGATGGCAGCTCTGGGGGGACGAGAAGAATTCAGCTCAATGGGGTCAGCTGGGCTGCAATATCGGCGGTGTCGAGGATGACACGTTCGCTGACCACTTTGCCGTTCTCGTCGAAGTCGACGATGGCGACCATCTCCAGCGCGATCGTGTTGCCCGTGGCAGGCAATCCCGCATAAAGGCCGTCGTGCGTGCCGTCGAACCTCACCAACATCGCACCGGTGAGTCCTTCCTGACCCAGCGGCGTGATGGTGGCGCGGAGGTCGCTGAACGCACCGAAGAGCGATTCTTCGCGCGAACGCAATGCGTCGAGTCCGGCCTGGGGTCCGGTGAGGGGCGAGTTATAGGCGGCGGGTTCTGCCCACAGTGTGAGTACTGCGGCAGGATCGTGGGCGTTGACCGCGGCAGCTGCGGCTACAGCAAAGTCGTGAATGTACATGTGTTGGTACTTCTTTCGTTTGTCGATCGTTGGTGGAAACTGGTCACTTGCTTCAGGGGCGTACGGACCGTTCGGCCGCCGCGATGGCGACCCTGGCGGGCAGTCGGGTACTCAGGGCGGCGAGTGCGGCGTTGGAGAATCCGTCGACGACATCGGGTCGGTGGCGACGCAAGGCGCGCAACGCCGTGTCCACCACGTCGTCGGGAGTGCGTCGCCGCCCCACGGATGCGGCCTCGCCGACGATGTCGAAGAATTCTGTATCTGTGGCACCTGGACATACGGCGATGACGCGGACGCCGGTCGACTTGGTCTCTGCCCACAGCGCCCTGGTGAAGGAAAGGACGAACGCCTTCGTCGCGCCGTAGACCGCCATGTGGGGGATTGGCTGGAACGCCGCGGTACTGGCGATGTTGATCACCGTGCCGCTGCCTCTGGCCGTCATCGCCGGCAGGAACAACGTGGTGAGTTCGGCGAGGGTGGTCACGTTCAGTTGGATCTGGGAGACGATGTCGGCTGAGTTGGCCGTCACCAGATCCCCGTGGGCGCCGACTCCCGCATTGTTCACCAGGACGTCGACACTCAGGCCTTGTGCGACAACGTCATTGAACAATGTGGTCCCGGCGCCGGGGCGGGACAGATCACCGGAGATCACGCGCACGTCGGTGCCGTGCGATGCGTGTAGTTCCTTGGCGAGCGTGTTCAGCACGTCGGTGCGGCGAGCGACCAGGACCAGTCGCGCGCCGTGGGCGGATGCGCGCTGGGCAAAAGCGCGCCCGATCCCGGATGACGCGCCGGTGACGAGCACCGTCTTTTCGCGCAACAGTGCGTCTGCGAAGTCGGACATGGATTCTCCTTCAATAAATAAACCGACTGGGCGGTATGTCAAATGTATGAGAACTATCGGAGCTGAATGCGCAAGAAGGGGTACCGATGACGAACAGACAGTCAGGCAGGACTGTGGGACGACCTGCGGGACCGACGGCCAAGGGGGCGAGTACCCGAGCGCACATCGTCGACTCGGCAGCGACGGTCTTCGCCGACCTGGGCTACGACAACGCACGGATGTCAGTACTGGTCGACGCCACCGGCCTCACCAAGGGAGCCGTCTATTTTCATTTCGACAGCAAGGAGTCGCTGGCGCTGGCGGTCCTGGAGGACAAGAACCGTGAGTGGGTCAGCAAAGTGCGCAGCGCCTTGTCGAGCGTCCCCGCAGGTCGTCGTCTGGAGGCGCTGCTGCCGACGATGCTCACCATTCACCGAGACGACCCGACGGTGTGGGCGGTGTCGAAACTGACCCGTAACCTCACCGACCTGGGACAGGACAGTCCGGTTCGTCGACGGGTGGCCGAGGTGAACCAGGAATGGGTCGATCTTGTCGGCGCAGTAGTCGGCGAAGCCCAGGAGCGCGGGGAGGTGCGGGCCGATCTCGACTCGGTGAGCGTCGCCATCGCCTTGGTCGGCGCCTTCGACGGACTGAAAGCGTTGCATGACACGCTGACCGAGGACGGTACCGAGCCGTTTGCGTCGGGTGCGCAAGCGCTCGGTGCGATGGTGGTTGCGGGCCTGGCGCCTACGGGTGGTGCGTGAGTCCTTCAGACCACCGCACCGGCTGGTCACCGTGCGGTCCAAACAAGTGCAGGATCTCGACGGTTGAGTTGTCCGCCGGGCCAAACCAGTGGGGTTCTGCGGTATCGAATTCGGCGACCTCGCCCGCCGTGAGTATCTCGTCGCGCTCTGCGACGATGACGCGCAGCGTCCCGGCCAGGACGTAGAGCCATTCGTAGCCCGGATGGGTGACGAGCTTCAGTGCGCGAGGGGAGAGCACCTGCTTGAACACCTGAATCCGTCCCGGATAGCCGGTCAGGGGGATGACGACGCTGCCGGTGTCGTGTCGGAAGGGCGTCAGGTGCACCCGCGGATCGCCGCTGGGCGGTGGGGCGATGAGTTGGTCCAGTGAGACGCGGTAGACCCCGGCCAGCGGGATGAGCAGGTCCAGCGTCGGCCGTCGCTTGCCGACCTCGAGACGTGACAACGTGCTGGCAGTGAGTCCGGCGTCGTTCGCGACCGTTTCCAGGGAGAGCCGGCGTTGCTGTCGGAGCCGGCGCAACCGTGGTCCGATGGCGTCCAGGATCGCGGTGACATCGGCATCGGGTGTCGGCGGTGCGTCACGGTTCACCGCTCAAGTGTGACGGCCTGTGTGTGGCACGGCCGGATTGTTTGCGGTTTCTGCAAGAACGCTGGGGATCGCTGAAGTGGCCAGTGCACACTCACGTCGTTCTGTTCACGCATCCAGACCACGAGACAGTGGTCCAAGGGGGTTCGCCTGTGTCCACTGCCGAGTCCGATGTCCTCAGCGCATCCAGACGCCGGTTGGTGCTCGTGGTGTGCGCGTCGAGTCTGTTCCTCGTAGGGCTCGACACCACGATCGTCAATGTTGCTCTGCCATCTATTGGTGACGGTCTGGCGATCGGCGCCCGCGGACTGGAGTGGGTCGTCGACGCCTACACGATCGTGTTCGCAAGCCTGTTGATCACCTCGGGTGCCATCGCCGACCGATTCGGTCGACGTCGGGTGTTCCTGATCGGCCTGATCGGGTTCGGTGTGACATCGCTGTTGTGCGCGCTGGCACCGAACGCGGGTGTGCTGATCGCGGCCCGTGCGCTGCAGGGGCTGTCAGCGTCCATGCTGAGTCCGGTCGCGTTGGCCATCGTCGTGGCGGCGACGCCGGATCCACGCGAACGGGCCAGGGCGATCGGCGTGTGGGCGTCGGTATTCGGGCTGAGCTTGGCCGCCGGGCCCGTGCTCGGTGGCGTGCTGCTCCACAACTTCGAGTGGCGATCGGTGTTCTGGATCAACGTGCCGCTGGTGCTCGTAGCCCTGGTCACTGTGCTGACGGTGGTGCCGGAGTCGCACGGTGTGCGGACACGGCGTCTCGATCCGGCCGGTCAGCTGCTGCTGATTGCCCTGCTCGCGCTCGGCGTCGGCGCACTCATCGAAGGGCCACATGTCGGGTGGACCGCGCCGCCGATGCTGGCGATCTATGCGGGTCTCGTCGTTGGGGCGGGTGTCTTCATCGGTGTGGAGACACGCCACTCCGCGCCGCTGATCGACCTCTCGGCATTCGGTCAACCCGAGTTCACCGCGGCCGTCCTCGGGGCCTTGGCCGTATTTGTCTCGATCTCGATGACCCTGTTGTTCACCACGTTCTACCTCCAGGTGGGACGCGGCTGGGCGCCCATGGCGACGGGCCTGGCCGTCCTTCCCATAGCCGCGGGCGCGACGGTCTGTGCACCACTCTCGGGCCGGATGGTCGCTTCGAGGGGCCCGCGCAGGCCGCTGTTCATCGCTGGTGGCTTCATGGCCGCCGGTGGTTTGCTCGCTTGGATGGCCACCGGGTCATTGTTCGGTGACGGTGACGTGTCGGTTCTGCTGCTGCTGGTGGCGTACGCGTTGTTCGGGGTCGGTATCGGTTTCGCGAACGCGCCCATCACCAACACCGCGGTGAGCAGTCTCCCAGCCGAGCGGGCCGGTGTGGCCGGCGGCATCACGTCGACCGCCCGGCAGGTCGGTGCCGCCGTCGGTATCGCCGTGGCCGGAGGATTGCTCGGCTCGGCGTTGACACCTGCGAGCGATGTCAGATCGGCCGAGCTTTCCGGGGTGCTGGCCCCGGGATGGCTCATCGTCGCCGCCTGCGGTATCGGCCTCATCCTGCTGGCCACTGCCGCAACCACAAGCGCAGGGAAGCGAACAGGTCGACCCCAGTCTTGAGGGCCTGAACCTCGATCCACCGATCGGCTTTTTGATGTCTCGTGAAATGTGTTGTGTATGTT